>NC_007517.1:1955833-2277500 GCF_000012925.1 Geobacter metallireducens GS-15 | reverse complement strand
ACTCGAAGAGGCGGCAATACTGGCGGCATTGGAAGAGAGCGGTGGGAATAAGTCGCATGCGGCCAAAATGCTGGGAATTTCTCGAAAGGCTCTCTACAAGCGACTTGGTGAAATGGAGGTTTTTTGAGGGTGAGTTAGAAGAGTGTTTCCGATGGATACAATAACTAACGATGATAACTAACGGTTAATTACGGTTTTGTATTTAAGGTGTATCTTTTGGATACACCTTTTTTTTATTTTCTGTGCTGGAGCAAATAAGTGTTTCCAAAGGGAGCAGTGACCGTCGTTCCATTTATGATCGACCGTGTGAATTTAAACCCTGAGGGATGCTGTGCTAAATATTTGCACTTATTGCTGCAATTAATAATTGTAATAAATACAGTATGATAAAAGTATTTATGGAACGACCAATAAAGATAATTTTATAAAACGCTTCCATTAGGTATCCATATTGCTCCATTGCTGGGCATGGAACGAGAAACGATTTTAATAATTGACGAGGCCGGCTTCTCTCGGGTCTGTTCCGCAATTCTTGAGGCAGAGGGGTATCGTGCGGAAACTATCCCCCACGAAAGCCTCGAGTCGCGAACGGTGTGCAATGATGGCGTGGGGTTAGTAATAGCGAGTTACCCTTACGGATCATGTTTCTTTGAGGATATCTGCCGGTTCAGTCTCCCAATTATTGTCCTGACGGATCATATCAGCAAGGATCTCCTCTCTGCGCTCGAGGGATTTGAAAATTCCATCTGCATGATCAAACCTCTTGATTACAAAAAGTTTACATCTGTCGTACGACAAATGATGACCGGTACTTATGCTGGTCAGGGAGGATACAGCATTGTTTAACAGACGTATTGCACTGATTTGTCTTATTGTGGCGACTCTTTCCGCTTGTGGGGGGAAAACGAAGGAAGAGCTCTACGCCGAGGCAGTTAAGGAACTGGACAAGGGCAACGCCAATGGAGCGATTGTTCTTCTGAAAAATGCCGTTGAAAAAGATCAAAATTATTTCGACGCCCGTTACAAGCTTGCGAAGGCCTACATGACAGTGGGCAAATTCGAACAGGCGGAAAAAGAGTTCCAGAAAGCACTCCGGCAAAATCCGTCCAATCCGGAGATAAGGCTTGATCTGGCAAAACTCTACAATTCAATCAACAAGCCTGACGAGTCAATAGCTGAGGCCAAGGCGTATCTCTCCGCACGGGCCGGATCGGCGGATGCCCTGGAAGTGATTGGCACGAGCTACGGCCAAAAGAAGATGTTCGATGAGGCCGAGAAATACTTGAAGGAGTCTCTCCAGGCTGAACCTGCCCGTGCTTCGGCAATGCTGCAATTGGCAAAGGTTTATCTGGCGACGAAGCGGGAGCAGGAAGGGATGGGGCTCCTCAACGAGATCGTTCGGAAAGACCCTAAAAACACCAAAGCATACTATCTTGCCGCCTTCTATGAAGGATATCGCGGCAACAGTGAAAAGGCCCTTGAATACTACCAAAAGATCATGCAGGCGGATCCCGATGATGCCAATGCGGCCTTCAGGATTGGCATGATGCATATCAGCAAGGGTGAAGTGGACAAGGCTGAACGCCTTGCCGATGACCTGATCAGGAAAGCGTCCAAACGGCCGGAAGGACACCAACTTAAGGGGATTGCTCTCTATACCAGGAAAAACTACGACCAGGCAATCACCGAACTTCAAGGTGTCGTGAAAAACTATCAAAATCCCGGTGCCTACTACTATCTGGGCTTGAGTTACTATCAACGCAACGATCTTGAGAGCGCCCTGAGCCAGTTCCGCAAAGTGATTGACCTCAACCCGAAGCATCTGCAGGCCCGGCTCATGTCCGCGACGGTTCTGCTTCAGCAGAAACGCACCGATGATGCCATCACCGAGGCCAAACGAGTCATTGAGCTGGACGACAAGAATGCCTTTGCCCATAACGTCCTCGGCAGCGCCTACATTGCCAAGGGGATGACTGACGAGGCAGTCAGGGAGCTCAACCGCGCGATCGAGCTTGAGCCGAAGCTGGTCGGTGCCCACATGAAGAAGGGGATCGTTAACCTGGCGCGCGGAAAGAGGGCGGAAGGCGAGGAAGAGCTTGAAACGGCAGTGAAGGTCGCTCCCGATGTTCTCAATAGCCGGTATCTGCTGGCAAGCTACTACATGCGCCTGAACAAACAGGCCCGTGCCATCGAGGTGCTCAGGGCGGGGCTGAGGGGAGGCAAGCAGGATGCTCCTCTCTACAATACAATGGCCGCTGCCGCCTTCGCCGACAAGCGGGAGAAGGATGGCATTTTGTATCTTCAAAAGGCGCGGGAAGTCGATCAGGCATATCTCCCGGCTTCCTTCAACCTGGCATCCTATTACATCAGCAAAAAGGACAATGGGCGCGCAGCCGGCTTGTTCAACGAGATCCTGAAGCGTGATCCGGCCAACCTCAAGGCGTTGATCGGCCTCGGTGCCATCAGCGAATCGGAGGGGAAGGCGCAGGAGGCAGTCGCCTACTATACCAAGGCCAAGGCAACGAAGGACCCCGTCGGCTATCTCTCTCTTGCATCCTACTACATCAGGAAAAAGGAGGCGCCCAAAGCCCTTGCTTTAGCAAACGAGGGGTTGAAGGGGGCTCCGAACAATGCTGCGCTACTGGAGTTGAAGGGTGGACTTCTCGCAGCCGATAAAAAGTACGCGGAGGCCCTCAAAGTCTATGATGAGCTGGAAAAGGTCGCCCCGACCCGTGCGATTCCGCTGAAAATCGGAGCCTTGGTGGTAACCAAAAACATTCCCAAGGCCGTGGAGCAGGCACAGAAGGTTGTCGCAGCCAACCCCAAGTCTGCGGCCGGGCATCTTGTTATTGCGTCGATCTACGAGAGCCAGAAAGACTATGACCGTGCCATTTCGGCTGTCAGAAGCGGCATAGCAGTTGAGCCCGGCAATCTCCGGGCGTCCATGGCCTTAGGCGGGATCTACGAGAAGAAACGGGATTTTGCCAGAGCTATTGCCGCCTATGACGATATCCTCAGGAAGAATCCCAAGAATATTCCTGCCCTGTTTGCCAAAGGAGCGGCTTTCGATCAATCGGGCAAGAAAAAAGAAGCTGCCGGTATCTATCGGGCCGTACTTAAAATAGCGCCTGATTTTGTACCCGCACTTAATAACCTGGCATATCTTGCTGCCGAAGGATATGGAAACAAGTCAGAGGCGTTGTCCCTGGCCAGTCGGGCAAACAAGCTCCAACCCAATAACGCCGGGGTCATGGATACCTACGGCTATGCGCTGCTGATTAACGGCAAGAGGACCGCATCGGTCAGAGTGCTCGAAAAGGCAGTCTCTCTCCTTCCGAACAACCCCGCCGTGCACTATCACCTTGCCATGGCTTATCGTGACATGGGTGACAGGGCAAAGGCCAGCGTCAGTGTCCAGAAATCTCTTCAATATGGGGAATTCCCCGAAAGTGCCGCGGCAAGGAAACTTCTTGCCGAACTGAAGCGCTAGAAGAGGACAAGAAGCTATGAAGAAGATGGTCATCCTGCTCATAACCGGCGATATTGTCTGTACGGTCCTGGCATTGGGAATCGCCTACCTGGTCAGGTTCGGCACCATACCGGGCATGGAAAGTTTCCTGAGTCTCGCGGGAGCTGTCCAACTCGTGCTTTTGGTGCTTGCCGTCATCTTCTCCTCGTTCATGGTTGAATTCTATAATGTCGACAAGGATATGAAACTGAGGGAGCGCATCGCCCACTCAGCGATTTCCCTCAGTGTCTCCTTTCTGATTCTCTCAGCCATCTTCTATCTTGCGCCTGACTTGACCATCGGCAGGGGGCTCCTTGCCATGGCCCTGGTAATCTGGGGTTCTTTGCAGATCCTGTGGCATTTGTTCTGCCGGGTTTCTCTTTACCATCCCGGTCTTGCACGCCGTGTCCTGGTGCTCGGCACGGGGCCCCTGGCTCGGGAGATCGGCGGCCTTGTATCGGCCACCAACCACAATCATGTCTTGGCAGGTTATTTCAGTTGCCCGAACGAACCTGTCTATGTTCCTTCGCAACACATCGTCGGTAATGGTGACGGCCTTGTTTCCGCGGCCATCAGGGAGCGAACCGACAAGATCGTCGTGAGCCTCTCCGAGCGGCGAGGTTCGTTTCCCCTCAGCGAAGTGCTCAGCTGTAAGTTCAGCGGGATTGAAGTCGTTGACGCCCCGTCGTTCTACGAACAGATCACCGGCAAGCTGATGATCGAGAACATCACGCCAAGCTGGTTTATATTTTCCAACGGGTTCCGCAGGACAGGCTTCGGCAGGATCATGAAAAGAAGCACTGACCTGGTTCTTTCGCTTGTGGGGATCATCCTTGTCCTCCCGATCCTCCCATTCATAGCCCTTGGGATCAGGATCACTTCTCCCGGTCAAATTCTGTTCCGACAGGTGCGTGTCGGGCAGGGTGACCGTCCCTTTGTCCTTTACAAGTTCAGATCCATGCGTGCCGATGCCGAGAAGTCATCCGGCGCGGTCTGGGCACAGAAAGACGACCCTCGCGTCACCCGGTTCGGCAAATTCCTGCGCACCTCGCGGCTCGATGAATTGCCCCAGCTCTACAACGTCCTCAGGGGCGACATGAGCCTCGTAGGGCCGCGGCCCGAGCGTCCCGAATTCGTTGAAAAACTGAAAGAAGTCATTCCCTATTATTCCGAACGTCACTTCGTCAAGCCGGGAGTCACTGGCTGGGCCCAAGTCAAGTATCCCTATGGGGCCTCGGTGGACGACGCCATTGAAAAGCTCCGCTACGATCTTTACTACATCAAAAACATGTCGATGCTTCTCGATATCATAATCGTTCTAGAGACTATCAAAGTGGTCCTTTTCGGAAGAGGAAGCAGATAAGGGGGGGAAATGGAAAGGTTGCAAAGGATGCTGAAGTTTAGCTGTGGATTTATTGCCGTTGTCCTTGTCGTGACGATGCTTTCAGGCACGAGTGCTATGGCGTCCGAAGGCTCCGACGGGGATTACGTTGTAGGAGATGGGGATTCCCTTATGATCTCCGTCTGGGGGGAGAAGGAACTCAGCGGCACGGTTACGGTGCGGCCCGACGGCAAGATTACGCTGCCGGCCATCGGCGACGTGATCGCTTCCGGATTTACCCCCACAAAGCTCAGCGAAGACCTTGCAGAGAAGCTCGCCAAGGTGGTCAATAAGCCCATTGTTACGGTAACGGTCAATACTGTCACCAACAACAAGATCTATGTGTTCGGCGGCGGGGTTCCTTCCGGAGTGGCGGTTCTCCCCTCCCGTACAACGCTCCTTCAGTTCCTGATCCGCTATGGCAATTTCAAGGGGATCGATCTGGGGAACGCCTATCTGCTTCGCAACGGCAAGAAGATGGATGTGGATTTCCATTCCCTGCTGGTCAAGGGAGATGTCGCCAAGGACGTTCCCCTCAAGCCTGAGGATATGATCTATATCCCCGACAATGAAGCCTACAAGATTTACGTGATGGGAGCCGTGGCCAATCCGAAGTATGTCTTCTACCGTGACGGTCTCCGGATTCTCGATGCAATAATCGAGACTGGCGGGTTCACCAAGTTCGCCAAGGAGAATGATGTTCTGATCGTCCGTAAGGAAGGAACCAGCACAACGGAGATCAGCGCCAAGGTCAAGGATCTCATGAAGGAGGGAGACATGACCCAGAACGTTCACCTCAAGCCCGGCGATTTTGTCATAGTCAAGGAAAGTATTTTTTAGCCTGGAGATCAACTAATGGTATCAAAGACGGAAGAGTTGAATAAATACCTGAAAATGCTCATGAAGAGGAGGTATCTCTTTATTGTGGTATCTCTTGTGGTGATGTCTGTTATTGCCTGGGGAAGCTTTTTCCTCCCCAAGAAATATGAGGCATCGAGCACGGTATTCATCGAAAAGAGCGTCATCAAGGATCTGGTGAAGGGGATCACCTTTACCCCTTCTGTCGAGGACAAGGTTCGCATCCTGCGGTATGCCATGCTCAGCCGCACTTTCGTGACCAATGTTCTGAAATCACTTGATGCTGATACGAAGGTAAAGAACGATAAAGAGATGGAAGGTCTTGTTGAAGACTTCCAGAAAAGGACGCAAATAAGCATCAAGGGTAATGACCTTTTTATCGTCAGCATCCGGGACAAGGATCCGAAGCTCGCTACTGACTACGTCAACACGCTTGTCAGAAAGTATGTGGAGGAAAACGTCTCCAGCAAGCGGCAGGATTCCTTTGGCGCTGATCGGTTCATCTCCGAGCAGCTAAAAACCTTCAAGGACAAGCTTGACGAGTCCGAGAACAAGATCGTTGCTTTTCGTCAGAAACGGGGCGTGTCGGTGGGGATTGACGAGGCGCTTCTCGTTAATGACATTCGCCAATATCAGGGAGAACTCGACTCAATGCGGATCAAACGGAATGAGTTGACCGCAACACGGGATGCTCTCAGGCGCCAGCTCAAGAGCATCAAGCCCACCACCGTCGCTCTCTCGTCCCGGGAGAACTCGAGCGAGGTTGAGATGCTCGAGCGCAGGCTCAAACAGCTCTCTGCCAATTACACCGACAACTATCCCGAGGTAATTCGCATCAAGAGTATCATCGCATCGCTCAAGAAAAAGCAGGAGCCGGGCCATCAGGCTGATACAGGGGCGAAAGAGGAATTCAGCACGGCCAACCCCGTGTACCAGAATCTCGAGCAGCAGTTGTACCAGGTTGAGGCAGAACTTGAGGCGGTCAACGCCAAACAGCGCCAGCTCCATGCAACCATAGGCGGCAAGGAACATGAACTTCGAAACGTTCCGGCTGACCAGAAGACACTGACTGACCTCATCAAGGAGCGCGACGCCAATCGGCAGTTGTACGAGCAGCTTCTCACCCGGCAGGGACAGGCTCAACTCACGAAGGAGATGGAGGTAGAGGACAAGGCCACGACGTTCAGGGTTGTGGACCCGGCCATCGTGCCGATGAAACCGGTCAGCCCCGACCGGGTCAAGATGATCATTATGGGCATCATCATGGGATTCGTTGCCGGCGCCGCCTCAGTCTTTGTCATGGAGATGTTCGACTCCTCCGTCAAGGATGTCACCTCTCTCAAGAAGCTTGGTTTTGAGGTGCTCGCAGTAATCCCGACCATTTTCAACCAGGAAGAAGCAAGCAAGGTAGCGAAGAAAGATCGAAAGATATATCTGGTCGCGGGCTGTTACTTCGCTCTCATCTGCTTGATGCTTACCCATGAATTGCTGGGATTGACTCTGATCGAGAAGGTCCTCACCAAACTGGGGCTTGATCAGTTCATCATGAGCTGATACCGCAACGACGCAGAGAAAGGAACATAGTACCTATGAGCAGGATAGAGAGCATCCTTGAAAAAGCTGCGAAAATGCGGCAGGACAAGACCCCGGGGGAGAGCAGGGTTTTGGTGGAACAGCGGGAAGTGCCCAGGGCGGTTATCGAGCCTGAGGTGTTTCAGCCCGACACCAGGATTGCAGTGGACAACCCCTATCTGGTTACGATCAGCGAACCCCGTTCGCCGGTCACGGAAGAGTATCGCAAACTCAAGTCGATCATCCTCAAACTGACAAATTCGGGTCAGTTCAAGAACACCATCATGGTCACCAGCGCCGTAAGCGGCGAAGGGAAGACCATCACCTCCATCAACCTGGCGGTGGCCCTGGCCCAGGAGTTCGACCACACGGTGCTTCTGGTCGATGCCGACCTGCGCCGTCCCGGCACCAGCAGCTATCTCGGCATCAGGGCCGAAGTGGGCCTGAGCGACTGTCTGTACGGCAAGGTCGATGTAAAAGACGCCCTGGTTAAAACGGGAATAGGGAAGCTCGTGGTACTCCCCGCCGGCAGCAGGGTGGAGAACCCGGTGGAACTTCTCTCTTCCGGTCGGATGCAAAGCTTCATTGCCGAAATAAAGAACCGCTACCCCGACCGATATATCATCATCGACACGCCGCCGCTCCTTTCCTTTGCGGAAACCTACTCCCTGGCCAATATGGTCGACGGGGTCGTGTTCGTGGTGAAAGAGGGGGGCGCCACCATGAGCAACGTCAAGGACGCCCTCGGTCATCTCAAGAAGGAAAAGGTCTACGGCGTTGTCTATAACAACGTCGGCATCAACCGGTTCGACGAGAACTACCGGTACCGCAATTACTACGCATACTACAAGGATAATGGTGCCCAATGAGAAAAGTGGTCATGGGTGGAATGCTTATGTCATGTTGCGTGGCAGCCACTGCCCACGCGGAGTTCAAGTTGACGCCGAGCCTGATTATCCGCGAGGAGTACAACGACAACATTGATCTGACGAACGAAAACCGTCGCGACGACTTCATCACGACTATCGTACCGTCGCTCAATGCGCTGATCGATACCAATCTCTTGAAGCTGAACCTGGATTACGGGCTTTACTTCAAGCTCTTCGCGAAGCACTCGGAAAAGGACGATACATCCCTGGCCAGGACCCAGCGGATACGCCTCGATTCGACCTTCAACCCCATACGGGACATCCTGTTCCTCAAGATGAGCGACGTGTACGCCCGGGTACCCATCGACGACCGCCGGCAGGTGGGGGTGGGCAATGATTTCGTCAACACTACCGACTCCAACATCTTCATCGCGAATCCGTACCTTGTCTACCCCATAACCAGCAGTATCAGTCTCACTGCGGGGTATACCTACAAGAATACCTGGTACGATGACCCGCAAGGTCAGAGCGCCCAAGACCACACCGTTACGGGGAGGCTCACCAAGTCCTTCGGAGAGAGATTGTCGATTTATGGGGAATATGACTTCCGCACCCATCTGCCGAAGGAGAATATTAATATTTCTATTACGCAATTCCGCACTGTGACAGGTGCTATAAGAGTTGGTGATACATACATAATAACAAGTTCGATACCCTCGGGTGAGTCTTTACAAGAAACCGGCTGGAACGGCTATGATACACATACCGGGACGATTGGAGCAATGCTCCAGATCACACCGAAACTGACCTTGAATGGCTCTGTCGGCAAGGTTTACTATCGATACAAGTCGGGAACACTGACGGGGCGTACTCAGTATTTCATTGGTGCCACCACGGTTGCCGAGGGCCCGCCGGTGTCTCAAGAATACCGCCTTCCTGACACCGATTCCCTCATCTGGAACGCCCAGGCGAACTACCTCCTCTCCGACCGCCTTTCCCTGGAGGCGCACTATTCCCGTGATTTTACCGATTCGGTGAATCAAGGTGCGTATAAGAGGGATACGTACGGTGGTTCGATAAAATATAACCATACAATCGAGACCACCCTGGGTGGTTTCCACACAAAGAGCAGCTATGAGACTGTAAATCGCGAGGATACCTCCACCGGAGCGACCATGACCGCCCGGATTCCCCTGGGAGCGAATCTGGCGGCAAACCTCCTCGGCAACTACACGCACTACAAGTTTTCCCCCGACAACGTGACACCCATCACCGAGAAGACCAACCGCTACAGTGCCCAGGCGGGCCTTGACTATACCTTCAGAATCATGACGATGGGCCTTGGCTACACGTGGAACTTCAACGACTCCAACGTGGAGGCGCACGATTACTTCAACAACATCGTCTGGTTGCAGGCCAAACTAACCTACTGAAAGCGCTCACCATGTACGAAGAATTTTTCGGTTTCACCACAAAGCCCTTTGAGCTGGTTCCCGATCCCGAGTTCCTCTATCTCAGCCGGGTCCACAAGAAGGCCATTACGTACCTTGAGTACGGCATCAGGGAGCGCAACGGCTTTCTGCTGATCACCGGCGAGATCGGCTCGGGGAAGACCACGATCATTCGCAACATCCTCAAGAGCCTCGACGAGCAGGTGACCCTTTCGAAGATCTTCAACACCAAGGTCACGTCGGAACAGCTCCTGGCCATGATCAACGACGATTTCGGCCTCGACGTGGCCGGCAAGGACAAGATCGCCCTCCTGCGCCAGCTCAACGAATTCCTGGTGGATGAATTCGTGGCGGGCCGCCAGCCGGTGATCCTCATCGACGAGGCCCAGAATCTCGATATCGACCTTCTCGAAGAAGTGCGCCTTCTTTCGAACCTGGAGACCGACAAGTCCAAGCTGGTCCAGATCATCCTCGTGGGACAGCCCGAACTGCGGCGCACCCTTGCAAACGACAGGCTCCGGCAGCTGCGTCAGCGCATCTGCATCAGCTGCCACATCGATCATCTCTCCAAGGCGGAGGTGGAGGAATACATCTTCCACCGCCTGGAAAAGGCGGGCAACCGGACGGCAGTGGAATTCGGCGAGGGTGCCATTGATCTCATCTATCTCTTCAGCCGGGGAGTGCCGCGGCTCATCAACATCATCTGCGATTTCCTGCTCCTGTCGGCCTTTGTCGAAGAGAAGAAGGTCATCTGCACCGATCTCGTGAAGGAGGTCATCGGCGAGATCGAATCGGAGAGCAAGTTCTGGGGCGATGAGAGCGTCGACGAGAAACCCCGGATGACCGCCGCCAACGGCAAAGCCCTCGAAGAGATGTCCGCAAAAGTAACTCGGCTGGAGGCCACCGTCGGTGATGGCGGCGTTGCTTCTTCGGAACTTGCGAACCTTTCGGAGCAGATCATGATGCTCGAGAAGATTCTCAACGGTACCGTGCTGGCCCTTCAGTCGCGGATAGACAGCACCGATGCAAACATCAGCGAGATGCGCCTCGACATGGAAGAGCTCTTCAAACTCATCAAGATGGTTGATAAAGGCGGCAAACAGCTTCCCGATCCTCCCAAAAAGGGCTTCTGGAACTGGATGACCAACTGACGGAATAACGATGCCCATGAGCGACACGAAAAGCAAAAAACTGAACGTCCTGTTCATCACCCAGGACGACCCTTTCTACGTCAGGCTCTTCTTCGAGGAGTTTTTCAAGTCTTTCAACGATCTTGCGTCCATCAAGGGGGTCGTAATCGCCGCTGCCATGGGGAAGAAGGGCCCTGTGCAGCTGGCCCGGCAGATGTACGACTTCTACGGCCCCCTGGATTTCGTTCGGGTCGGCACCCGCTATGCGTCTTACAAGGTGAAGGCCAGGATACCGGCCCTGGCCGGGGGGAACTTCTACAGCGTTGGCCAACTCTGTGCCCACCATGGAATGCCGGTCTTCAGTACCAACCGGGTCAACTCCCCTGAATTCCTCGCGTCGCTCCGGGAGATGGACCTGGACCTCATCGCCTCCGTTGCCGCCCCGGTCATCTTCAAGAAGGAACTGGTGGAACTGCCTCGGCTTGGCTGCATCAACATCCATAACGGCGCGCTTCCCCGCTACCGGGGCATGCTCCCCAATTTCTGGCAGATGTACCACAACGAGCGGCAGGTGGGGATCACGATCCACGAGATGAACGAGAAGCTTGACGACGGGCGTATCCTCCGCCAGGAGATGGTCGATATCCTCCCCGGCGAGACCCTCGACTCCCTCATCCGGCGGACCAAGATCCTGGGCGCCCACGTCATGGCCCGGGCCATCGCCTCGCTGCGGGACGGCACCGCCACGTACCGCGAGAATCCTGCGTCCGAGGGGTCCTATTTTTCCTTTCCGACCAAAGACCACGTGCGGGAATTCAAACAGAACGGCAAGAGGCTGATCTGAGCGCGGCCATGAAGGATCATCACCAATGAGCCAGGGAATTTTCGGGATAATCGATTTCAGGAACGCCATTGCCGACAGGGATGTGCTGGGTAATGCCATGGCGGCCTACCTGAAGATGAGTGGCAGTGGTGAGTTCTCCGTCTCCACGGGGCTCGGCCATCTCATCGGCATGCGGCGGAGCGCCGCCGACTCCCCGAGCCGCCAGACCCGCATAGAGCACGATCCCGACGCCGGTCTTGCGGCGGTTATCCACGGCGAGGTCAACAACTACCGGGAGCTCCTCTCGCAGCATCCACCCTCGGGGCGTCCCTGCTGCGGCGACCTTGACCTCGTCCTGCGCATGTACCGGCGCAGCGGCGCCTCCTTCGCCCGCTCCATCAACGGCCTCTTCACCATCGGCATCCTCGACGAACGGGAAAAGACCTTCCGCCTCATGAACGACCGCTTCGGCCTCGCCCACCAGCTCTACTGGACCGTGGCCGACGGACGGCTTATCTTCGCCACCCATCTCAAAACCCTCCTGGCCTGTCCGGGGGTAAGGCGGGAACTGGACCACGAAGGCCTCAACCTGTTCCTGAAATACGCCTACATCACCTCTCCCTGGTCGATCCTCAAAGGGATCAACAAGCTGCCGCCGGGGCACATGCTCACTTTCCGTGATGGCAAAGCGGAGGTTGCCCCCTACTGGCAGTTTGATGCCGTGACCCGCCCAGGCATGACCATGGAAGAAGCGATTCCCGCCTACCGTGATCTACTGCGCGGTGCAATCGCCAGGCGCATGGGGAGCGACGGCAGCACCGGCGTCATGTTGAGCGGCGGGCTCGATTCCAGCGCCAACGCGGCCCTGGCTGCCTCCTGCTCCAGTACGCCGGTCAAGACCTTCGCCATCGGCTTTGAAGACCCCCGTTTCGACGAGCGCCCCTTCGCCCGGATCGTGGCAAAGCACTTCGGCACCGATCACCATGAGTACACCATCACCGGTCGCGAGATCGACGATCTCCCTTCCCTGGTGTGGCACCTGGAAGAGCCCTATTTCGAGTTCGGCCTCTTCCTCACCTACATGGGGCTCAAATCGGCCAGCGGCCACGTCCAGGCGGTCATCGGCGGCGAAGGGGCCGACCAGATGTACGGCACCGGCGGTTTCGCCGGCGGCCGACCTGCTGCCGTCCACTACCTGTTCCGCAAGAGCGGCATGATCGGTCCGGCCCGCACCGTCTCAAGCTTGCTCCGGGGTCCCCTGTTCTATGATCGCGACAACCTCGGCTTCCAGTTGCGGCTCTTCTGGAATCGGGCAGCAGATCTGAACGACTGGTACTTCTACGGTTACGACGGCCACGAACTGAGCCAACTTTACAGAAACGGCAACCTGGCCCGGGTGCCGCGTATCTTCGGCGAGCCCGCGGGCAGCCCGGAATCCTTTGCCCAGGTTTACCTGGAAACCCAGATCGAGCAGGACATGCGGCACTACGTCAACGAGAATGTCATGGTCAAGTCCGGCCGCATGGCCGACATGCTTGGCCTGGTGCTCCGTGAGTCGTTCCTGGACGCCGATGTGGCCGACTTCCTGGTGTCTCTCCCCATGCCCGTCAAACGGGGCGGGGGGCTTGTGGACCACCTCCGGGGGAGATTCAAGAGCAAGCTCCTGCACCGCAAGGCCATGGAGGGGATCCTCCCCCCGGAAATCATGTCCAAGCCCAAGCAGGGGGGATTCGTGCCGGTCATGATCTTCCTCAACGACCCGGCCCTGAGGAAACGGATCTACGAGAAGCTGCTCCGGTCCGAAGTCATGGGAGAGTATTTCCGCACCGATTATCTCCGTACCCTGTTCGAGAAATACGAGTCGTTCCAGCAGGGGGCGGTCGGCTGGCCCAACTTCCTCAACTCGAAGGCGAACCGGATCCTGTTCCTGCTCACCTTCGACATCTGGCATCACTGCTACCTGGCCAACGATCCCCTCGGCGTCACGCCGCCGAGCCTGAACGAGTATCTGGGGTAGGGCGACGATGGACACGATTCCGGCAATGACAGCCCCGGTCCTCATGTACCATGAGGTAACCGCCACCAGCGAGCAGGACAAGGCGGTGCGAAAGACCAACCCAGCCTACTGCGTGACGGCCGATGCGTTCCGCAGTCAGATGGAGCAACTGACTGCCGGCGGTTTTCGGTCCCTCTCCCTGGATGATCTCCTGACTGGAAACGGCGAGCGGAACGGGGTCGTCATCACCTTCGACGACGGGTGGGACAACAACCACAGCGCTGCCTGGCCCATTCTCACAGGACTGGGGCTCACCGCCACCATCTTCGTGGTTTCCTGCTTCATGGGGCAACCCGGCTACATGACGTGGGAGCAGGTTCGGGAGTTGGCCGATGCCGGCATTTCGATCCAGTCCCATACGGTCAGTCACCGCCCCCTGGGGCTTCTCACCGACGGGGAGATCCGGGCCGAGCTGGAGGATTCGAAAAAGGCCATTGAGGACCGGATCGGCCGTGCCGTGAACCACATCAGCATGCCCCAGGGGGTCTTCGACCGCCGCGTCATAGAGATGGCCGCTCAGGCCGGCTACCGCTCCGTAAGCACCTCAGAGCCGGTGATCCGGCACAGGGGGGGAACCCCGGCAGTGCTGGGGAGGATCAACGTTTCGGGGTCCTATGACCTCGCCACCTTCGGCCGGATCGTGGCGGGAGACCGGTCGGTGCTCCTCCCCATGATCATCAACAAGAAGGCCAAGAACTTCGTCAAGAGCCTGGTGGGGTACGGCACTTACCGCAAGCTCTACCGGTTCTGCTACCGCATCGACGATTCCGGAACAGGGAATATCAGCAATCCATGAAACGTACGCTTGACTATACCTTCACGACCAATTACGCGGATCACCGCCAGAACATCCACTCCTTCTGGGAGCGGATCAACGGCCACCGCAACGAGCGCTTCTTCGACTCCTTCTATGCAGGCAACCCTGCAGGAGAGTCGTACCTGGGGCTCTGCTACGACGGCGAACGCCTCGTGGGGCAGGAGAACTACATCCCCCAGGATGTGGCATGTGCAGGTACCCTCTACCGCAGTGCCATGGGGGTCAATACCCTGGTGGACCCCGATTACCGGCTCTTTCACGGAGTGTTCGGCAAGCTCTGCCGTCTCACCACCGATGAGCTTGAGCAAAAAGTCGATCTCCTCTTTGCCTATGCCAACGAGGAGTCCAAGAAGTATTACCTGAAGTACTTCAACTGGAAGATCACCGCCAAGGTGGGGGTGTACAAGAAGATCACCAATGCCTCGGGGCTCAATGCCGAAAGCGTGCTTTCTTTTGTCAAACCCGGCAGACGCCATGCCGACCTGAGTCTTAACCTGGTGTCCCGTTTCTCCCCCGAGCAGCTCGACCCGGTGCTCGAACGGTATCGCCGCGCGTCGAAGCACGCCTACTTCCATAAGACCGCCGCGTTCCTCAACTGGAAGTTCCTCGGTAACCTCCACTACCAGACCACCGGCTATCAGATCATGGCAGGCGACCGGGTTTGCGGCTACTGCGTCACGTACGATACCGGCAGCGAGCGGAAGATCCTCGACATCATTGTGGAGGGGGACGACCCGGAACTTTTCCGCAAGGCCATATCGCACCTCGCGCGGTTGGCCAGCGAGCAGGGGATTCAGCGGCTCGTGATCTATGCCACGCCCGACGCCTGGTATGAGCCACTTCTGCGGAAGATGGTGTTTCTCAAGCGGTGGGATATCGATTTTCTTACCCACGCATTCACGGACAACCTGCCCGATAAAGGGTGGGTGGTCCATTGCGGTGATTTTGATATGTTTTAGAAAGTTTCCCCTCTCCCTGAGGGAGAGGGGTAGGGGTGAGGGGGCACGGTGGCCAGAGTTTCCCTCACCCGCCCTTCGGGCACCCTCTCCCTGGGGGAGAGGGTTGATAGACAAAAGTAGTCATTCCAAAACCAGAGGTACTGAGCATGACCATCGAAACCCAACTCATCACCTATTTCAAAGACACCCTCGATGCCGACGTGACTCCGGGCACCCCCCTCATCGAACAGGGGATCATCGACTCCATGGGGGTCATGGAGCTCATCACCTTCATTCAGCAGACCTTTGACGTCGAATTCGACGTTGATGACATGACCGTCGAAAAGCTTGGCACCGTAACGGCCATTTCGAGCCTGATCACATCCAAGAGGGGGGAAGCATGAGTCTGAGACCGTATCTGCTAGGCCATCTGCTGGAAGACACCGCCGCGCGGTTGCCCGATAAGGTTGCTGTCAAGCACCACGACCGGACCATCACCTATGCCCAACTGCACGAGGAAGCGCTCAAGATGAAGGGGCTTATCCGCGGGCTCGGCATCAAGCGGGGCGAGCGGGTCGGCATCTACCTCGACAAGTCCATCGAGCAGCTCACCGCCATGTTCGGCGCCACCCTGGCCGGGGCGGTCTTTGTCTTCATCAACCCCATCCTCAAGAAAGAGCAGATCGAATACATCGTCAACGATTGCCAGATCCAGCTCATGATCACCACCAGCGAGCTGTTCCGCAAGAACCACCTGGCCGCGCCCGGAAAGCTCATCCATGTGGACGAGCCGGAGCACGACCGGGAAGGGCACCCCTGCTGGCCCAAGCTCAAGGCAACGCTCCCGGCTGATTACACCCCCGTTCCCGGCTTCTCCCCGGACATCGCCTGCCTCATCTACACCTCCGGTTCCACCGGCATGCCCAAGGGGGTGGTGGTGCCCCACAGCACCGTGGTGGACGGGGCCGAGATCGTCAGCACCTACCTGGAGATCACCGAGAAGGACCGGATTATCAGCGTCCTTCCCTTCAACTTCGACTACGGCCTCAACCAGGCCACCACCGCCGTCCTCCACGGCGCGACCCTGGTGCTGCACCAGTTCGTCATGGTCAAGGATCTCCTGGACCTCCTCGTCAAGGAAGAGATCACCGGCTTTGCCGGCATGCCCCCTATCTGGGCCAAGCTCTTCAACGACAAGATCAAGCTCACCTACAACTCCGACTTCCCCCACCTGCGCTACCTCACCAACAGCGGCGGCAAGGTGCCCCGGATCATGGTCTCCCGCATCCGCGAGTTTTTCTCCAACTCCCGGCTCTTCCTCATGTACGGGCTCACCGAAGCATTCCGCTCCACCTTCCTTCCCCCCGAGGAGCTTGACCGCCGGCCCGACTCCATTGGCAAGGGGATTCCCAACGTGGAGATCCTGGTGGTGAACGCCAAGGGCGAAGAGTGTGCCCCGGGCGAAGAGGGGGAGCTGGTCCACCGTGGCGCCCTCATCACCCACGGCTACTGGAACGACCCGGAAAAGACCAAGGTGATCTTCCGGAAGAATCCCCGTTTCCACGATCAGCCCCACCTGCACGAGACCGTGGTCTACTCCGGCGACATCGTGAAGAAGGACGAGGACGGCTTCCTCTACTACGTCTCCCGCCGCGACGAGATGATCAAGACCTCCGGCTACCGGGTGAGCCCCACCGAGGTTGAAGAGGTGCTCATCGGCTTGCCTGGCGTGAGCAACGTGGTTGTCTTCGGCAAGGAAGTGGAGTCGGGCGACCAGATCATCGTGGCGGTCATGGAGACTGACCACGAGGAGGAACACAAGAAGGAGCTGCTCAAGGAGTGCCGCAAGCGGCTCCCCACCTACATGGTCCCCCAGGAGATTCACTTCGAGAAGGCGTTCAGGAAAACCGCCAACGGCAAGATTGACCGCTCGGGGATCAAGAAAGAGTGGCTGGCGGCAGGGAAGAATTGATGATCCTGACGGAACAAAACGGCAAAACCTGCCTGCGGAATATCTGCTTCGAGGAGCTTGCCGCGCGCTATGGCACCCCCTTCTACCTCTACGACCTGGACAAGGTGAAGGAGAAGTGCGCTGCCGTCCGCAAGGCCTTCGGCGACAGCCTCGAACTCCTCTACGCCGTCAAGGCCAACCCGAACCGGGAACTCCTGGCAGCCATGCGGGGCGAAGTGGACGGCCTCGACATTGCCTCGGCCGGCGAGCTGGAGCGCGCCCTGGAGACCGGCTATGACGCGGGGTGCATCAGCTTCGCCGGTCCGGGCAAAACCCGCGACGAGCTGCGCCGCTCCCTGGAGGCCGGGGTTGGCTGCATCAGCGTCGAATCGCTGCGCGAGCTTAATGACCTGCGCGATCTGGTTCGGGCCGGTTCGCATCGGGCTTACATTTTGGTGCGGGTCAACCCCCAGCTCCTCATTAGGGACTTCGCGGTGAAGATGGGTGGTAAGGCTTCCCAGTTCGGTATCGACGAGGAAGAACTGCCATCGGCCCTGGACTTCATCAAGGCCAATGCCGATGCGTTTGACTTCAAGGGAATCCACATCTACGCCGGCACCCAGTGCCTGAACGAGGAAGCCCTGGCACAGAATCTCGCCAACACCCTGGCCATAGCGGCCCGGATTACCACCGACTACGGCATGGAGTGCCGGGTCATCAACATCGGCGGTGGGCTCGGGGTCTCCTACTACGAAGAGCATCCGGGGCTCGATCTGGACAAGCTGGCCCTCCTTTTCAGGGCCGAGTTCGACCGGTACCGCGAGGCCACGGGGACAAAACCCCGCATCCTCCTGGAGCTGGGACGGTTCCTGGTTGCCGAGGCCGGAATCTACGTAACTCGGGTGGTGAGTGAAAAGCTGTCGCGGGGCGAGCAGTTCTATGTTCTCGACGGGGGGATGAACCACCACCTGTCGGCATCGGGCAATCTCGGCATGACCATTAGGAAGAACTACTTGGTCCGCAACCTTTCGCGGCCCGGTGCGGAACGGATAATCTGCACCCTTGTCGGTCCCCTCTGCACCCCCCTTGATCTGATGGGGAAGGGGGTGACGGTGGAGGTGCCGGAGGTGGGGGATCTGGTCGGGTTCCTGAATTCGGGGAGCTATGGGTACAGTGCGAGTCCGCTGCTCTTTTTGGGGCATGGGGAGCCGTGCGAGCTTTTGGTTGAGGGGAAGGACGTGCGTCCCTGCCGATTGATGGGGGAAATGGGGAGTCGATGAACCGTGGTTGTTTTGACATAGCCGTCATAACTGATCGGGAGGCTTTTCAGGCAATCCTAGACGAGTGGAATCAGCTTGCCGATATCAACGGCTATTACACCCCCTGGTTCTGCTGGGAGTGGTTCGATCTTTGCCTCCGCCACGGTGAGACACGTGCGCTTCATATCCTCATGGTGAGGAGTGGCGGCAGTCTGGTGGCGGTGGCTCCGTTCACGGTCCGCTCTGAGCGTTACAAAGGGGTTGTCCCGGCCCGCATTCTCTCGTCCATCGGCGGCAACCGATCGCCCCTGAAAGGGATCGTATTCGGGGACGCAGACGAAAATATGCAGCGAGAGGTTACCACATTGGTGTTGGAGTACCTCCGCACGACCTTCAAAAACTGGGATATTCTTGAGCTTGAACCGGTAGCCGGATCCAATGATGGCAACAGCATTGAGACTCTCATTGAGCGCCAGGGGCTCTCGTTCCGCTCCTACATCAGTTGCGCCAACCGCTACTGCGATGTGGCGGATGCCTCCTTTGACGGCTTCTTCGAGAGGCTGCCCCAGAGCACCCGCAAGGATATCAATTACTGCCGTCGCCGTCTGGAAAAGAACGGCTCCCTTGTTTTTCAGATCATAACGGACGCTGCTTCGCTTGATCAGTGCCTCGATGTGTACGACGCCGTTCGGGCAAAGAGTTGGAAAGCTGCCGAGAAGGATCGGGAATTCAACCGTGAACTCATGCATGTAGCAGCGGGCAAGGGGTGGCTCAGGCTTGGGATTCTTTCCTATGACGGGACTCCTATTGCTGTCCAGAAGTGGATCGTTGCGAATGGCAGAGCCTATATTTATGACGTTCTCTATGATGAGGAGTACAAGAAGCACAGCCCTGGCAAGATTCTGACCTCTATGATGTTTCAGCATGCAATCGACAACGAGCGGGTCGCGTATGTGGATTACCTGAGGGGGGATGAACCGTACAAGGAAGAATGGACCCCGTCGCTCAGAAACAGAATCGGCATAGAAGCTTACAATAAATCAGTGCTTGGATGCACAGCCTCTATTCTTATGAAGAAGATTCTGCCACTGGTGAAGAAAAATACCGATTCCACAAACGCTCATAAATAGGACTGACGTGTCAGCAGAATATTCTGTAGTTATCATCGACAATTTAAGCGGATTCAGCAGGATCCAACAAGAATGGGATGCGCTGGCTTCACAGTACCACGACGAATATTTTTTCTTGAGTCATGGGTGGTATGGCCTGTGGCTGAACTATTTCCTCAAAGGTAGCAGACTGTGCATTGTAACCGTTTATAAAGGTGACAGACTGGTCGCCATTGCGCCTTTCCTCGGCAAAGTAGAGAGAATCAAGAGAATACCGGTAAGGAAACTGGAGAGCATAGGCAATGCCTATTCGCCCCTGAGATCTTTGATAATTGACAGATCAGAGAGCAAGCAAAGGCTTGGTGAGTTTCTATTCCAGGCGTTAAGAAAGGTACCCGGCTGGGATATCGCCCAGATTGGTCCGCTTTACGATGGGGAACTGTATTCCCAGGCTATGGATCTGCTGCATTATTCGGGATGCAATTGGCTCCATAAAGCTGTTGACTGCAACTGGCGACTCCCCTGTGAAGGTTTGGCCTATGAAGGGTATCTGAAATGCAGGGACAAGGGTGTGCGGCAGGAGATTAAACGAAGGAATAAAAAGCTCGGGGAACTGGGCTCTATAGAAATTAAGATAGTTAAAGGCCATGAAGCTGCCGCGTATATGGCGGATTACAGCGACGTTTATGAGAAAAGCTGGAAACAGGCCGAGCACCTGGGGCCCGGTTTTCATGTCGATCTTGGAGAGATTGCAGCGCGTGGCAACAACTTGCTGCTGGCCTTGATGTATCTTGATGGACAACCCATAGCGGCGCAGTATCGCATTTTGTGCGGAGACAAATGTTTTTTTCTGAAGACTGCCTATGACTCACGTTATAAGCGGTACAGCGTGGGACTGGTTCTCCTTAATCATGTATTGCAGTATTTGATGGATAGCGAACAGGTCAAAATGGTGGATTTTGGTCCCGGCAACGAAACCTACAAGTCTGATTGGGCAGAAATTAAGGGGAATTACACCAATTTTTATCTGTTTAACAAAACCATCAAGGGCGTTTTGGCCCATTTTGCCTACACAAAAGTCAACCCGATTGTGAAACGATTTGGCAAACGGCTTGAGGAAGAAGGGCATGAAGGTTAGCAGCAAGCCATCACTGACATGGGAAATTCTGACCTCCCGAGCCGATCGTCCCCGGCAGGAGGTGTTTCCCTTTAATACCGGCAGATGTGAGTATTTTTACTCTGCTCGGTATGCCCTTGCGGCAGCACTCGATGCTCTGAAGCTTTCTCCTCAGCAGTCGATTCTCATGCCCTCCTACAACTGCTGGGTTGAAGTTGAACCGGCTGTGCGTTCGGGCGCGAAGATTGACTGGTATAGGGTCAAGACCGATTTTTCAATAGATGAAGATGATCTTTTGGCTCGCATCCGGCCGGAGACGGCAGCGATCTTTGTCATCCACTACCTCGGGTTTCCTCAGCGCCTGGAGAACATTCACCGGATATGCACCGAGCGGGGGATTGTTCTTATCGAAGACTGCGCCCATGCGTTGCTTAGTAACGATGGCGACGTTCCTCTCGGCTTAACGGGTGACATGGCAATCTTCAGCATTCGAAAGACCGTTCCCATTCCCGATGGCGGCTGTCTGTTGATCAATAACCCGGCCTTCTCTGTCAATCGGCCTCGAAGGGTTCGCCCAAATCTATTCGCCACCTACTTCGTTGTTTCGGAAATGCTTGCGCGGGGATCAACTACTGAACCAAAACGTGTGAATCAGATGGCCTATTCGTGCAATTTCGCCTTTGCACGCCTGGCTCGAATGGGGCTTAGGGGAATTCACAAAATTTTTCAGGACCATGGAGATTATCTGGTTTATCCAAGCGGTAATCATTTCAATGAGCAGGTGAAGCATTGGATGATGTCGGACGTTTCATCCGCAATACTTCGTGGAACTGAATTTCAACGAATCAAGGAGCGCCGCAGAGCGAACTTTCTCCACCTGCTCGACAAGTTGATAATGAATGATCGCATAACGTTGCCGATACTTTCTCTTCCCGAAGGTGTTAGCCCATTGTTTTTCCCGGTGATCGTCCAGGATAGGGACAGAGTTTACCGTCAACTTAAAGATCAGGGATTGTCCGGACATGATTGGTGGGGGGATTTTCATCCGGCAGTCCCGTGGGATAAATACCCTGATGCTGTTTATCTGAAAACAAATGTATTTGGTTTTCCTGTTCACCAGGATCTTTCTAGGGAGAGTCTGGGAATAATGCTCGCGGAATTCAGTCAGTGCTTGTGATGCTCGGAAGGTAGGACGGTGAAATCGGTGCTTTTGGGTAACCATTTGATATTACAAAGAGAATCAACAGGAGGTTGAAAATGAATAGAACATTTGCGCTGGCGCTTCTTCTCCTCAGTATCATGATGACTGGAGGCACTTATGCCGAAGCAGGAGACGCAAAGGTTAATTACATTAGTGCCTTTGCCGCTCATACCAAATACAAAAATGATAATGCAATCCTTATAGATGTGATGCCTGTCGTTGATTACGAGAAATTCCATGCAGTAGGAGCAATAAACTTGCCTAATGATGGCCCTGCAGACATTGAAAGAATTAAGCAGATGGAACTACCGTTCACCAAAAAAGACGAAATAATTGTCTATTGTAGTTGAGCTGGCGAACAAGCAAGCGCTCGGGTAGCGCTCGTATTGATTGAAAGAGGTTTTACCAAAACATATGTAGTGCGCGGAGGGAGGCAGGCTGTTTTTGAGGCCGGCGTACCTTTTTTAGAGCGTAACAAAATTGTTTTCAGCAAAAGAAAGTACAGATAAGATTGAACACCATCGCTGTAAAGGATCAGTATGAACAAGGTCAGTGTTGTATTGCCAACGTATAATTGTGGCACGTATGTCGGTGTGGCTGTCGAATCTGTTTTGCAACAGACATACAGCAACTATGAGCTGATCATAGTAAATGACGGTTCAACCGATGAAACAGATCAGGCGCTGGCACCATACTTATGCAATAATGGTCATATCCGTTACATCAAGCAGGGAAACAAGGGGCATGCTGGTGCCAGAAATACGGGAATAAGGGCAGCCACAGGGGATGTTATCGCATTCATCGATTCCGATGACAAATGGTTGCCCGAGAAGCTGGGAGAACAGGTGCAAGCAATGGAAGAGGACCCTGAAGTAGGCCTGGTTCA
Source organism: Geobacter metallireducens GS-15 (assembly GCF_000012925.1). NCBI lineage: Bacteria > Pseudomonadati > Thermodesulfobacteriota > Desulfuromonadia > Geobacterales > Geobacteraceae > Geobacter > Geobacter metallireducens. The sequence continues at coordinate 2,254,574 of NC_007517.1, read as the reverse complement.
TTGCAACGTTTACGGTTTTGGCGAAAACCAGGAAGTGCAAGTGAGGGGGCCACTGTTGACTCAAGAGCAGCTTCAGGGGTATTCCGGCTATATTTTCGATAACCTGTATTTTAGAAAAATAATCATAACGACAACTACGGTTATGATCAGAAAGAGTTGCATCGATGATGTAGGTATGTTCGACGAGAACATGACGCGGTACGGATCGGAAGACAGAGAGTTGTTCCTGCGTATTCTGTGGAAATACAAAGCCAGATACGTAAACAAGCCTTTGGCCATGTACCGCAACAGGAGCGATTCAGAAGGCCAGAACTATGAAAGGATGATTAAGGGACAAGAGTATGTATATGAGAAGATAACCAGCCTGTATGGATTGCCCCAAAGCTCAAAAAGAGCTGTTATGTCGAAGATGTATCAGGAGTGGGCACGTGAATTCTATGCCAAGGGACGCTTTGCTGACGGACTCACCAATCAGGTCAAGGCAATCAGGGCGAATCCGATCGACATGAATGCCTATTTCGCTTTGAAGCGCTACGCCAGGTTTCTTTTCAGCAGGGCCACGTAGAGTTCGTGGATTCCCCTTCTTGAGCGTGATGATCCGGATGATTTGGCAGACATTGCGCGTTGGCGCGCTCTTTTCTATGACAACAACCGATAAAATACTGATTGCCGAGAAAGGCAGACCCGAATCAACAGTGATGAAAATCAAGAAAACAGTAAAACGCGGCATCTATTTGATCCTCTATCATCTCCATCTGTTCGACGCGGCATTGGTGGTGGTGTCATGGCTGCGAAAAGAGCACCCTTGCATTATTCTCCTCTATCATCGCATTGTTGATGATCAAACCGTTTACCTGGATAAGGGGCCGGTGGTTCATCACCATATTAGGGATTTCGAGCGAGAGATAGCGTGGCTGAAGAAGCGGTTTCGGGTCTTGAGCATGGATGAAGTAGTTGACACGATACGGGGCGGGAAATACTTTGCAAAACCTTCCGTCGCAATTACTTTCGATGATGGGTACCTGGATAACTACACCCTTGCGTACCCGGTTCTCAAGTCTCATGGTGTACCTGCAATGATCTACCTTGCAACTGGGCTTATCGGAACAAATGCCAGGACATGGCCGGACCAAATCGAAGCGGCGCTTCTCGCGTCGACAAAGCAGACACTGTCACTCCCTGGGTTGCTGCCTGATTGCGGTGCTCCGATCAAGTCAATAGAGGAAAAGCGGAGTTGCTGTATCCAGTTGTCGAGGGTTCTCAAGGGAATGCCCGATGCGGAAAGAAAAATACGATTGGTGAATATTTTTCGCGAACTGGACGTTACGCTGGCATCGCTCGAAAACTCCAACAAGAGAACAATGTTGAATTGGGATGAAGTTAAGGAGATGTCTGCCAACAAGATTAGTTTCGGCAGCCACAGTCATACGCACCCTATTTTGAGCCGTGTTCCACTTCACGAGGCTCAGGACGATATCAGGTATTCAAAGCAGGTCCTGGAAGTGCAACTTGGCGGTAAGGTACGACATTTTGCGTATCCCAACGGGAGAAAAGAAGATTTTTCCGAGGACTTGCGATCGTACTGCAAGAAAATAGGCTTCGATACGGTGGCAACCGTAGTGTTCGGAACCGTTGACGCTGGGGCTGACCCTTTTTCCCTTAAGCGGATTGGTGTGGTGAGCCCTGTCTGGAATATGGCTGGTGAGTTGACGCGAAAGTTTATTCGTCGCGCGGGGGATCGCTGATTTTCATGACTAGTTTGAAGAAAAAAACATTCGAGAATGTTGCCTATATAGGAGTTGCGCGGATTGTTGCGTTAGTTTTTCAATCAATTGCGAACATAATTCTGAGTAGGGCTCTCACCTCAAGCGACTATGGTTTGGTAGGTTTTGCTACAATTTTTGTGAATTTCTTTTCACAGTTTAGCGATTTAGGCTTGAACAGTGCCGTTGTCCATAGGAAGCAACTTGATGACACCGCACTGCACACGGGTTTCACCATGAAGCTTGGCATCGGCCTCTTCCTCTATATAATTGCTTTTTGTGCTTCTGGTCTGGCGGTATTTTTCTTTGATAACCCTGGTGTTGTTGGTGTAATCAAACTGTTAGCGCTCAATTTCATTATTAATAGTTTTTCTTTTATACCAACTACCATGCTTAAGCGTGAACTAGACTATAAAAAAATTGCATCAGCAACCGTCTGTCAGACAATGGTCAACTCGTCGCTGGCTATGATTTTGGCTCTGGCAGGATTCAAGTATTGGAGCATAGTTATTGCTAATATTTGTGCGACTCTTGCAATGATATTGACACTAAACTATTTGAAACCGGTAAAAATTAAGTTTGCGTTCGATAGAGAGTCTGCACGCCAGTTCATGAGCTATGGAACAAGTCTTTCGCTGACAGGATTTATTGTTTTTACGATATTTAACGTTGACAACTTCATCATTGGTGCAGTTAAGGGCTCTACGGAGCTTGGCTATTACATGATTGCTTTTAACTGGGGATCTATCATCTGCGTGATTCTTGGTACTGTGGTCAATAGTGTGCTTTTCCCAACCTTCTCGCGCATGGAGCAGGATCGGGGGCGGATTAAAAGATCATATTTTAGAGTTTTGGAGTATGTAAGTTTTGTAGGTATTTTGGCTAACGTTACCCTACTTCTCATTTCGAGAGATTTTTTGGTCCATGTGCTGGGCCATGGAACAGATAAATGGTTACCTGCGCTTCAGAGTTTAAGAATATTGTGCGCTTATGGCATTGTTCGCTTTCTACTCGAACCGTTGGGCAACGTACTAATGGCCCTTGATATGAACAAGGTTCTTCTCAAAACAACGGCTCTTTCGGCAATCATTGAAGTCGTCCTTATCTATCCGATGTTGAAATTTTATGGAATAGAGGGTGTTTCGTTGCTAATAACCGCTACTTATCTTGTGCAGTATGGGATCTATTATCCGATAGTTAAAAAAACCACAGACATACAATTTAGCGAATTTGTATCAGCAACGAAAGATGCATTCCTTTCGGCGTCAGTAATTATTGCGCTATCCTTATTTCTTAGAGATTATTTTTCTGCTGAGTCGGTGATGGGAGTAGTTGCAAAAGTTATAGTAATTGCATTTATTTATTTTGTACTCCATGGTCTTCTTAATAAATGGAAGTTGGTTCGTGAAGCGCGTGAAATGCTACTCGGTGTTAGGTGACGCTGACCGATATTAGGAGTTTTAATGGAAAATTTACTCGGTTCTAATCATAAACCAGCTAATTACTATAACAGCAGTAGGTTAGAAATGCTGAGGTTCATGCCAGATAACGTCAATAAGATACTTGATGTTGGTTGCGGAGCAGGTGAGTTTGGCCACGCCCTAAAGTCACAAAGGCCGGTTGAGGTCTGGGGGGTTGAACTCAGTCATGAAGCTGCTAAGGAAGCTCAAACAAAATTGGACAAAGTAATTGTGGGAAGCATTGAAGCTGGGCCTCTGTCGTTACCGGAATTATATTTTGATTGTATAGTGTTTAATGATGTCCTCGAGCATTTGGTTGACCCGTGGGCTATTTTGGTTGGAATTAAGGCATTCATGCAACCAGATTGCCGCGTTGTCGCTTCTATTCCGAACGTGAGATATTACGATAACATAAAACAACTCATTAAATACAAACAGTGGAAATACAATGACGAAGGCATTTTAGACAAGACTCACCTAAGATTTTTTACGAACGAAAGTATCAAAGATTTATTCGATATGTGTGGATATAAAATCATTAGTATGAAAGGAATAGGCGAAACCCAGTTTCCGTGGAAATTCAGGATGATAAATCAGCTGTTGGGCAATACTTTCGATGATATGAAATATAGGCAATTTGCGTGTGTTGGGATGCAAAAAGATTAGTTAGTTTATTCTGTTTGTGTACAGCTAACTCGGGCTAATCGAACTTGGGCATTTGATTTTATGGTAAAAGTTACAATTATAATACCAACTTATAACCCTAGAGAACATCTAATTGATACTCTGTTATCTGTAAGAACGCAAAATTTTACTAATATTGAGGTTTTAATTGTTGATGACGGCTCAACGGTTGATGTGTCAACACTGATTAAGCCATACATCACAGCAGATAATATTCGTTGTATACGGAGGAAAAACGGTGGAACCGCGGCGGCTAGGAATACCGGCATCACCAATTCAACGGGAGAGTACATTGCTTTTCTGGACCATGACGACATCTGGTTGCCCGATAAAGTTGCACTCCAGGTTGAGGCCTTGGATCGGAATCTATCCTGTGGACTGACTTATTGTAATTTTCAAATTCTCGATGAGCAGACTGGCAGCTTGATCAACCCTCATCGCCAAGGGGAGGGGGGCTGCATGTTTGAAAAGTTTCTTTACAGAAATTATATAACAACAGCCTCACAGATCATGGTTCGGAGATCATGTTTCGACCAGCTCGGTTTGTTCGACGAATCGCTTCCCATAGTTGATGATTACGATTTTTATCTGCGCCTGAGCAGATGTTACGACATTCATTATGACCCCCGGGTCTTGACTCACTGGAGAAGCCATCAGTTCAACACCAGTAAGAATTATGAGAAAACGCAACTGGGAAGGATCAAAGTCAAGGAAACTGCCTTAAACCGTTGGGCTCTTTCGGATAACCAAAAGAAAATACTTTTCAAAGGCTTACGCAGGGATTACTACGAATTGGCCTATTACTATCTTAATTCAGAGAAGTACAGCGACGCACGTAATTATTTCAGAAAGGCCGTCCCGTATAGACCAGTTAAGAGTATTGTTTATTATCTTTCTACATGCGTGCCTGGCCTTTCTTATCTCAATATGAAGGCTTTAAAGAATGATTTTTTGAAATGAAACGAAATCTTGTTGAGTATTGCCGATTTCTGTATTTGTTTCAGAGAGACAAAGGTATTTCATGCTTGGTTTAGGTCTCAGTGAAATAGTTCCGTATGTGGTCTATGGACTGGCAGGCCCAGTGATTATTGCTTCTGCCGTTAATCGGAGTGCAATAGGATTGCTCTTCCTGGTGCCGCTAATACCGCTCTACGTCATTCTCGACAAGGTTCTGAAGTCGGAACTGCCGCTGGCTAACAACGTTATTGATTTCACTATTATCGCAATGCTCTTGGGTATTTGTATTCAGAAGCGTGACGACGAAGTGCCGGCACTTGGCCCAAGTCCGCTCCTGAAACCTCTTGCGATATTCGCAGGGTATTCCTTTATCAGCCTGTTGATAGGATCGGCGAGTTTTGACGGCTTGACGGGTGAGATAAACCTTCTCAGGCTTGCTCACTGGAAAAACTACATGATTATGCCGCTCCTCTACCTGATTACCTATTACGCTTTGCGCGAGAGGGCGTGGCAGAATAAGTTGTTCACGTTTCTTTTTGGGGCATTTCTAGTGGCGGACATCCGCTTCCAGCAATCCTTTAAGTGGGTGAAGCATACCCGTTACCAAGGGTCCAAAAGCCGGGTGAGCGGACTTGCCAATCTTGGGCCCAATGAGATGGGAGCTTTCCACGCTATTCATATGCTTTTTGTCCTTGGCCTTTTTATCATCGACAAGAATGTCAAACGCCGCATCGCCTATGTGTTCTTCATGATAGGGAGCACTTATTGCGCTCTTTATTCTTACTCACGGGGGGCTTACGTAGCTATTCTCCTTACCGCCATTTTTATCGCATTCGTCAAGGAACGCAGGTTGCTCATTGTCATTGTCGCATTCCTCATAACCTGGAAAGCGATCCTTCCTTCATCGGTTGTGGACAGGATTGAGAATACCATCGTTGAGGACGGCGCTCGTACTGATGTCGTTGAGGTCGGCGGCATGCAGCTCGAAACGGCAAAGAGGACCGAAATCTGGGAAAAGGCTTTGGGGTATTTCTACGAGAACCCCATAACCGGCAAAGGATACAATACATACCAGTATCTTACCGGTTGGGATACCCATAACGTGTACATTAAATTCATGGCAGAGGAGGGAGTCATTGGCCTCTCTCTGTATATCTGGCTGTATGTTCTTGCTCTTCGCAGTGGCTGGAAGCTTTACAAAAATGGTGATGAAGAGATCATAAAGGCATTCGGGTTTGGTTTCGTCTGTGCCGTGATTGCATCGATTGTCTCGAATTTTTTCGGCGACCGATGGACGTATCTTCAACTTGGCGGCATCTACTGGGTGCTCTGGGCACTGGTTGACCAGCACAACGCTCGGATTGCGGCTTCTGTGACTGACGTCGTGGCTGTTCCCGCTGCCCCTGAAATGGACCATTTCCCGAACAGTAGGATTGCGTCATGAGTGAATGGATTTTCTGGTTGCTGGTTGTCACGATTTTCTATACCTACTTCGGCTACGCGCTGCTGATCCCCCTCATCGGCCTGTTTGTGAAACGGCCTCTGGACCGGCGCGACATAACGCCTCGTGTAACCTTCCTGATCACCGCCTACAACGAGGAGAAGAATATCCGCAAGAAGCTGACGGAAGTACTTGCGCTCGACTATCCCTGGGAACAGCTTGAGGTGATGGTGGCTTCCGATGGCTCCACCGACCGCACTGACGACATCGTGCGCGAGTTCCGCGATCAGGGGGTGGTTCTGAAGCGGGTCGAGGGGAGGGTTGGGAAGACCGCCACCCAGAATGAGGCGGTTAAGGCGGCCACCGGCGATGTCATCATCTTCTCCGACGCCACGACCGTCTACGAGAAGGACGCCATCCGCAAGCTGGTCCGCAACTACAACGACCCTGAAGTGGGGGCCGTGAGCGGCCGCTACGAGTACGTGAACCCCACGGGGGCACCGGTGGGGACCGGCTCGATCCTTTTCTGGAAGTACGAGAACTTCATCAAAAGCATGCAGACCCGGATCAGGACCATCTCGGGGTGCTGCGGTTGCATCTACTCGGTGCGCAAGGCGGCCTATGTGCCGCTTCCCGGCGACATCATCAGCGATCTGGTGGAGCCCCTCATGGTGATCCGGGGCGGGTACCGTGTTGTCTTCGAGCAGGAGGCAGTGGCCTACGAAGAGACCACCGAGAAGTCCCACGAGGAGTTCCGGATGCGCATCCGGGTCATCACCCGGGCCATGCGGGGCATCCTCTTCGCCCGGGGGCTTCTGAACCCTTTTCGTTTTCCGTTTGTTGCCTTTCAGCTCTTTTCCCACAAAGTGCTCCGGTGGCTGATTCCGTTCTTCCTGATCGGGCTGCTGGTCGCTAATGCATTTCTGCTCGATAGGCAGTTCTACGTGATTACCTTTGTGCTTCAGGTGGCGTTCTATCTGCTGGCGTTGTTTGGTCTCGGGGCTGACCGGGTGGGTAAGAAGTTCAAGCCCGCCGCGGTGCCGCTCTATTTCTGCATCGTGAATACGGCGTCGCTTATTGCTTTTTTCAAAACCCTTGCTGGGCAGAAGATGGTTACGTGGGAGACGGTGCGCAAGTGACTTGAACACACGAATAAAGGCAAATAAGAACTAATCACGAAAGCACGAAAGGTCGAAAGCACGAAAAAAGGCACAAACTCTCCGAACCTTACTTTGTTTTTCGGGTTTCAATTTCGTGCTTTCGTGATCAAAGCCTTTATGAAGTAGAAAAGGAGTAGAGCCATGCAGGTATACCCTCTGATCATGAACAAGCTCGTCATGCCGGCCGCATCGCGGTTTACGGACCTCAAAATATGGGACGAGTACAAGGTGATGCTGAAATCGGAACGGCTGAGCCTTGAACAGCTGCGCCAGATGCAGTTGACGAAGCTTCAGACGATTGTCCGCCATGCCTACGAGAATGTCCCGTTTTACCGGCAGCGGTTCGATTCGATCGGGCTGCATCCCGAAGATATCAAGTCCATTGAGGACATCGAGCGGATTCCGCCGACCACCAAGGACGACATCATGGCCAACTTCCCCGAGGGGATTACGGCCGGGGGGATGGACCGCAACCGCTGGAAGTATGTGGCCAGTTCAGGCACGACGCGCAAGATCATGGGTATCCACGATTTTCGCAAGTCGACCCTCAACTGGGCCGCGGGGATCAGGGCCCACCGTCTTGCCGGCAACCACAGGATGGGGATGAAGTGGATGGAGATTCCTCCTCACATGTGCACCACCATCTGCGGGATCAATGACGGGCCCAAGGGTGAGAAACTCTCCACGAAGAAGCTGGTTTCACTGGTTAAGGAAGGTGATTTCGGCGGTGCGGGGAGGCATGTGTACGAGGGGCTCTACAGCATGCGTCATGACCTGTACAAGCGGGTGACGCTCCCTTCCTTCGGTCCGGAGGGGACCAATATCCCGGAAAGCGACATTGTTTCCTATCTGGATTCTATCCGGAGCTATCAGCCACACCTGCTGGAGGGGCTTCCTCTCTATTTGTACACGTTTGCCAAGTACATTCTCGACAAGGGGATTTCCGCTCCCCGCGTCGGTGTCATCAAGCCCTTCGGCGGTTCGTTGACCCCGTACATGAAACAGATTATCGCCACGGCGTTCGGGTGCGAGGTGTATGACACTTACGGCTGCAGCGAGTTGGGTTTCATGGCCGCTGATTGTCCGAAGCACGAAGGGGTCCATCTCTTCATGGATCTCTACCATGTGGAGGTCCGTCATGGTGATCGGGCCGCAGCACCGGGGGAACTGGGCAAGTTCTACGTGACTGATCTGGAAAACAGGGCCATGCCGTGGATCAGATACGAGATCGGGGATGTTGGCCGCTACTTCGAGGATGACCACGGATGCGGCCGGAGAGGGATCCGGCTGGAAGTGGAGGGAAGGGTGCAGGACACCTTGGTCAACTCCCAGGGGAGGTTTTTCACCAGCGACGAGGTGTTCGATTTTTTCCATCGGCGTGAAGAGATCGACAACTTCCAGCTAACGGAGAAATCGGCCGGCCGGTATGAGCTGCTGTGTGTTCCGGTTGAAGGTAAAGAGGTCGACCGGGAGGGGATTGCCAGGGATTTCCGGGAATTCTTCGATACTGAGGCGAATGTAAAGGCATACGCGGTAAAGACCATCAAGGCCGAGGATGGCGGGAAGTTCCGGTTTATCAAGGCAAAGGGGCACGACAGGCTGTAATGCTGAAGTAGTGAAGGAGATTTTTCGATGGACATTCAGAAAATCAGGGGAGATTTCCCCATCTTTGAGAGGCGCATCAACGGGAAGCCGATAGTCTATTTCGACAGCGCCGCCACGACCCAGAAGCCTCGCCAGGTGATCGATACGCTTTCGAACTACTACGCGAACCACTGCGCCAATATCCACCGCGGGGTGCACACCCTTTCCCAGGAGTCGTCGGAGCTCTATGAGGAAGCGCGCCGGACCGTTGCCCGTTTCATCAATGCCGACGAGCGGGAAATCGTCTTTGTCAGGAACACGACCGAAGCGATCAATCTGGTAAGCACCTGCCTGAAGGGGGAGGGGCAGATTCTGTCCACCGTTACCGAGCACCACTCGAATCTCCTTCCGTGGGGACGTTCACGGAAGGTAGACTATGTGGATATCGACGCCCAGGGGCGGATAGATGTGGCGGATCTGAAGGAAAAATTGCTGAAACCGACGCTCCTGGTCGCGGTGACCCACGTCTCCAACGTACTTGGTCTGGTCAATCCGGTGGAAGAGGTGATAGCCGAGGCGCGGAAAAACGGGGCGCTGACACTGGTTGATGCGGCCCAGTCGGCGCCGCACATGGAGATCGACGTCAAGGCGATGGGATGCGATTTCCTGGTTTTCAGCGGGCACAAGATGCTGGCGCCCTCGGGTATCGGCGTCCTCTATGTGCGGGAAGAGCTCTATGAGCGGATGGAACCGTATCTCATGGGGGGGAGCACCATCAAGGAGGCCCACCTGGGAAGTTATGTTCCTGAGGAACCCCCCACCTGCTATGAGGCGGGAACGCCCAACATCGAGGGTGCTATTGCGCTGGCCAGCGCCATCGACTACCTGAACGACATCGGCATGGACAACGTGCTGGCCCACGACAAGGCCTTGATGGCGTTGGCCCTGGAGAGGATGAAGGCCATCGACAATGTAGAACTATACGGCAGCCTCGATCCCACGGACCGGCTCTCCGTCATCACCTTCAATGTCAAGGGGATGGGGTGCCACGGCGTGGCCAAGGTGCTGAACCTGCGGGAGAACATCATGATCCGCTCGGGCTTCCACTGCGCTCAACCGCTCCATGACCGGCTCGGCATCGGGCCGACGGCGCGGATGTCCTTCTATATCTACAATACGCCTGAAGAGATCGAGCTTGCGGCGGAGCTTCTCGGGAAGATTGCGGAGTTTATGTGAATCAAGAACAAACATCTCACGAAAGCACGAAAGGTTGAAAGTACGAAAAGAGGCATAAAACACAAAGAGGCTAAAGGTCTTGGGGTTTATTTTCGTGTTTTCTCAATTTCGTGTTTTCGTGGTGAAAGAATTTGAATGCTAAACGCCCTTAGTTTCGACATAGAGGACTGGTTCCAGGTGGAGAACCTTAAGGGGGCCATTGCCGCCGACAGCTGGGATACGTGCGACCTGCGGGTGGTGAACAATACCCGCAAAATTTTGGACTTGTTGCGGCGCCACCAGACCCGGGCAACATTCTTCATTCTCGGATGGGTTGCGGAGCGGTGCCCCGATCTCGTGCGGGAGATTGCCGATGCAGGGCACGAGATCGCCAGCCACGGCTATGGGCATGAACTGGTCTACACCCAGACCCCTGAGGAGTTCCGCCGGGATCTTCGGCGCTCGAAGGAGATTCTTGAGGGGCTCACAGGAATGGCAGTGCGGGGGTACCGGGCGCCGTCGTTTTCCGTTAATCCGGAAACGCCCTGGGCTCTCGACGTGCTGGTTGACGAGGGGTTCACCTACGACTCCAGCGTGTTCCCCACCTCGTTCCATGACCGGTACGGCTTCAGCGGCTCATCGCTCTCTCCGTTCCGCTTCGACAACGGGTTGGTGGAGGTGCCCCTGTCTACGGTAAGGTTCGGCGGCAAGAACATTCCCGCTGCCGGCGGGGGCTATTTCCGCCTCTTCCCCTATCCGTTCTTCCGCTATCTGGCAAAACGGATCAACGGCGAGGGGAGGGCGCTTGTGTTCTATCTCCACCCCTGGGAGTTGGACCCGGAACAGCCGCGAATTCCGATTCGGCACGATTACCGGTTCAGGCACTATGTGAACCTGTGCAAGACAGGCAGGCGTCTGGACCGCCTTCTGGGTGATTTCAGGTTCGGGGCGATGGGGGAGCTTGTGGCAAGGGTTGGCGGCAAGGTTGCGGAGGCGTAGCAGAATCCCCATGGGTGATGCATCCGGTCAGCAGAAAGCTTGTGATCGTCCGATTACGGTCATGTACATCATCGACACCTTCCTGTCCCCGTGCGGTTCACCGATGCAGGGAGGAGCGGAGAAGCAGCTCGGCATCCTGGCGTCGTCCCTCGACCCGTCCCGTTTCAGACCCCTGGTTGTTCAGCTTGCGCCACGGGGCGCGGTTCCTCTTAAGGACGGGAAACTTGGTCCAGCGCGGGTGTTCCATTTTCCGACGGGCAAGTTCTACTCCCCCTCAGGATTTGGGCAGATGCTCCGTATTGCCCGCCTGGCGCGGGAAGAGCGGGTCGATATTATCCAGACCTTCTTCGAGAAGGCTGAGGTGATGGGGTGGCTGGCGCGACGGCTTGCCGGAGTGCCGGTCTGGATGACATCGAGGCGGGACTTGGGGTTCAAGCGCAAGCCGGTGTATGACCGGATTTTTCGGGTATCCTCCCGATCCTGCGATGGTCTTGTGGCCGTCTGCCAAGCAGCGAAAGATGAAACCGTCACCAGGGAGGGATTTCCCGCCGGGAAGATCGAGGTCATCTACAATGCCCTGGAGGAAGGAACTTTGGAAGGTGCCACGTCTCCGCTGCCGTCCCGGTCTGATCTCGGTCTGCCGGCTGTTGGTCCCTTGGTGGGGATGGTGGCAAATATGAATTTCGAGATCAAGGGACATCGTTACTTCATCGAGGCGGCGGATCGAGTGGCGAGGAAACAAAGCGCCGTTCACTTCATCCTGGTGGGAGACGGCGCGCTTCGGGCCGACTGTGAACGGCAGGCACGGGATCTCGGTCTCTCGGAGCGGATCCATTTTCTGGGAAAACGGGGCGATGTCCCGGCGATCCTGGCGCACTTAGATGTTTCGGTGCTCTGTTCCACGAGCGAAGGGCTTTCCAATGTCATCATGGAGTCCATGGCTGCCGGCAAGCCGGTCGTGGCGACGTGTGTGGGGGGGAACCCTGAACTGGTTCAGGACGGCGTGACCGGCTTGGTGGTGCCCCCTGCCGATTCGGCCCTCCTTGCGGCGGCTGTCGGGGCGCTTCTGGATGATCCGACCCGCGCCCAGGCCATGGGGACAGCAGCCCGACGGGTGGCGGAGGAACGATTCTCGGTGCGGGCCATGGTTGAAGCGCACGAGGAACTGTATTGCAGATTGTGGTCGGGGAAGAATTGAACCAAACAACCTTCTCACGAAAGCACGAAAGGTTGAAAGCACGAAAAAAGGTCTAAAAACAAATGAAGTTTGAAGATTTAAGGGGTTTTCTTTCGTGCTTTCCCAATTTCGTGTTTTCGTGGTGAAAGCTATTGGGTATGAGAGGTAATTCAATGGAAATCGCCGCAAAAAATAGTTTATTGCCCGACAGAAAAGGAATGATTCTGGGGCTTGTGTGCCTGGGGCTTTTCATCTATGCCTACCACGATACCTTCCTGTGGCTCGTGGAGCGTTATGACAATCCCGATTCCCATTATTCCCACGGATACCTGATTCCCTTCATCTGCGGTTATCTGGTCTGGATGAAGCGCAAGGATCTGGCAGGACTACCCCGGTCGAGTTCACGATTAGGATTGGGTTTGATCATCGCTGCACTGCTGACCCACGTGGCGAGCGTGTGGACCCACACCTTCTTTACGTCCGGCTTCTCGATCATGGCCCTGGCCGTCGGCCTCTGCCTCTATTTCTACGGCCCCGCGATCACCAGGCAACTTGCATTTCCTTTGGGGTTCCTCGCCTTCATGTTTCCGCTGCCGATGCGGGTAATCTCTGCTGTTTCATTTCCCCTCAAAATGATGGTTGCCAATATTGGTACGGCAATCATGGAGCGCTCCGGGATGCCCATTGTCCGCGAAGGGGCGGTGATCCACCTGACCAACGCCACTCTCTCGGTGGGGGACCCCTGCAGCGGCATTCGCTCCCTCATCGCGCTCATGGCCATGGGGGCCCTGTTCGCCTACCTTTTGCAGGCCGGCATCGGCAAAAAACTTTTCCTTTTTTCCCTGTCGGTGCCGGTGGCCATTGCAACCAACGTGCTGAGGGTCTGCACCCTGATCTTCGTGGCCGACACGTTGGGGGGAGAATGGGCGTCGCCGGAACACTGGTTTCACACCACATCGGGGCTGGCGGTTTTCTTTATCAGCATGGCTGTGCTGTTCGGCATCATGCGAGTGCTGGAGCGTCCTGAATGAGAGCTATCACACTATTGTTACTGCTCCTGGCCACGTCGGGATTTGTTTTCCTCGACAACCACCTGGCCAACAAGCCGGTTACGGTCAAGCTCGAAGATTTCCCCTTCACCGTGGGGGAGTGGCGGGGAACCCCCTACACCGTTGAGGACCGGGTGAAGGACATCCTGGAGACCGAGTACATCCTGAGTCGTGATTATTCGAGCCCCCAGGGTGAGCATGTGTATCTCTCTCTCGTGTACTATCCCGACAACAAGATCGGGTTCCACAACCCCGAGTCGTGCAATACCGGCGTCGGCATGAAGGTGCTCGATGAGCGCATTGTCCCGATTACGGTGACGCTCGCGGGTGGCAAGCAAGAGCAGATCGACCTCAACAGGCTGGTGCTGGGCTATGCCGAGCCGGTACGGGTTATCTACTATTTCTATCTCTCCGGCGACCGGATGACCGGTAAGTATTCGACTTTCAGATGGGAGATGCTTCAACAGCAGATGCAGTTCAAGCGTCCGAGCGGCGCCCAGGTACAACTGCATGTTCCGGTGCGGGGGAGTGTGGATGCAACGCGGGATGTGGCGACGCGCTACATGAATTCCCTGGCTCCGGCTCTCACCTCTTTTTTCTGAACCGGCCCGAGCTGTTGACAGTGGAGCCTCTCCATATACTACACCTCATAAGTACCTCCGGCCTTTTCGGCGCCGAGAGGGTGCTGCTCGAACTGGCGTCACAATCCCGTTCCCTCGGCATGCATGTGACCGTGGCGGCTTTGAAGAACAGCCGAAATCCGAATACGGAATTGGCAGAGGCTGCCCGCGGGGCGGGGCTGCCAACCTTGGTTGTCCCGTGCGGAGGGCGTTTCGACGCAGGAGTCGTCGGCATCCTGACGGAGGAGATCCGGAAGAGCGGGACGCAGATCATCCATTCCCACAATTACAAGAGCAATTACTACGCTCGGCAGGCCGCGGAGCTGTCAGGCGCCCGCTGGATCGTCACCAATCATGGGCGGAGGGCCGGTTTTAAACTGTTTCTCTATGCTCTTCTCGATGCCATGCTGGTGAGGAAGGCTGATCGAGTGGTTGCCGTATCTCCGAAAATTGCCGATCGGCTTGCGGTATTGGGAATCGGTAGGGATGGGCTGTCGGTCATTGACAACGGGGTCGATTTCAGCCGTTTCGAAAGCCTGCCGACCAAGGCAGATGCAGGAAATGTGCTGGGGGTAGCCGGTAGTTCCTATGTGATCGGTACAGTGGGGGCGCTCACGGAGGAAAAGGGGCACCGTCATTTGCTGCAGGCTGTCAAGAGCGTCCGCAAATCGATCCCGAATGTCGTCTGTGTTGTGGTGGGGGATGGTCCTGAGAGGCGGCGCCTTGAGCAGTTGGCTCGGGAAGAGGGGATTGAACAAACTGCTATTTTTACGGGGAAGCGGGATGACGTTCCGTCCATTTTGCCCCGCTTCGATCTCTTTGTTCTTCCGTCCCTCAGTGAAGGTCTTCCCATGGCCCTTCTGGAGGCTCAGGCGGCAAAGGTTCCAGCCATAGCCACCAATGTGGGGGCGATTGCCACAGTAATTAATAATGGTGTCACCGGTGTTGTTGTCTCCCCGGGTGATGTCCCGGCCCTTGCCGAAGCCATAATCCGCAGCCACGACGAGGCGGACAAGGCCCGCTGCATGGCCCTGAAAGGATACGAACGCGTGAAAGTGCATTACTCTGCCGATACCATGGCGCAGCGCTATATCGAAATCTACCGGGGTATGATCGGAGCAGGAGGAGCGATCGGATGAACGTTTTGTTCCTCTCCACCAAGAGCCCCTATCCCCTCATCAACGGCCACAGTCTGCGCACCTATCACACGCTGCGGGATGCAGCGCGACGCCATGACGTGACCTTGGTGACCTTTATCCAGCAGCCGGAACACGAGCTGAAGCCTGAGCACATCGAGCACCTCAAGAGTTTCTGCAAGGAAGTGCACACGTTCCCGATTCCGGTCGATCAGTCCCGCGCCAAACTGGCCTTTTCGCTCGGCTGCAACCTGTTTTCCGACCTCCCTTTTGTGGCGTCCAAATACGACTCCCCGGCGATGCGGGCCAAGATCAGGGAGATCATTGCGAACAACAAGATTGACCTTGTCCATGTGGACTTGCTCCCCCTGTCGGTTTACCTGAGTGAGTTCTTCCATCTCCCCAAAATCCTGGTCAATCACAATGTGGAATCGATCAGACTGCAGCGCTGGGCGGAATCGGACCCGAGTACGCTGAAGCGGGCTTTCTTGAAACTCCAGTGGCAGAGGCTCTGCCGGTTTGAAAAGGAGATGGTGAACCGTTTTGACCGGTGCATCGCCGTTTCTGAGCTGGACCGTGATGTTCTCGTAGGCATGGGGATAACCATTCCGATCTCCGTGGTGCCCAACGGGACGAATACCGAGTTCTTCAAGCCCATTGGACGGCCACCTGTGGAAAATTCCGTGCTCTGGCTAGGGCACATGGATGTCCACACCAATCGCGATGCAGTCCTCTATTTCTGGCGCGAGATTTGTCCGCTGATCCGGCAGCGGCAGCCCGACGCCACCATGATCTTTGTGGGAACCGCACCGCCCCGGGAGATTGCCGAGGCCGCAGCCAGCGACCCGCGGGTAAGGGTGACCGGCTTCGTGGATGATATCCGCACCTATGTGGACGAGGCACGGGTGGTGGTGGTGCCGATCCGGATCGGCAGCGGTACGCGGCTCAAGATCCTTGATGCCATGGGGATGGGAAAGGCTATTGTTTCAACCTCGGTGGGATGCGAGGGGCTTGCGGTGGAGCATGGCAGGAATATACTTGTTGCCGACACCCCCGAAGCGTTTGCAGATGAGGTCATGTCCGTCCTTGCGAACAGGGATTTGCGTGAAGCACTTGAGCGGAATGCGCGGGAATGCGCCCTTACCTACGATTGGGGCAGGCTGTGCGAGGAGCAGGAGCGGACCTACCAGGCCGCCGCAGGAGGTACATGATGAAAATGGCGCCTAAGTCCATTGCCGCGAGATGGTTTCTCACTCTACTGTTGACGGTGTCTCTCACCGTGCTTCTGTTTGCATGCCGTGAAACTGCCTCCTCGGAGTCGGAAGGATCAACCCGCTCCTGGGCTGAGAGTGAGGCGAAAAAGGTCGTTGCCACCATCCGCAAGGGGCATCCGCGGATCTATCTGACGCCGGAGCGGATCCCCGCCCTGAAGACAGAGGCGCTAACGACAAAGGCGAAGCAGTGGAGCCTGATGCACCAAAGAATGGGAGGTAAGCAGGCGGCGCTCTTCTACGCCATGGGGATCGGGCCCGAGCACGGGGCGAAGATGTCCCGTAACGATTATGGCCGAATGGCCGCCAAGGCTCTGACGGACGCCATAAGCGGGGGAAGCAAGGCAGCGCCCGATGATCTTGCGGTTCTGTACGACTGGGCCCATGGGGCGCTTACACAGCAGGAAAAGCGGGCGTTCGTGGATTTCTGCAAAAAGAGGATCGGAAAGGAAATCAGAATTCACAATGAAAAAACTTATGGTTATCGGGCTTCTCCGCGACCCGAGGGGATCGTGGCTGCCTTGGCGTTCTATGGTGACGGGATTGATGACGCCTACGCGGAAAAACTCCTCGTAACGGCCATTCGAGAGACATTACGGGACAACTTGGCCATGGAGCAAGTTGCCGGCAAGGATGGCGGCTTTGCCGACGGGACCTATTATATTTTCCAGTTGGGAGGGACATTCAATCCGTTCCTCGCCTTGTCGACGGCAACAAGGTCGTCATTTTTTTTAGATCAGGAAGTCTTTGCACGGCTTCCCAACCATCTTATCCAGGCCTTGCTCCCTTTTCCCATAGAGCGGGCCAAGACCGGCAAGGCCTTCCGTTACTTTGCCACCTTCCATGATAACTGGACTGCCACCACCACAGACTATGGTTCTGTTGGGAAAGGAATGGCGACAAATATGGCAATCACCGCTGCGGAATACCGCCGCAAGGGTGATGAAAAGACGGCAAGCCTCTATATGTGGCTGGTTAAGGAGGCCTTTGGAGGAATACCCTATCAAGCAGAAAACCCCGTCTCGTTTGTGCTCCTCGATGAAACGATTCCCCCGCTTGGTCCCAAGGAAGTCGGGTTGCCCCTGGCAGAAGCTCTGGGGTGGGATGAACGTGCAGGAGAAATCGATCGGGATCGTTTCGGTAAGAAAGCCGGCATCGGGTGGGTGGCCATGCGGAGTGCCTGGAATGACCCCGATGCCACGTATGCCCTCTTCAAGGCAGAGCCTTTCTACTACCATGGACACATGCACCACGATAGCCTGGCGTTCATGATCGCCAAGGGAGAGGAACTGGCGTTGGCACGGTCGGGAAATTACATGTGCTGGTACGAGGGGGGACCCCTGCGGGACAAAAATCCGGGGTGGCCTCAGGCGGCCAATTTTTTCACCCGTACCATTTCGACCAACAACCTTCTGATCTACGATCCGAATGAGGATTTCGGCGGCTGGGCCAACGACGGCGGCCAGCGCATTACCACCTATTGGGATGACAAGTGGGGGAGGACCTACAACGGGACTGCCAACGGCAATTACCGCGATATCGGGGGGCTGGTCCGGTTCGAGCGGAGTGACCGCTATGTCTACACGGCCGCCGATGCCACTCGTGCCTACAACTCCACTGCGGTGACCACGGGAAAGAGCAAGGCGAAGGTTTCCCTGGTGCAGCGCGAATTCGTCTATCTCCGTTCACCGGGAGGGGATGACGATTATTTCGTAGTGTTCGACCGGGTCGATGCGGTAAAGCCTGATTTCAAGAAGCTGTGGCTGTTGCAGCTCAGGGCGCGCCCCGAGTTTGACGGAAGTGCCAAGGTGACCGTGGGCAACGAGTCTGGCGGTATACACCGGTCGGAGAACACAAGCCGGATAACGGTCCGGCAGGAGCGCTCGCAGTTGCGGAGCACGACACTGCTGCCGAAAAAAGATAACCGAGTGGTTAGGCGATTGGGAGGTTCCATGGCCACGACCCTCAGAAAGCCGCTCAGATCAACGGATAACGGCCCCATTGACATCGAGGTTGCTTCGACAGCGGGCTTACCGGAACATCCGACGGTTATCATTACCAATCAACCGCCTGACCCGAACCGTGAGGTGTTCGACCGCTACTCGGTCTGGCCCCAGGCGGCCCACGCCTCGGGCAAGTCGTTCAGTGACCGGGTCGCATACTTCTGTGACGGCAGGACCAGACTGGGACAGAGTCCGGCAAAGCTCCTGGATTGCGTCAGGGCGATCAAGTCGTCCCCCGGTGCTGATATTCCCGCCGGTGCGCGGGTTATCCAGGAGTTCAGGCATATGGGAGTTGAAGGCGTTGACCGGGATAACGATGCCGGGCGCATCGACTATCCATGGGGCTATGGCTTTGGCTACAGCTATGGCGATGGCAACCAGTATGGCCTCTGGCGAGTGGAGGTGAGCCCGAAAAAGCACGCCAAATTGGATAATTTCCTCCATGTCCTTCACCCATCCCTTAAGGGGAGTGGGGGGAGTGACGCCGTACTGATCGAGTCTCGAGACGATTCGCTTTATGGGGCGCTCATCGGTAACCGGGCTGTTCTTTTTGCCAAGGGAGCCGATTTCCTGACCAAGGGGAGTTACCCGCTTTCCGGAAACGGCAAGGTTTGGCAGCTTCTGTGCGACCTGAAGCCTGGCCGTGACTATCAGGTGCGGCAGGACGGCAAGGTGGTTGCCACGGTCACGGCGAGTGCCCAGGGAACCCTCACGTTTGAGTCACTGCTGGCAGGGCGACAGTCTCAGTTTGAGTTCAGTGTCGTGACGGGCAAGGGGAGATGAAAATTATGTGTCGGAGCATACGGTTGACAGCCATGGCGGCGTTCCTGGTAATCATGGGGGGCGCGGCTTGTTCAGGCAAGCCGGTCCTGCCCGACCTGACCCTTGAAGGTGGTGATCGGAGCTACTCAGAACTTATCACCGCGCAGCAGCATTCTTTCTCCATTCATACGCCTTCCGACGCTCCCCTTGAAAACTCATCGATCCGTATCGAAGTGAACGAAGGTGAATCACTCACCCCCCGCCTCCGCTCCAGTGGCTCGGTTGACTGTTCAAGTCTTGCGTCAGTCGTTGCCGGCGTGGTGGCACCCGGCATGACTGCCGAGGAAAAGGCCCTGGCCCTCTGGAGGTTTGTCATGGACTCCTGCTACCACGGCAGATGGGGGACGAGCCTGGATGGGCTGGAACACCTGAATGTGTACGGCTACGGCTACTGCGGAACCTATGCGGCGGTGCTGGAATCCCTCTGGTGGACCGCCGGGCTTACAGCACGTCACGTCAATATCGGCAACCATGCCGCGACCGAAGTCTACTACAACAATGACTGGCACTACATTGACGCCGATACGCGAACCTATTTTCTCCTGAAGGACAACCGGACCATTGCGAGCCTCGATGAGCTTAACGACAATGTGGAGCTCTGGACAATGCTGCGGCGCGGTTCGTCGCGCAAGGCCGGCAAGAAATACTATTACATGACCATGCATCCGAACGGGCACGGCCGCTCGCCGGTTTATACGAACGACTTCACCATGGCAAAGGGGGATGTTCTGACCCTTGACTGGCAAAGCCGGGGGAAATGGTGCCTCAATCGAGGCCAGGAGGGGGGAAAAGAACCCGCTGGGGAGCCGCCTTTCTACGGGAACGGCCTGTTCACGTTTCACCGCGATTTCAAGGATCGCTCCCAAAGCCGGAGCGGGCTCGTCAGTTCTACCAATATCGACTGGCAGGATGCGGCAGCCGGTTACCTTCACCCCCAACATGCAAAGCAGGAAGCCTCGCTGGTGTACCGGGTCAAAACCCCCTATTTCATACCGGAGACGACACTGTCCGGGTCGTTTTTTCGCAAAGGGACCGGAGATTCGGCGGCAATAGATATCTCAACGGACAACGGTAAGCGGTGGGTTTCCCTCTGGCGCGCCGACGCGACAGGGACCGTCAAGGCTTCGGTAGTAACCGCCCAGACCCAGCAGGTGACCACGGACGTTCCCTGGAAATATTCTTACCTGATGCGACTGAGGATGCGCGCTGGGAAATCCCCCCGCGATGTGGGCGCCTATCACCTGGATAGTGCATCGGTGCTGGCCTATAACCCTCGGTGTTTACCGGCGCTGCGGCCGGGCGATAACCGTATAACCTTCTCCGATGGGTCTCAGGCCCGGCGAACGGTAAGGGTAACGTACAACTGGCACGACGATCTGCCGATCACGCTTTCCAAGGAAACACCTTTTGAGGGTGAAGAGATTACGGTGAGCGCACGGGTGACCAATCGGGGGGCAGCAGAGGCACATAACGTGCCGGTTGCTGTCTATCTCGGCAATCCTGCACAGGGCGGGGTTGAAATCGGCAGAGACACGATATCGCGTATACCTGTGGGGGGAACCGGTTTGGCCCGTGTGCAATGGAAGGCTACACGGAAGCTCGCGGGCAGGGCCGCTAATCCTGGCGTGCCGGTGTACGCCGTTGTGGATCCGGATAACCGAGTGGCTGAATCGGACAAGGCCAACAATGTGTTCTCGCGGATTGTCAAGGTGTTGAATCCCCCGGACGTGCGGATTCCCTCGGAATCCTTTATCCGTTTTGAAAGGGCCAAGGACCATTCACAGTCACTTGCCGTTGTTGCTTCGGTTCGCAATTTCAGCAACTCAGCAGATTATGGCCTTTTCCTGGACGATCACGGGACAGGAGAAGCTGTCGAGGTGACGGTGTATGACGGCAACCCTGCCAAAGGTGGCAAAGTAATCGGCCGTGAGACGATATCGCGGCTTCTTCCCCTGGAGCACCGGAATGTTTCGGTGAAGTGGGACATTGCGCAGCTCAAGGGTGTTCACACGGTGTACGTGCAGGTTCATCCTCCCGCCAATCTGACTCGGGCACCCGGAAAACGGGCACCGGCGGCCATGGCCGTGCCGGTTGACCTTGACGCGTATCGCAGTTGCAAGGGGATATAATTATGGCGAAGTTGGCCGCGAAGTTAACAATGAGGATGCTTCTGGCAGGCCTTGCCTTGGCCGATGTGTCATGGGGCGCCGACATTCCGCCTGCCATCGAATTCCTCTCGCCCAGGGAGGGGACGACAGTTCACGGGGAAATCTCCATCGAAGCGCGGGTCAGTAACCCTTCCGTTGTGGATTTCGTTGAGTTTTACCTCCAGGAGCCTGGTGCGAAGGATCGTTACGCCTGGAGGGAGTATGGACTTCCGCCCTACGTGTGGGGAGGCAAGGGGTACAAGCTCGATACGCGGCTCTTTGCCGACGGCCCCGCCTCGGTAGTTCTGTATTGCTATACGGGGGGGGCGAAGCCTGCTTCAGAGAAGCGGGTGCACTTCACCATCGACAACAGCAAGCCAGTCGTTCGTATCGTCTCTCCAACCGACCGTTCATCCGTTGATGGGGCATTTCCGGTCAAGGTGGAACTCATCGCCTCGAAGGGGAAAGGGAACCCGGGTGGCGTAGTGGCGGTTTCAGTTTTGGTGGACGGAACCTTGGTGCAGAAGATGACGAAGCCCCCCTTCGAGACGAGTGTGGATACCTGCTTGATGGCCCCAGGGCTCCACTTAATACGTGTCGTTGCCGAAAATGGTGAAGGTTTGACCGGCTCTGACAGTGTGTTGATAAACCGCAAGGCCGGAACGGGGCTGTTGCGGGGGACCAAGTGAAGAGAAATGTGGGCACTGGTTTCTGTGCAGTCGGTACACTCTGCGCGATTCTGGTGCTCCTCTTTTCCGGTGTCTCGGGTTGTTCCCGAACGGGAGTGCATATTGTCTCCTACCAGCTCCGTGACCGTGTAATTACCCTCCGGCAGCCACAGATGCGCTCGTCCCTGATTGTCGGATTCAAGGTCGATGCGGGAGGCATTCTCTATGACCGGCTGACAGTGCAGGGGGAATTGCGCCGTGACGGGGTGCCACTCGGACGGGACACTATCTGCCGGCTTGATGGCCCCACGGGAAGTTTCGGCTTCGACATCCCCCACCAGGCAGACCTCCTTGATCCTGAACGTCCCTATTCCATTCCAGATGGCATTTATTCAGTTCAGATACGCGTGATGGACCCTGGCGGCCATGTCGTGGCCGACCTCCTCCACGAGTTCCGACGCAACCAGCTTGGACGGAGGTTTGTGGCAAAGGGGTATGAGTACAAACCGTTCCGATGTGTTGCGGATCAACCACTGGCTGGTAGCCATTCGATCCGTTCGGTCTCGGCTCGGGTCGATACCGACGACGGGATTCTCTTTGCCCATAGCCCCCAGGAGCGGGTCTTCAGTGACAGTGTGCCTGGCAAGGGTTCGGTGGATAATGGGGTGAGCATCTGCTTGGCACGGGGTGAGACCCAGGCTGTTGCGGTTTCTCTGCGGGGGAAACGGGATCTCGGTGTCGTGTCTCTTGAAGTGACGCCCCTGCGAAGCGTCAGTGGCTCGATACTGTCTGGGGCGGTTCTCTGTGGCGTGGTCAAAGACTTGAACGAAGTGGTTCGGGAGGACGCGGAGCAGACTGCGCTCCAGGTGCGTCGGGCACCACGGCTGATCGAACAGGGCGCGGTGACGGTCGGTCATGATGAGACGCGGAGTTTCTGGATCACTGTTGCCATTCCTGTAGGTGCGGTTTCCGGCATTTACCGTGGGGCCTTGATGGTTCGCAACCATGCAGGGACGGTTGCCGAACTGCCACTGACGGTTGAAGTCCTGCCGTTGACGCTGCCGGATCCGGACATCCGCTATGGCATGATGATGGATTACGCCTTCTACGAGTTGGATAATCCCGGATGGAGCGCTGAGGAGAGGCGAACCCTCGTCAAGCGGGGAGAGGAGATCTATCGGGATTTCCGCGCCCACGGCATGAACGTTGCCTATCCCCATTCCCACTTCTTCTATCGCACTGACGACAAGGGGCAACCCGTGCTCGAAGGGCTGAAGGCGGCCCTTGGGTCATATCGCAGTCAGGGATTTTCCGGTCCCTTTGTCTGGTATCTCGGGCATCTGCTCCATACAGCCAAGCCGCAACATCCCGGGAGCATTCTGTTGTATGACGAAGAGGTGGCCGTCCGGCGTCTACGGGCTCTTCTCTCCGAGTTGGAACGGCTGTGCCGCGAAAGGGGAATTGCGAAGGAACGGGTGTTGATCCAGGTGGTGGATGAGCCGGACCGTCGGGACCAGGTGCGCACTAACGTCGGCGAAACGCTCCATCGAATCGTGCGCGAGATGGGTTTCAGAACCCTGATTACCCGCCCTTGGCCGCAAGTGGATGTAATCTGTACCGGCGACCCGGATGACGATGCTGAGGCCGACAGACTCAGGAAAACAGCGCATGAGTGGTGGATCTATCCTAACGGGGCACTGACAGGGCAGAATCTGAGCTATACCCGTTATGTTTTCGGCTTCGGCGCGTGGCGCTGGGGGGTAAACGGCGTTGTTCCCTGGACCTACCAGATGAGCCAGGGGAGCAATGGCAACCCCTTCACCGTGCTGGACGGTCCCGAGGTCATGGTGGCCTATCCGGGCGCTGCCGGTCCGATCTCTACACCAGTCTGGGAGACGATCCGGGACGGCATTAACGACTACCGTTATATCCTGGCACTTCGTGAACTGATTAACAGGGCTAAGTCGCGGGGCGACGGGCGGGGTGTCCACGTCGAGCGGGAACTGGAGCGCATCAGGGCAAGCCTTGGCGCCGGACCCTCTGCAGCGGAAGGGAGTTACGGCGCATGGCCGCCTGGAAGCTTTGATGAGGTTCGCGGCAGGATTATTGCCCTGATCCGGGAGCTGCGCTGACGACCTCGCGCAGGACGGACCGATTTCCGTAAGGATCGGTCAGTTCTGCGGTGAAGTGATAGGAGCTGCCGGGTTTCAAGCCGGTGACGGCAATAGTTGGCCTCCGCGAATAAAGAGCCGTTCGGGTTGTGGAAGGCTGAGTATCGGCTGCCGTGACGGTGACATTCATGAGGGCTACTTCCGGTGCGCTCGGATCGAAGTCCAGCTCAGTGCCGACCATGGCAGTGGCTTTGCCGTCTCTGACTGCCCACTGGATAGCGAGTCCCTTGGACGCCCGCGGCGGGGTCTCGTCCACGATGGTATGGTTCAGGTCGGGGTGGAAGAGGGGATCGCCGATCAGCGACGTGGACCAGTTCACGTGATAGGTGGAACGGAGAAAGCATTCCCCAAGGTCTCTGCCGCGCAAGAGATATTTCAGCAGAACCCGGTTATCCCAGAAGGTTGTGTTGGTAATGTGGGGACCGCCGCTGCCGGCTGGCGAGCCTGCCGCAGTAACGGTGACTCCCTGAGATATGAGCTGCCAGATGCCGGCGTCTTTTTTGTTGAGGCCGTTGGAGCTTTTCACAAAGCGTTCAATCCCACCTGGGTAGAATCCGGATCGCCGCCAGTCTCTCGTACCGGATTTGTCGGGGCTTGCTGTGTCGCTTGCGGGACGGACCATGAAGGGAACCCCTTGGCCACCCTCCGATTCTCGGATCGGGAAACCGAGGGCAGCGAGTTCTTTCCCCCCCGATGATTTCTCCACGACCGCCGATTCGAGGAGCGAAGAAAGCTTCGGCGTCAAGAAGCGTTTCAGGGTGTCGACCCGCTCTTCGGCATCCATTTCGGAGCGAAGGTACTTCGAGGCGTAGACGGCGTAGTCAATCAGCCGCTTGGCCTCTTCGGGGGTGTTACCGTCAATGCGTGAGACGGCGTAGGCGAAGAAGGCTCCTTTCTTTTCCCGACGCTCCCGCTCAAAGGGAGGGAGGTTGATGAAGGTGGGGGGAGGCGCTCCTTTCTGCAGGTAGGAGTAGGTGTCGGGGTGCATGTAGGGATTCCAGCGGGCTCCCCCGAGGGGATTCCGCATGGCTGTCGTTATCAGGTGATTGATTACCCCCTTGTCGGAGTCTTTTCCCCGGGAATTGTAGAGAGAGATTACGGGGGGCCGCAGGGTTGCCCAAGGGTAGTAGATGGTCTGCAGCCGCTGCTCGACAGAGGTGAGGGATCCGTGTTCGCCCCAGCTTGAGGTGACGCCGTGGTCGACGCCGAAGATGCCGTTTCCCGCATAGGGGACGCCATGCACCACGACGATATAGAGAATGTGATCCTTGAGGCGTGTGCCGTCGGGAAGGGCATTTCGTGGGTCTTCGAGGAACGTTCTCACTGGTGTCAGCAGATCTTCCTCAAGGATTTTGTCGTCGGGAATGTTATCGGGACCGGTGGGGGAGAAAATGAAGTTCCGGATGTCATGGTAGCGGAGCTTGAGGTCTCGAAGCACCGTGCCGGCATGGTTCTTCAAAGTGATAGAAACGGTGACGGTTCCGGCAAAGAACCTGGTGGCGTCGAGCCGGATGCTTCTGCCCTTGCCGTCCGCAGGGGGAGGATAGACGGCATCGTTACCCGGTTTGGCCGGAATGCCGCTGATTTGCAAAGCCGTTGAGATTGGGGGGACGACTTTTTCCTCTCCGGTCACCTCGGAACGGCAGGAAATGCGGAGGGTCTCCCAGTCGGCGTCCGGCTCTGAAATGTGGACTTCCACCTTGCGTGAATCACGGATCAGTTCACCACGGCCCGGGGCCGGGCCCTTGCCTCTGAACGCGATGCCGTTGCGGTTATCGGTGCTCGCTTCCCGGATGGCCCAGTCATTCAGATGTTTCTTGCCCGGGTGACGGCAACTCAGGCCGAGGAGATAGGGTTTCTTCCCGGATTTCGGGTCGGCGTGCATGGCCGCGAAGTACTCGGCCACTTCCCGCGAATCCTGTTCAGCGGCGCTCCCTTCACTCCGGTTTTTCCAGTCGGCGTTGTAGATGACGAGAACCCGGTCTGGAGTTGCAGCATAGGGCTTCAGCTTGTCGCCGGCTAGGGCGCTTGCAGCGGTAATGGCAACGAAAACGGCAACGATGAGGAATTTATTGAGGGGCATGGAGTCTCTCCTTGGGTTCGACCCAGAGTATACCAGAGTCTGTCTGTCGGAACAGTTTACATTTGTCACGCAGTTTCTTTTTTGTGTCGAAATTCTTTACGGATATAGTGCAGTCTGGTAAAAATATATTCATTGTAGCGTGACAGCCGGCAACGCTGTCTCTGACAATAACTGACAAGGAGCATTCATGAATTCACTCAATCGTACGGTTTCCGTCGTGGGCCTCGGCTACGTGGGGCTACCCGTGGCGGTGGCTTTTGGCAAGGTCAGGAAAACGGTCGGTTTCGACATCAACCCGGTGCGCATCAGAGAGCTCAAGGAAGGACATGACCGGACAGGGGAAGTGGAAACGGAGGATCTGAAGGCTGCTGATATCCTTTTTACCGATTCCATCGACGAGCTGAAGCAGGCGGATTTTCATATCGTCGCCGTGCCGACGCCGGTTGACGAGGCCAACCAGCCCGATCTCACCCTGATGCTGAAGGCATCGGAAACAGTGGGCAAGGCCCTGGAAAAGGGTGACATCGTCGTGTACGAGTCAACGGTCTACCCCGGTGTCACCGAGGATGAGTGCGTGCCGGTGCTGGAGAGGGTGTCGGGTCTGAAGAGCGGCAGTGACTTCACGGTTGGCTACAGCCCCGAGCGGATCAACCCCGGCGACAAGGAACATACCTTTACGAAGATCAAGAAAGTGGTGGCGGGGCAGGATGCGGCGACCCTGGAGACCGTCGCCCAGGTCTATGAGTCGGTGGTGACGGCCGGGGTTCACCGGGCGGCGAGCATCAAGGTGGCCGAGGCGGCAAAGGTCATCGAGAATACCCAGCGGGATCTGAATATCGCCCTCATGAACGAGTTGGCAATTATCTTTGGCCGTCTCGGCATCGACACCAATGATGTGCTGGAGGCGGCCGGAACCAAGTGGAACTTCCTGAAGTTCCGGCCGGGGCTCGTGGGCGGACACTGCATCGGCGTCGACCCCTACTATCTGACCCACAAGGCGGAGAAGATCGGTTACATCCCCCAGGTCATTCTGGCGGGCCGCCGGATCAACGACGGCATGGGGAAGTATATCGCCCAGCAGGCGGTGAAGGGGATGATCCATGCGGGGCATTGCGTACGTGGCTGCACGGTGACGGTGCTGGGACTCACCTTCAAGGAGGACTGCCCCGATCTCCGTAACTCCAAGGTGATCGACATCATTCGCGAGTTGGAGGATTACGGCGTCGAGGTCCAGGTGCACGACCCCTTGGCCGATGCGGGAGAGGCTTCCCACGAGTATGGCGTCCGGCTCGTCCCCTTCGGGGAGTTGAGACCTGCGGCTGCGGTGGTTGCCGCGGTTGCGCATCGCGACTACCGGGAACTGTCTGTGGAAGGGGTCAAGGGGCTGATGGGGGACGGGCCGGTGCTCGTGGATGTGAAGGGTATCTATGATCCAGCCGCGGTCCGTGCCGCTGGCATCAGGCTCTGGAGGCTGTAGCGTTACGGGTAACGAATGATTCAGATCGTCCTTTCATCGATAGCTCTGCTCCTGGCTGCGGTCTACGTTTCGTGTACGCTCTGGCGGAGCGGGCGCACCATCGCCGCTTATCTGTCCGTGGTGGCCATTGCGGTCTCGGCGTCCGTTGAATTCTGCGATTTGGCCGCAGTGGCAGGGTACTTCGGTGATCCTCTCGATTGGAAGCGTTACAGCCTCATTGCCGAAGGGGTTGTGCCGGCGGCATGGCTCGCCTTCAGCCTCACCCATGCCCGCACCGTGGCTGTTCGGTTCGTCACGATCGTCCAGAGGATTTTCCTGACGGCAAGCCTGATATTTCCCGCCGCTGTCCTCGCACTCCCGCGCTCAATGTTTTTCTACTCGCCCGACTTTGATTCCGAGCGGATACTTTTCCTCTCAAACGCCGGATATGTCTTCTACTGCGGGCTCCTGGTCTACGTTGTGATCTCGCTTATCAATCTGGAGGCCACGTTCAGCAACGCTTCGCTTTCGTCGCGGTGGAAGATCAAGTTCGACTTCATCGGTGCGGGAAGTTTCCTGGCCGTGCTCATATTTTATTACAGCCAGGGGCTCCTCTACCGGACTATAAACATGAACCTGATGCCGCTACGGTCCCTGGTCTTCATCCTTGCCTTGGGGATGATGCTCTATTCCCTGCTGGTTCGCGGCAACGGGGTCAGGATCGCCGTCTCCAGAAGCATGGCGTACAAGTCAGTGGTCCTCTTTGCGGTGGGTCTCTACCTGGTTGCTCTGGGGATTATGGGGGAGGGACTCCGGTATTTTGGGGAAGGACACCAGAAGACACTTGCACTTGGGGGGGCGTTTATCGTCGGCATCTGCCTCCTGGTGGTGCTCCTTTCAGAGAGCGCAAAGCGCAAGGTCAAGGTCTTTATCCACAAGAATTTCTACCAGAGCAAGTACGACTATCGTACCCAGTGGCTTCAGTTCACCGATCGCCTGGCTTCGGCACGGCAGGGGGAGGAACTGATGGCGGCCATTCTTTCTGGCTACTGCGCGATATTCGCCATGGGGTGCGGTGGACTGTTTGTTCGCAATGCCGATAGCAACGAGTTCAACTGGGCAGCCGGCCACGAACTCCCGAGCACTGGCGCCGTCCTGAGACCGGATGATCCGGTCCTGACTCCCATGATCGAACGGTCATGGGTTATCAATCTGCGGGAGGACTCGCCCGTTTGCCTTCCCGAGCAGGAAACCTATTTCGCCGCCAATGGCATTCAGTTCCTGGTGCCGCTTTTCGGCCCCGACAGGTTGGAGGCCGTGCTGGTCCTCGGCAGGCCCGTCAACAAGAATGAACAGTATCTTTACGAGGACTACGACCTGATGAAGACCCTTGCCCGTCAGGCGGCGTCGGCGCTTATGAACTACCGTCTTTCCGAACAACTGGCCCGTTCGAGGGAACTGGAAGTCATGGGCCGGGTTTCGGCCTTCATTATCCACGACCTCAAGAATTTGGTCTACACGCTGTCGCTGACAGTGGACAACGGTCGGGAGCATATTGCCGACCCTGAGTTTCAGGACGACTTGCTTGACACCCTTTCGAACACGGTCAACCGCATGAAGGTGCTGATCTCGCGCCTAAAAAACCTGCCGGAGAAACGGTCGCTGGAGCTTGAGCTGGTCGACCTCCACCGTCTCGCCGTCGACACTGCGGCCATGGTGCCGGGAAACGGG
Source organism: Geobacter metallireducens GS-15 (assembly GCF_000012925.1). NCBI lineage: Bacteria > Pseudomonadati > Thermodesulfobacteriota > Desulfuromonadia > Geobacterales > Geobacteraceae > Geobacter > Geobacter metallireducens. The sequence goes on along the minus strand of NC_007517.1, from coordinate 2,224,977 downwards.
GGGATTTCAGTCACCGGTAGCGATACTTCCGCGGAGGTGGATCGAGAGGAGATTCAGAAAGTGGTGATGAATCTTCTGGTGAACGCCCTTGAGGCAACGGACGGCAAGGGGCCCGTGATGGTCGAGGTCGGCGCCGGAAGCGCCCCATTCATCCGGGTCAGTGATTCCGGCTGCGGGATACCGGAAGAGTTCCTTCGGACGCAACTCTTCTCGCCGTTCAAGACCACCAAGAAAAAAGGGCTCGGCATTGGCCTCTATCAATGTCGGCAGATCGTCGAGGCCCACGGCGGACGAATAGACGTGGCAAGTACCGTTGGGGTTGGTACGGTTTTCACCGTATGGTTTAACTGCGGTGATCAGGGTCGGATCGGGATAACCGAACCGGAATTCATCTGAGGTGCAATTGATGGAAAAGCTGCTCATAGTTGATGACAACGAGGATATCCGCCGTCAGCTTCGATGGGGGATTGGGAAGGAGTATTCCCTTCATCTGGCCGCCGATGGCACAGAGGCGCTGGAACTCTTCCGCAAGCACCGCCCCCAGGTCGTTACTCTCGACCTGGGGCTCCCTCCCCATGAGGACAGTTCAGAAGAGGGGTTTCGCTGCCTCGGTGAGATGCTTCGCATTGCCCCCGACGCAAAGGTGATCGTCATTACCGGTAACGAGGGGAAGGAGAACGCCGTGAAGGCGGTGCAGATGGGGGCCTATGACTTTTACCAGAAGCCCATCGATCTGAATGAGCTCAAGGTTATAATCAAGCGGGCTTTTCACCTGCAGACCCTTGAGGATGAGAACCGTCGCCTGCAGAGCGCCCTTGGGGGGAGCGGCCCGGATGTCAAAGGGATAATCGGCCAGTGTGCCGAGATGCAGCAGGTATTTTCGACGATCAGGAAGGTTGCCACCTCTGACATCTCTGTTCTTATCCACGGCGAGAGTGGCACCGGCAAGGAGCTTGTGGCTCGCGCCATCCACGCTCAGAGTCTGCGCAAGGACGGCCCGTTCATCCCCATCAACTGCGGTGCTATCCCTGAAAATCTTCTTGAATCAGAGCTGTTCGGGCATGAGAAGGGCGCGTTCACTGGAGCAATGGCCCGGGTTCAGGGGAAGGTGGAATATGCCCACAAGGGGACACTCTTCCTGGACGAAATCGGTGAGCTTCCCCTCAACCTCCAGGTCAAGCTCCTTCGTTTCCTGCAGGAAAAAGCCATTCAACGGGTTGGGGGGAGGGAGGATATCTCCATTGACTCCCGGATCATAGCGGCCACCAATGTCGATATCGTTCGCGCCATGGAAGAGGGGAGGTTTCGGGAAGACCTCTATTACCGGATCGGGGTGGTAACCGTCACGCTTCCTCCCCTCAGGAACCGCGGCGATGATGTTATGCTGTTAGCCAATTTCTTCCTGAAGCGGTGCGTCAATGAGTTCAAGAAGAAGATAAAAGGTTTTAGTGAAACATCCCGTGAATACATCGAAAATTATGGTTGGCCGGGGAACGTGCGCGAATTGGAAAACAAGGTTCAGCGGGCAGTGCTCATGGCATCGGGGGCAGTAATCGAGCCCGACGATCTGGGCTTCACCGAGCGACCCTCGGCACGAAAAGCAGGCATCGGTGAGGTGACGACCCTGCGTGAAGCCAGGGAACAGGTTGAGCGGGAGATGATCAGGGGGGCTATTACCAATAGCAAGGGGAATATCGCCAAGGCTGCGGAAGAGTTGGGAATCAGCAGGCCAACACTCTATGATCTCATGAGGAAGCACGGCATTAACGCATGATTGGTGACTGGCACGGCGGAACAGCCGTCCGCTGGTCTTGCTACTCCACCCCCTCGCCAACGACGAAATCCAACGCCTTCACCACCTTCGGGTCGTAGAGCGTCCCCGTATGCTTGTGAACTTCTGCAAGGGCATCGGCCATGTCCATTCGGGGACGGTACGGCCTTTCCGACGTCATGGCGCAATAGGCGTCCACAACCGACAGGATCCGCGAGATGAGCGGAATCTCGTCTCCCTTCAGTCCGTCGGGATAACCGGTCCCGTCATACCGTTCATGGTGGTGGAGAATCCCCCGCTTGATCTCTTCGGAGAATTCGAATGAATCCAGGAGCCCCACCGTTGTGTAAGGGTGAATCTTGAGGGTGTTTTCTTCCGAGGGGAGGAGTTTCCCCTTCTTGTTCAGGATGCTCTCTTCGAGGAGCACAAGCCCCAGGTCGTAGAGAACCGACGCAAAGAGTATTGACCTTCGCTCATCTTCTCCGATTCCGATTTGAGCAGCGATGCCCATGGCAATGTCGGGGAGGCGGGGATCCTTCTTGTGGTATTTCTTTTCGGCAGTGATGAGGCTGTCGAACGAGGTCATCAGCTGCCGAAATTCGTCCCCCTGGTGATCCCCCCCGTGGACCCGGCCCATGAAGTAGGCAACCCGTTCGCACATCGCCTGGGCCAGATCGAAGTCCCGCCCGGTGAAAGGACTGGCTGAGCGCTTGTTGTTGAGGTTCAGGACGCCGATGACCTTGCCGCCCACCTTGAGGGGGAGCGAAATGAGCGATTTGCTGTTGTACTGGGGAACGCTCTTTCTCCCAAAACGGGGATCCTGCTCGATATCCTCGATAAAGAGCGGTTCACCCTCAAGGGCGACCCACCCGGCGATCCGGTCTCCCATCCGCACGCGGGTCTGCTTGATCATGTGGTCGTCGAGGCCTCTCGCGCCCTTGATCATGAGATCGCCCGTCATGTCGTCGCAGAGCATCACCGAGCACATGTTCACATCGAGTACCTCGGCAATGAACTCCAGGAACATATCGAGGGTTGTATTGACGACGGCGTCTACCTTCTGGCGGGCGCTCTTTGGTATGATAAGCGAAACTAGGAGACCCGTGGCGGTGTTTTCCGCGACCAGATCCCAGCGATGAATGTCCACTACCTTCCGGGCCAGGTAGAGTTTGAGTTTTTCGTCGGGGGAATCGGTCTGAAACAGATGATTCGAACTGAAAAGGTAAGGGGTGATGCTCTCGGGCAGTCTGCGCGGAAGTCCTATGGATACGTGAATGTCATCGTTCTCCCGGGCGGAAATGCGAACCACGTCGCCCCGCTCCAGAAAGTAGCTCAACCCTTCAAGAATGTTGAGGAAAAACTGAACTATCCTGATTCTGTCGCCGACTACATCTGAAAGTCCATCACCTATCTCCACATCAATGCTTATATCTTTGCGGGCAAAGAGGGTTTTGATGTTCTTTGAGCCGCACACTTCATTCAGTACCTCCCTGAGGCTTACCAGGGTCTTGTTTATGAGCATCGTCTCGTCTTCAAAGCGGAGGAAGTCAAGCTGGTTTTCCACGATGCCGATCAGTTTGTCCGTCTCGCCGGAGATGATGTCGTAAAACTCTTCCTGTTCGCGCCGCGAGAGGCGTTCGGACTGCCTCAGGTAGTAAACGGAACCCTTGATGGAGTTGAGGGGGGTACGCAATTCGTGGGATACCCGGGTGATGAATTCGGTCTTTACCACGTCACTTTCGATGAGCTTGCGGTTGATCCCTTCCTGTTCTGCGGCTTTGAATCGGAGTTGTCCGACGAGAATGGCATTCTCCATGGCAATAGCTGCCTGATTGGCAATGATTTTGATGAGGGAGAACTCGTCTTCGTTGAAGGGGGCTCCGTCAACCTTGTCGTTGATGTTGAGGACACCAAGGAGCCGGTTCTTGCTTATGATGGGGCATGATGCGAAGGAGTTGGTCCGGTAGCGGTCGCGGGTTATCCCCTTGAACCGCGGCTCGTTGGCCAGATCTTCCACAAGCACGGGAGTGCGGTTCTTTGCCACAACCCCGGCAATCCCTTCGCCGATCTTTGCCCGGTAGGTTCGCACAAGGTTGAGATCTATGCCGCGTCCCGCAAGAATGTAGAGTTCATCCCGCTCGTTGACGAGCATGAGAGACCCCTTCTCGGCCCTTGTGTAGTTGATGGCCAGGTCGAGCATGAGGTTCGCGATTGCACTCAGGTTGTCCGTAACCACCAAGGCATTCGATATTTCCTGTAGTATGGAGAACTTCTTTTCGAACATCCGGAGGTCGTCTGGTACGGAGGTCATGTGAACGCCTACTCCCGCAATGGGGTATCTTTTTTCAACATCGCTGAAAGAAGAACGGGGTCACGTAATAGTACGCAACAAGAGTGCCAGAATTTAGTGTAAATATTTCATTGTATTTTCAAGGGGTTCTGTTGTTGTGGGTGGGTGTGGAGACTTTTCTGTAAAGTTTTTTGAATTTTGGCCAGTAATTGTGTCGGTTAATTTAACAAGTATTAGGGTTTGACTTTCTTCTCCAGTTGCAGGTCCAGGTTTTTTATCTTCTCGATATTGAGCCTCATTTCCTTGTTTTCCCGAGTCAGAGAGAGGTTCAGGTCCCTAAGGCTTTTTATCTGACGACGGAGTTCCGTTGTCGATTGAAGGTGACGCGGCAGGACGGCGAGCAAGTCGGTAAGTGATGACGACTGGGTTGCCCAGGGGCTGACCGGATACTCTTTCTGAAGTCGTTCGAGATATTTTACCGCATTGGCCAAATCTTCCCGATTCAGATCCGACGGCATGGACAGGAGAGCAAGACGAAACAGGGCTTCATCGGTGATCCCCCGCACTCCTTGTGCCGCCACGACCTCCTCAAGGAGCGTTTCGGCCTTTTCTGTGTTTCCCCTTTCAATGAGTTTCACCGCTTGCTCGAGCTTGTCTTGTTGTGTGGTGCGCAGGCGCTGATTTTCCAGAGACTTCTGGACGGTGGTGCAGCCTGAGAGGCAAGCCGTAACCATAAGTATGATGATCGTACGTGAAGTCATCGGGGATTCCTGCGTCGGTTGATCAGGTAGTTGCTGCCGGGAGATTTTTTCAGCAGATCCTTGATGTCGGCCGCCGCCTTTGCTATCTGCACCGCCGAGGTGAACTCTCCCTGTTGACTGATAACGACGGCCACAGAGATGCTCATGATGGGGAAGGTGCGGGAAACGCCATAGCGGTCAACACCTTCAATGGCGCCACGAGCCAGATCCTCTGCCGAATAATGGTTGCGGATGAAGTCGTCAAACCTTTTTATGACCGCTTCACAGAGGGAGCCCCCCCGTTCGGCCGCCACAACCATTACGAAATCATCACCTCCCACATGGCCGACGAAAGCGTTGCCACCGGCAAGTTCACGAACTGTATCGTGGATCAGTTCCGCGGTCAATTTAATTACTTCGCTAGCTTTGATGTAACCGTAACGGTCATTGTAGGCCTTGAAATTATCGAGATCGGCATAGCAGACCGCAAAGGGTTCACCGGATTGGAGAAGTTTGTTCAGCACTCGCTCGATGGCAATGTTGCCGGGGAGCCGGGTCAGCGGACTTGCGTCGAGGCTGATCTGCTCCAGTTCCTTTAATTTTTTCCCCATGCGTGAGAAATCCTCTGCCAGGGCACCGATTTCGTCACCGATGGGAATTTGGGGGTCGTAATCGAAGTCACCTTCTGCTATCCGGTGCATTCCCTTTTTGAGTTTTCTTATGGAGGTGGATATGGAGTGTACGTTGAGTGCCGCTACGGTAACAGCAAGGATAAAGCCTGAAAATGCCAGGAAGAGGGTTAGTTTTACCGTGTCGGCCTCGCGCCGGTCGGCTTCCGCCAGCTTTTTCCCAAGGAGCTTTTGCCGGGAAGAGGAAAGATCTTCGATCAGGCTTACGACGGCGTCGGCCTCCTTTTTGGCGGGCAAGGGCTCAGTGGTGCTGGCGGCGAAGGCGCGTTCAATTTCCTTCCGATAAGCATCGTATCTGGCAACCAGGGAGCGGAAGAGACCGTTGTTGTCCCGCTGGCCAATTTCGCCGAGAATTGCCAGGAATTCAGACTGGCGCTGACTGTAGAGAAGTTTGAATTCGTCGCTCTTGAGGATTGCATATTTCCCCGCGATACGTTCCTGGGCCAACATTGATTCCCGGAGACGATTCGCGGAATCGATTATAAAAAGATCGGTTTTCGCTATTTCCTTTGCGGTACGATTGAGGGAATAAAGCCCCATAACCGAAAAGGCGAGGGCCGTCGTGGTCAGAAAGAGCATCGCGACATAACTGACGATGAGTTTCTGGATAAGGGTGAAGCGGGTGCGGGTTTGAAGGGGTTTTGTTGAGTCGCTCATTCAGTTTTTCCTCGAAAACGCTCTATTGTAGTTCAGTGATTGAGTCAAGTCAACAATACGACACAACATGACTCTGGAAATGCAAGGGGGGAAGCCCGAGCCGCGCCCTCTTTGCGGTTGCGGCTTCCCGTCTCCTGTGCTATATAGAGGCTTAATTTTTCTGATGCGGAGAGCCCATGACCGGCATAGACAAGATCATCGAAAACGCCCTCATGGAGGATATTCATACCGGGGATATCACGACTCTGGCGGTGGTTCCCGGGAGCCGTCCGGCCCGCGCCCGACTCATCGCCAAGGAGCCCCTGATTCTGGCTGGCATTGACGTGGCGGCCCGGGTCTTCACGTTCCTTGACGCGTCGGTCTGTTTTGAGGCACGACATGGGGACGGAGCGCGGCTAGCTGCCGGCGATCTGATTGCCGAGCTTACCGGCGACTCCGCTCTCCTCCTCCAGGGTGAGCGGGTGGCTCTCAACCTGCTTCAGCGCATGTGCGGCACCGCGACCCTTACGGCCAGGTATGTGGAGGCCGTGGCGGGAACGCGGGCTCGCATCGTTGATACGCGGAAGACAACTCCGGGGCTCCGGGTCCTGGAGAAATACGCCGTTCGGGTTGGCGGGGGAATCAACCACCGCACCGGCCTCTATGACGGTGTCCTCATCAAGGAGAACCACATCGCCGCCGCGGGCGGCATCAGCCGGGCCGTAAGCCGGGCACGGTCCTACATCCCCCATACCCTGAAAATTGAGGTGGAGACCGAATCCATCGCGGAGGTGACCGAAGCACTTGAGGCCGGTGCCGATATCATCATGCTCGACAATATGGATCTGCCGACGATGACTGAGGCGGTGGCCCTCATTGGTGGCCGTGCCCTGGTGGAAGCCTCGGGGGGGGTAAACCTCGAAACAGTCAGAGGAATTGCCGAGGCAGGGGTTGACATCATTTCCGTGGGGGCGCTTACCCATTCTGCCCGAGCCATGGACATCTCGATGCTTCTGGAGGCTGAGTGAGCGGAGAGTTGCCACGCCCCGACGCAATCGGCAGCAAGGAGATCGACCGGAAGATTCTGGAAATCTTCAGGAGCCGTGACGGGGGCGTTGTTTCCGGCGAGGAATTGAGCCGGTCTCTGGATGTATCACGCACGGCTGTCTGGAAGCATATCAAGACCCTTAATGGGCTCGGCTACCGCATCGAGGCAGTCCCCTCCCGGGGGTATCGTCTCGTATCAACTCCCGATATCCTCACCCCCGCAGAACTGTCGGTCGGACTTAACGTAGCCAGGATCGGCACATCTCTTGTTTTTGTCGGCGAAACTGACTCAACTAACACCCTTGCCTATCGTCTTGCCGAAGATGGTGCCGTCGAAGGAACCGTGGTCATCGCCGACGCACAGAACCGCGGCAGGGGGCGGCTCGGGAGGCAGTGGGAGTCGCCCGCCGGGGTCAATCTCTATTGTTCCATTATTCTTCGCCCGCCCATAATGCCTCTTCACGCGCCCCAGCTCACCTTCCTGTCGGCCGTTGCGGTGGCAGAGGCCATTGAGCGTTCTGCCGGGCTTGCACCCGTCATCAAATGGCCCAATGATGTACTCGTGAACGGTTTCAAGGTTGCCGGCATGCTCAACGAGATGAGCGCCGAAACCGAACGGATCGATTTCCTTGTCCTTGGCATCGGGGTGAATATCAATATGCAGCGGGATCAGTTCCCGACCGATCTGCGCCATCCCGCAAGTTCCCTGGCCATTGAGGCGGGGCATGAGGTGTCCAGGCTCTCATTTGCCCGGGCGCTTCTCGAGTCTCTTGATGTGCATTACTCACAGTACCGTTCAGAGGGTTACGCTCCGCTCCGCCAGGCATGGCTTGGCCGGAGCGCCGTCATGGGAAGAAGGGTCCGGGTAAGCGGCAATCAGGGGGATATGACGGGGACTGTCGAGGGGATTGACGAGATCGGCGCTCTGTTGCTGAGAACCGCTCATGGCACCCTTGAGCGGGTTCTGGCAGGGGATGTGACAATTGAAGGGTAAGGTGGCGCCGTGCTTTCTGTTCTGGAGGTAAACCCATGCTTCTCGTCATAGACGTGGGCAACACGAATATCGTTCTCGGCATCTATGACGGTCAGAGGCTTGTGCGTGACTGGCGCATATCCACCGACAAGGCCAAAACGTCAGACGAGTACGGAATCCTGATCCGTGAGCTTTTCCGTGGCGCCGACATCGAATTCAAGGATGTGAAGGCCATTATTATTTCTTCGGTGGTGCCGACCCTGTCCGGAGTTCTGGAACGGCTTTCCCGGAACTACTTCGGCTACAGTCCCCTTGTGGTTGGGCCGGGGATCAGGACCGGCATGCCGATCCAGTACGACAATCCCAAGGAGGTGGGGGCGGACCGGATTGTCAATGCGGTGGCAGGCTACGAGAAGTACAAGACGTCTCTGGTCATCGTCGATTTTGGCACCGCCACCACCTTTGATTACGTGAACCGCAAGGGAGAATACTGCGGCGGCGCCATCGCCCCAGGGCTTGTCATATCTATGGAGGCCCTGTTCCAGAGGGCGAGCAAGCTTCCCCGCGTCGATATCGTGAAGCCTCCGGCAGTCATTGCCCGCAATACGGTCAATTCCATGCAGGCCGGCATCTTTTATGGGTATGTGGGGCTTGTGGACGAGATCGTGGCCAGGATGAAAGCAGAGAGCAAGGAAACTCCACGGGTCATCGCCACGGGGGGGCTTGCCGGGCTGATCGCCCCCGAGTCAAAAACCATCGAGGCGGTGGAGGAGTACCTCACGCTGGAGGGACTGCGGATACTGTACGAACGAAACAGGGAGTGAGATGACGAGATAGCGCGGAAGTCAAAAGGTCGCCAGACCTATACCTTATCATCACGGGAGGATGTATGGGCAAGTATGATACCGCAAAGCTGAGAAACCTCGGAATTGTCGCCCACGGCGGCGCAGGCAAGACCTCTCTCACCGAAGCCATACTCTTCACCACGGGGATGATTGACCGTATCGGCCGGGTCGACGACGGCACGTCCACCATGGATTTCGAGCCCGAGGAGATCAAGCGGAAGATCACAATCTCATCCTCCCTCGACCACTGTGAATGGAATGACTACTCGCTTCACATTGTCGATACCCCCGGTTACGGAAACTTTATCTCAGACACCCGCGCCTGCATGCGTGCCTTGGGCGGATGCATCGTTATCCTTTCTGCCATCTCCGGGGTAAAGGTCCAGACCGAGGAGGTCTGGGAGTGGGCCAACGAGTTCGAGCTGCCCCGCATCGCCTTCGTCAACAAGATGGACCGCGAATACGCCAACTTCCTCCGGGCCCTCGACGACATGGAGAAGTCTCTCAAGGCCCGTGGCGTGGCGGTCCAGATGCCCTTGGGCGCAGCTGAAACCTTCGAGGGGATCATTGATCTCATCGACATGAAGGCATACCGCTACGCCAAGGATGGTTCCGGAACATTCACGGAGGAGGAGATTCCCGCCGGGGAGCGGGACGAGGCCCAGCGACTCCGCGATATCCTCGTGGAAACCGTTGCAGAGGCCTACGATGCCCTGACCGAGAAGTACCTGGAAACCGGCGAACTTTCCCGGGAAGAGATTCTGGACGGCCTGCGGATCGGGACGCTCCGCTATACCTTTACGCCGGTTTTTTGCGGTTCCGCCACCATGAACATCGGCGTTCATCACCTCCTTGATTACATCTGCCACTGCCTCCCCTCTCCCCTCGACCGGGGTGTGGTGGTCGGCACCAATCCCAAAAACGGTGAGATGGAGGAACGCAAGCCCGATGAAACGGAACCCTTCTCTGCCCTCGTCTTCAAGACCACGTCGGATCCCTACACCGGCAAAATATCCATCTTCCGGGTCTACTCGGGTACCCTGAACTCCGACTCGACCATCTACAACCCGGTCCGCGACTGCGAGGAGCGGATCGGCCAGATCTACGAACTGGAGGGGAAGAAGCAGAAGTCTATCAAACAGGCCGTTGCCGGCGACATCGTGGCCGTGGCCAAGCTTAAGGAAACCCTTACCGGCGATACCCTCTGCGACAAGGACAAGCCGATCATCTTCGAGCCGGCCAAGCCGCTCCAACCGGTCATTTCCTACGCTATCCAGCCCAAGACGAAAAATGATGAAGACAAGATTCACGGTGCTCTCCAGAAGCTCATGGAAGAGGATCAGACGATTCAGGCGCGACGTGACGAAAAGACCCATGAACTGATTCTCTCGGGAATGGGGCAGGTACACCTTGAGGTCACCATCGAGAAGCTGAAGCGCAAGTTCAATGTCGATGTGGAAATGAAGACCCAGAAGGTGCCGTACCTGGAAACCTTCAAAGCCACTGTCAAGGCCCAGGGAAAATACAAGAAGCAGTCGGGGGGGAGAGGACAGTACGGCGACTGCTGGGTTGAGTTTGCTCCCCAGCAGCGTGGTGAGGGATTTCAGTTTGAGGACAAGATCGTCGGTGGCGTCATCCCGCGCCAGTACATCCCGGCGGTTGAGAAGGGGATCTTCGAGGCTTCCCAAGACGGTTTCCTGGCCGGTTATCCTTTGGTGGATTTCAAGGCCGCCGTCTATGACGGGTCCTTCCACACCGTGGATTCATCCGAAATGGCCTTCAAGGTTGCCGGTTCCCTGGCGTTCAAAAAGGCCATGGAAACGGCCAAGGTGATACTCCTTGAGCCGATGATGAACATGAAGATCACGGTTCCCGAAGAGACCATGGGTGACGTGATCGGAGACCTAAACTCCCGACGCGGCAAAGTGGTCGGCGTCGAACCCAAGGCCAATTCACAGATCATCAGGTCAGTGGTTCCCATGGCCGAGGTGCTTTCCTACGCCAACGACCTGAAATCCATGACCAGTGACCGGGGGCTTTTCACCATGGAATTTTCCCACTACGAAGAGGTGCCAAGTCATTTGGCCCAGAAGATCATCGCCGAATCGGCCAAGGTCAATGAGAAGAATAACCACTGACCACGGCATTAACAGGAGGAACGCATCAGATGAACATCGAATTTGATCAGGAACCTGGAGATACATCATCAAAGGGTGGGGGGAGCAATACCCGTCTCCTCCTGTTGGTGCTACTGCTTCTGGTGGCGGTATTCGGCTATCTTTTCTATTTCACTGATCTTATAAAGCCTCGTCAGGAAGTCCAGGCTCCGGCGCCGGTTCAGCCGAGCCAGGTCAAACAGCCGATTCCGCCGAGACCTGCGGAGCAGCCCGCTGGGTCCGCTCCCGTCGAGCCGGCTAAACCCGCGGCAGTCACCCCTCCTGCTACGGGTCAACCGGAGCCCGCAAAGGTGGCCCAAGAGCAGAAGACACCGGAAAAGGCGAAGGCCGAGCCTCCGGCACCGGTTAAATCGGCTGCTCCCCCGGCAAAGAAAGAGCAGTCGAAGCCTGCTGAACCTGCCAAGGCCCCTGTGGCAAAGAAGGAACAACCGAAACCTGCCGAACAGGCGAAGGCCCCTGTGGAGGCGAAACAGAAGGCTCTTCAGGCCAAGACGGATGACAGACAAAAGACTGCCGCATCTTCCAAGGAGGCGAAGCAGGCCGCCCCTGTTAAACCGAAGACTGCCGCTGCAAAGAAAGTGGCGAAGAAGGCGGCAACCGGAGTCAAGGCGTCCTCAGTCAAGGCTTCCGCTGCAGCGGCGGCAGGTGAGTATACTCTGCGAATCGGTGAATATGTCGTGCCATCGGCCATGGAAAAGGACAATGCCAAGGTTCGGGAGGCAGGGCTTACGCCGGTTGTGAAAGAGGGGAACAAGAAGAAGGAGCCGATGATCAGGCTGTTGTTCGGCGAGTTCGCCGATCAGGAAACGGCTCGCAAGGAACTCCAGAAGCTTCGTGATGCCACGGTTGAAGGGTTTGTCCTCAACGAGGGAGGCAAATACCGCGTCTATGCCGGATCCTACTTTGTGAAAGCGCGTGCAATGCAAGAGCAGCAGCGTCTGGAAGCACTCGGCTATAAACTCACCCTCAGGAAAGCGAACGTTTCCGTCCCGGTCCTTCTCCTGACCGCAGGCAAGTACGGCAGCCGGGAAGAGGCGCTCAGGGATGTGTCGCGTCTGAAGAAAAAGGGGCTTTCCGCGGCAGTGATTGCAAATGTAAAGTAGTGGAGCAGATTCCCTGAAAGTAACGCTGAAAATATCTCCACGGGCTGCCGCCTTCCTTGCTGGCGGCGCATCGCGCGGGGAAAAGCTGAAGGTGATCGGGGGAGAGGTGGAGCTCTCTTCCCCGGACCTGACCACAGTTCTCTTTGTTCTGGCCCACGACCCGGACGGCGAGGTCAGTGGCGGAGCACGCAAGTGTCTCGCGGAGCTGCCGGAAGGTGTGCTCCGCGAGGCCGTTTCAGCTCCAGCCCTTCATCCAAGGATACTTGACGGTTTAGCCCGTCTCTATCTCCGGAACCGGGAAATTGCATCGCTGATAGTCTCACACCCCCACTGTCCCGAAGAAACCAGGCTGTTTCTTGCCGAACAGGGCATTGAAGTGCCACATCGCACCGTGTCGACCTCCCATAGCACCGCAGAAGAGGCTGCCCAGGAGTTTCCTGACAATGGCGAGGAGGAAGTCGACGAAGAGAGCGAGGCGTTCCGCGGAAAGTACCAGTTGGCCCAGGTCATGGGGGTGTCCGACAAAATCAAGATTGCGCAGACAGGCGACAAGGAGTGGCGGATGATCCTTATCCGTGATTCCAACAAGCTCGTGTCGGGAACCGTTATCAAGAACCCCCGGATTACCGAGCAGGAAGTGCTGACAATCTGCAAGTCGTCGATCCAGAATGACGAAATTCTCCGTGTCATCTGCGCCAACAAGGAATGGATCAAGAACTACCAGATACGTAAGGCGCTTGTGGAGAACAACAAGACGTCGCTTCCGTCGGCCTTGCGCTTCCTGGCAACTCTGAATGAGAAGGATTTGGCCCATCTGGCCAAGAGTAAGGGCATCTCGTCGGTGCTCTCGACCCAGGCGCGGAAGCTGCTTCTCAGTAAGAAAAAGGACAAATAGGAGGACGGCCGCAATGGCCCTGTTTAACAGAACGAAGCGTGAGATCAACGCTAAGATCGTTTACTTCGGATCTCCCCTTGCCGGCAAGGCCACGACACTTCAGTTTATCCACCGGAAATTGAAGCCGGAATGCCGCGGCCCCATGAAAACAATGGGGGGGCAGTCGGACCGAATGCTCTTCTTTGATTTTATGCCCCCTGAACTGGGGGAGGTTAACGATTATCGGGTCCGCTTCCATCTCTACACGGTTCAAGGAGAGGTGACCAATCGCTCCACCTGGAAGACCGTTCTCAAGGGGGCCGACGGCATAGTATTCGTTGCCGACGCATCGCCGGAATCAGCCGCGATTACCCGGGAGAGCATGGAAAACCTGAGGGAATGCCTGAGAAGTTATGGGCAGGATTTGGAGAAGCTTCCCTGTGTGGTACAGTGCAACAAGAGTGACCTGCCCGATGCCCTCTCCACCGAAGAGTTGGCGCAACTGGTCGATTCTGCGGGGTTCCCCGTGATTAGATCTGCTTCCAGAACAGGCGAGGGAATCCTTCAGGTTCTTTCCTCGGTGGTGAAAGGAGTCATGAACGCGCTCCGGGACCAGGAGGGGAGTGTGACAGCGGACTCTTCAGTGGGACTGGCAGGAATGGGATCAGAGGATGAGCAGGCGCCGGTGGAGAGGGGCGAAAAGATGGCTACCGTTCCCACCGATTTGGCGGAGAGAGTCGATACTCTCCCGGGTGCAGCTGTGCCTACCCTTGCCATGGGGGGGGCGGTAACGGTAGCGGCGGACGGGACTCTGCAGGTACCCCTCACTGTTGGGTGCGGTGGGGCCGAAAGGGGATTTGTCCTCACACTCGAGCTGACCCCTGCCGCATCCGTGGTCGCATGAAAATCGAACTATTTTCTATACTCCCCACAGCGTTCGGTACCTTCCTCGGACAGGTGAAATGATGGAATTCAACCTCTACATGATTGGCCGTCTTCTCCTGGCATCGCTCCTCGGAGGGCTCATCGGCCTGGAGCGGGAGATCCACGGGCGTCCGGCCGGTTTCAGGACGCATCTCCTGGTGTCCTTGGGTTCGTGTCTTTTTGTGGTCGCGTCCATCGAATTTTATCGGCTTTACGGTAATTTTTCCGGTGTCGGCCCACTTGGCGTCGATCCTGGTCGGGTTGCCGCCCAGGTCGTGACCGGTATAGGATTTTTGGGGGCAGGTGCCATCCTCCGCGAGGGGTCGTCCATCCGCGGTCTCACCACGGCGGCATGCCTCTGGATTGCTGCAGCCATTGGCCTTTCGTGTGGGGCGGGCCTCTACACCGTTTCTCTGGCCGTCACGGCAATTTCACTGATAACCCTTCTCTGCCTGAAGAGGGTCGAAAGTGTTTTGAAGCGTGATTCCTACTACTCCGTCAAGGTCTGGAGTGATGATATGAGGGGATTATCAGACCGGATTGAACAGGTCCTGAAGGCTGGGGGACTGGAGATTCTGGATGTTAATGTGGAAAAAGATATTGATTCCGCACGCATGTACTTTGAATTTGATGTGAAGTTCAGTACGCGCGGTGCCAAAGGTGCTATCGTGGAATCCCTCGTCTCCGTTGATGGCGTGAGGAAAGTGCGTCTCGATTGAATTTGCATCTACCCCTGCTTGGCGGGTTTGTTCATGCCCGCTCTCCCTCACCCTATAACCGTGGAACCTCCTTTTTTGCCGGAATGAACATCGGTACATTTTTCTGATAGTTCCGATACGTTTCGCCGTATTCGGCAATCAACCTTCGCTCCTCTATTCGTGCCCCAATTACGAAATATACCGCTGAGAAAACTGTTAGCAGCAACCATTTGAGGGTCATTACCGGGTTGAGAGCCAGAAAGACGACCGACAGTGAGTAGAGCGGATGTCGTACCCTTGCGTAGCATCCGGTGGTTACTAACTGCTTACTGCCGGGAGTGCCGCGCATCTGTCTCAGCCCGAGCAACTCGTCAATGCCGGTCTGGGCCGCGCACCGGGCAAGAAGAACAATGAAAACAAGCTGAATAAGATAAAATATGAGGCTCCCCGTGCCTGGCACAATATAAACAACCGGTGAAAAGTGCCATGCAGACAGTGCCCAGGTGAACGTCACGAGGGCGACCAGGTTGTACGCGAAGCGGTAGAAGCGCCCAAGACGCGGGAATATATCCCCCATGCGCCTTTGAAGTGCGGGAAGTGCAAGGATCGAGTGTGTCAGGGCGAAAACGAACAAACGGGCAATGAAATCAGCCATATGGCTCCTTGGTGAAAACTCAGTGAAACAGCATCATGATGCGCATGGTACCATACAAATTACCCCCTTGTATACGTACCCCATGACATGGTAATATCGAGCACTTTTTTGCAATACCGGGGGTACTATGGCAATTATCACTATTTCAAGAGAGATGGGAACCGGCGCCTACCTGATCGCTCGCGAGGTGGCGAAACGGCTGAAATATACACTAGTTGACGGTGCAAAGATTGCAGAGCTTGCCCCCCAGTATGGCCTCGACCGGGAGATATTCAATCGGGTTGATGAAAAACCGCCAGTGTATATCACCGCTGAAGACAGGCTCCAGGCAGCTCATCTGAACACCATCGAGATTATCATGCTCGACTGTGCCCGCAAGGGGAATGTGATTCTCTACGGGAGGGGTTCCCAGGATCTTCTTGCCGATGTTGAAAATATCCTCCGGCTTCGTTTTGTGGCATCCTTCGAGGATCGGGTGGAAAGCCTTTCGGAGCGGGAATGGATTGATCCTGAGTTGGCCCGGGTGCTCATCCGCAAGAGTGATCATCAACGGGGTGGTTTCATACATTTTTACTTTAACCGCGACTGGAACGATACTTTGGGGTATGACCTTGTATTCAATACCTCGCGCATGTCTCAGGGGGCGATTGTCGAAAGCATTGTTGCCGCTGCCAAGGATCCTCGACTGAAAAACGGCGAAGATAAGACGCGTGAGATCGTCGACGATATCATCCTCTGCAAAAAAATCGAGACCGAACTCTTTCGTTCAAGCACCATCGAGAATCTTCACTTCAAGATCAGCGCACAAAAGGACGTAGTCCTTCTCTCCGGCCATGTCTATTCTGATAGCGAGAGGGAAGACGTGCTTCGCATTGTTGCAGGAGTGAAGGGGGTCACGAGCATAGAGGATGACCTGCAGGTGGTAAGCTACAAGCCTTACAAGGAGTGATGCTTCAGTTAGTGTTGGCCGAGACAGAATAGGCAACCGGAGATACGTAAAAGGACCCTTGTGCATGTCGGGTCCTTTTTTGGCTCTTTAGCAGAATCTGTGGTGACACAGGGGTTCTGGCAAGTCGCCAAGTGTGTGATATAGCGCCACTTGCAGGCACTTGATGGTTCGGAAACCGTACGCTTTTCTGATAGTCAGTTTTGCTTTGAGGTTCAGACCCTCTACCGCGCCGCTGGAAAGTCGGCCTTTTGCCTTGAACCAGTTGAGAATCATCGGTTTGTGGTTGCGTAACATCCTGGCAACCTTCTTCATCGGTTCCAGGTCAGTTTGCATTGTCCTGATGACCCAGTCGTCGAGGAACTTGCCAGCAAAGTCAGACCGCTGGTAGTCCCAGAACTGCTGAAAGTCCTCGCGCAGCAGATATGCCTTGATTGATGAGAGGTTGAGCTTGAGCAAATCTCCCAATCGTGACGTCTGCTTCTCGGACAGATTTTCCGGCCGTTTCAGCAGCAACCAACGGCCCTTTTCCAGGACGTTCTCCTGCTTGGCGGCCTTGAACTCCTTGGCTTCGGTGCGCCGAACCTCGTCAATCGCTTCGTTAAACTTCCGCATGATGTGGAAGCGGTCGAGGATGTTCACGGCATTGGGTGCCCGCTTGGCGATAACCTTGAGATACGGTGCCCACATGTCGCTGCAGACATACTTGAGCTTGGCGCTGCGTTCTTTGCCGAATTCCCGAAAGAAGCGCAGTAGCGTTCTTATCCGACGTTGCGGACCACACCAGAGAAGACGCCTGACGCCGGCATTGAGCTGATAGACCATCGTAAGATACTGATGGCCCTTGAAGACGGCAATTTCATCAACACCGATTTCCGTAACGCCATCAAGGTTTCTGTTTGCCAGGCCGTAATCGACAGCATACTGCACCGCCCGAAAGATGCTGTCCCAACTGGTCTTAAAGATTTCGGCAACTTCCTTCCAGGAGAGTCGCCGAGCCCACCGGGCAAGATAGACCTGGTACGAGATCGTCATTTGCTCTTTGCCATACCCCCAGGGGAGGGATTCAACCTTTACCCCATGGATTGGGCACAGAACCCGACGGGGAGCGTAGCGAAAGAAGACCTTGAACGCCCAGATCGGCACATACTCGAACAGTCGGGCCGGTTGCGTGTCGTATGTCTTGCCTCGCTTGCCACATTCCGGGCATTCGGGCTTGCTGTTGCGACGAGCCTTGATGTCAATGACCAGTGCTTCTGAGCCGCCGACTTTCGCCAGTCGGCAATCTCCGTAAATGAAGGACTTGAAACGCTCGAACTTGTTCAGTACAGTCTTGATAAGCATTGCTTCTCCCGTGTCGGACTTGATCGTTTCTCGCAAAAACAATCTTATCCTTCACGGAGGGGCAATGCCCTTATTTTTTCAGCCAACTACCCACAGATTCTGCGGACGAGGCCCTTTTTTTAGGTTCATCCGGGAATTCCGGGGAAAGCGGCTCTGATCTTGAGAAAGAAGTATTCGTGATCCCGGAAGCCGTAGGCCATTCTTTTGATCACCTTGATCTTGTTATTGATGCCTTCGAGGATTCCGGTGTGAAGGGGCCAGAGGCAGTGGTTGAGGATTCCTTGGAGATAGCCCTTTAGCCGGCGGGCAAACAGGATGAGTGGCGGTATTCCACTCTCCATCGCCCTTTGGTGCCACTGCTCCCAGAATAGTCCCGCCTCTTCAATGCAGGTAAACTTCCACAGTTGCTTCAGATCGTCTTTGAGCAGGTAGACCGTAAGGAGGCTGCGGTTTGCCTCCAACAGTTCCTGGAGGCGAAGCATGTCGTCGCCCTTGACGTTCTCGCTGTTTCGTAGCAGCAACCACCGCGATGTTTTGACTACCTTCCGTGCCTTCTTGTCTTCCTTCAGGCGGTTTGCCTCATCGACTCGCACCCTGTCGATCACTTCCCTGCCATACTTCGCCACCACATGGAACAGGTCGTAGACTATGTCTGCCTGGGGCGAGTGCTGCTTGATTTCCTCCTCATATGATGCGTTCATATCCATCACGACCGCTTTGAGCCGTTTACAGCCATGTGGGCCAAGCTGCGTGAAGAAAGGACGGATACTCTCGCGACTCCTGCCTTTGCCGATCCATAAGACTTCCTTACGGTATGGCTCGATGATAACCGTCGCATAGCGGTGCCCCTTGTGAAGGGCGAACTCATCCATCCCGAGAACTTCGATGTTTGAGAGGTCGACGGTGCCGACCCGCTCTGTGAGTGAGCGCTTGTCGATTTCCTTCACCTGGTCCCAAGAAAGCCCCAGATACTGCGCCACGTGCTTCACAGACACGACACCACACAGTCGCGCTACGCTCTCTGCAAGCCTGCGCGTCACGCGGGCGTATTTCGCCAGCCATGACAGACGCTCCAGCGTTGGCCCACACTGAGGGCACAGCAGCCTGCGGCGGTGAACGATCAGATAAGTCTGAGCATCGAGAATCGGCAAATCTCGAATTACGCGCTTGGTCGTTTCATGGACGCTTGTGCAACGCCCGCCGCACGAGCCACACACCATCTCATCCTGGGACAGGGCAATCAGTTCTACCTCGATCCGTTTGGCATCACCTGTGACGATAGTGCGTGTCCCAGCAACACGATATCCTTCCCACCCTCCCGCAATTGCGATAACATCGGAATACGACAACGGCAGCCTCCTGCGATCTTTTTTGGTTGGGGAACCATCAAGATACCGCAGTGCTGCCGTTGTTGTTTATTAATCTTCCCCGGAATTCCCTGAAGAACCTTTTTTTATGGGGAGAGATTGTCAGGGTGTTTCTTCGGTTGAGGGCTCGACGAGCCTGATGCTGATGCGGCGGATCAGGTGCTCAATCTGCGCCAATTTTTCTTCGTACTGCCGGAGATAGTAGCTGCGCCGCTCATTGTCGTAGAAGGTTATACCGTCACGCAGCATGGAAATTCTTGTCCGTGCCACCTCTCGCATCATTTCCAGGGTTTCCCGCGCGTCGGCCATATCGGATTCTTTCAGGTACGGCTTCCCGGTGGAGTGATCCTCCGTGATTCCGCCAGATTTTTTACTGCTTCCGCAAGCCGATGTGAAACCGCGAGTCCCCCTCGACCACTACCGATTTCCACATCATCCTCAAATCCGTGAAAGTCTGAGCCGCCGGTCATGAGAAGGCCGGATTCCCTGCACAAAAATTCCAGGAAAAGCATGTCGTCCTTGTAGCACATGTTGTTGAACACTTCAATGCCATCAAGACCTAGTGCGACAAGCTCCGATACGATTCCGCGGAGCACCTGCCTGTCGTCGCTGACGGTTATCGGGTGAGCCAGAACCGCCACGCCTCCGGCCCTCCTGATTTCCGTGATGGCGTCCCCGGCGGGAATATAGCGCTTTGGGACATTACATGGGATGAGATACCTGCGGAATGCGTCCTCCATATTCCTGGCGTAGCCGCGTTCAATGAGCATCCTGCCGATGTGGGGCCTACCGACTGCGCCCTCTGCCAAATTGAGCACTTCATCGTAGGAGAGGAGCGGTTTCCGCCCATCAGCAAGCCGTTGGTTTATCTTGTCGACGATGGCCCGTCCCCTAATCTCACGGTTTATCCTGAATTCTGCAAGCATGTCCACGAGACGGGGATCGCGGTGATCAAGGTGATACCCCAGGATGTGCATATCGCGATAACGGCCGTGTTCGGCCGAAAGTTCAACCGCGGGAACTACCTCCACGCCTAGGCGTGCGCCGGCGATCAGCGCTTCGTCGATGCCATCCACCGTGTCGTGGTCAGCAATGGCGATGGCGACCAGGCCTCGCTCTGCGGCCATCTTGACCAAGTCTGCCGGGGGGTGGATGCCATCGGAATAGTTTGAGTGAACATGGAGATCGATTGTTGACATCATTAGTTCTTCTCTGTGATGAGGTTATCAGAGAATAAACCATGCTCCTCTGTCGATTGCAAGCTGAAGCATACTATTTCGGCTTCAACAGAGAGATAGCGGTTGCCATGACTTGGCGCTTTCGGTAGTATTTTCTACCACAGCGGATGCTTCAGGGGCATTTTTCAACGGTAACATCCGCTGAACACCACTGGAGAGGATTTAATCATGGCAAAAAATCAAGGGCTCGCCCTGGGAATCGCAGCAATGGCGCTCTATATAATCGGCGGCATACTTACCTTCATCGGACTCTATCTGATTGTTTTCATGCACGGCAGTGATGTCCTCGGATGGGGCGAAGGGCGGAGTCTCGGTTATCTTTTCTTCTGCGTGGGTATCAGCCTCTCCGTCATGGGGGTCCTCTTTATGCGCATTTTCAGGAACCGGGGCCTGTCGTGAAAGACAGCGATATCCATGAGGCCATGGCTCTCCTGGCGGAGGCTGTGAAATCGTGGCCGTCCCCCGCAGTTACCATCGTCTCGCAGCGGGAGGGAAATCCCTTCAAGGTCCTAGTCTCCTGCATCCTTTCTCTTCGTACCCAGGACAGGACCACCGGTCCGGCATCGGAACGACTCTTTGGCCTGGCCGATACCCCGGCGAAGATGCTTTTTCTCTCCTCGGATGCGATTGAACAGGCCATTTACCCTGTGGGATTTTATCGAAACAAGGCAGCCCAGATTCTCGATATCTGCAGAACCCTCGTGGATAAATACGACGGACAGGTTCCCGATGATCTGGATGAACTGCTGACTTTCAGGGGGGTAGGGCGCAAGACAGCGAACCTGGTTCTGACTCTTGGTTTCGGTAAACTGGCCATTTGTGTCGATACCCATGTCCACCGCATTTGTAACCGGTGGGGATACACCAGCACGAAGACGCCGGCGGAGACGGAGTTTGCGCTTCGCGCCAAGCTTCCCCAAAAGTACTGGCCCGTAATCAACGATTACCTCGTCACTTTTGGCCAGAACCAGTGTACGCCTGTTTCGCCCCGTTGCTCCACCTGTGTGCTTGTTTGTTTCTGTGACAGAGTAGGCGTGACAAAATCGCGATAAAGCAAACGGTGTTATTTTTTTAAACTCTTCTATTGTACAAGAGACAAACACATTGTACTATTAACACCGTTCGGAGATGTGATTACTTACTGTAAATTCAGGAGGCATGCAATGTTGAAAAATGTCGGTTTCTTGGGTCTGGGTACCGTCGGCCGGCACATGGCCATCAATCTTCTCAAGGGAAGCTACACTCTTACGGTTTACGACTCGGATCCCGAAGTCGTTGCAGAACTTGTCAAGCAGGGAGCCCTCGGAGCCGGAACGCCGCGGGAGGCTGCCAAGGGGCAAGATATTGTCATCTACATCCGTCCCGAGAAGGAGCGGCTAAAGCCTGACATTTACGGGGAAGACGGCATTTTCGCGGGGATCGACCCCGGCACGATCCTCGTTGACATGGGAACCCATTCCCTTGAGAGCACGAAGGAAATGGCCGAAGAGGCCGCAAAGCACCGTGTCATGTTCCTTGATGCTCCGGTCTGGGGGACCAAGGAACACGCAGCCAATGGGCTCCTCACGATTCTCGCCGGCGGGGATCCGTCGCTTCTCGGTCGGTGCCGTGAACTCTTCTCGTTCTTCGGACTCAACATCATCCATGTCGGATCCATCGGTGACGCTACCCGGATGAAATTCGTCGTTAACCTGGTTCAGGCCGAGTTGATGGAGACTCTGGCTGAAGCCATTGTCTTCGGCGAGAAGATGGGTTTCAACGTTGATAAGATTCTCGAAGTGCTCGATTCCGGTGGTGTTGCCTCCCCCCTGTTCCACTCCAAGGGGCGCGTCATTGCCAGGGGAGATTTTACCCGTAACCTGGCCCTCAAGTACGTTCACGAACAGCTGGAACTGGTGCTCGAAAAGTCTCAGAAATTGGGTCTGGATCTGCCGGCCGCCATGGTGGCGTGCAAGACGTATGAGCAGGGGGTCAAGGATGGCCGCGGCGAAGAGGACTTTTCCTCAGTGGTCAAGGTCCTGAGAAAATAGTTACCAGGCACGATAGTCAGGTGGAGAGAGGGGCACCCGTTCAGGCGGATGCCCCTCTTCTTTTGTGCGTGAAATGTTGCCGACCTTGGGGGGACGTTGTTTTTCCGTGGTCATCCCGCGCGTGACGGGCATCGACGAGAAGAGCCACATTTTCAATGTGAGGAGTCTGGGGGAACATGTCCACGGGCTGGATCTCCCGTGTCTGGTAGCCGAGCCCCGCGAGGATGTCGAGGTCGCGGGCCAGGGTGGCGGGGGAGCAGGAGACATAGATCATCCGGCCAGGGCCTGAGTTAACGGCAGCCTCAAGCACCCGGCGATCGCACCCCTTGCGTGGCGGGTTAAAGATGACCACGTCGGGTTCAGTCCCTTCTTCCACCAACTCTTCCAGAAGTTCTGCCGCATCACCCGCCTCGAAGGAACAGTTGCGAATCCCGTTGAGGCGCGCGTTTCGTTCCGCATCGGCTACCGCCGCATCCACGTACTCTATGCCGTGAACCTCCTGTGCGCCGGGGGCCAGGAAGAGTGAAATCCCCCCGATGCCGCAATAGAGATCAACGACCTTCTCATTGCCGGTCAAGGCGCTCCATTCCCGGACCTTTTCGTAGATGATGCGGGCGCTGCCGCTGTTCACCTGGAAAAACGAGCGGGGCGAGATGGAAAAACGGATCCCGGCAAGCTCTTCAATGATGGCATGGTCTTTGGTCAGGAAGTGGTCATGGGGGGCGAGGATGACATTCCCTTCGGAGGTGTTCACGTTCTGAACCGCCACATCCAGTTCCGGGACCGCCTGCCTTACGAACTTGGCGAGATGGTGAATCTCATTGTAACTTCTCTGGGCAGTGACGAAGACGGCCATGGCCCGGCCAGTGTGTTCGGAAACCCTCACCACAAGGTAGCGGAGGATGCCGGTGTCGGTGCGGGGATTGTAAACCGGCACCTTCCCCTTTCGTATTCCTTCCTTCGCGGCAGCCACCACCCGATTGATGAGTGGGTTGTGAAGGGGGCAGGCACTGATATCGACCACGTTGTGGCTGTTGCGCCGATAGATGCCGATGATTGGAGATTTGAAGGTTCCCGCCACAACAAGCTTTGCGGAGTTTCGGTACTGTAGGGGGCGGGGAGAGGAAATGACATCGTCTATGGGGACTGCGCGCAGCGAGGCGAAGGAGCGGATCTCCTTTTCGACGAGGCTGCGTTTCAGGGTAAGCTGTGCCCCATAGTTCATGGATATGAGAGGACAGTTGCTGCAGGCGGAGGTGGTGCATGAAGGAGACGCCATGCGGTCGGGGGAAGGGGAGAGTATGGTGATTGCCTCCCCGAACATGGTCCGTGGTCCGTTGTGAGTTACCCTGATGCTGACCGTTTCACCAGGGAGGGCACCTGCCACGAGGACTTTTTTCCCTTCGTGGGATGTCGTTCCGAATCCTTCATCGTCAAAACCGGTGATGGTGAGTGTTACCGTTTGGCCGGTGGCGGTCCGATGGTTTCTATTATCTTCTCGTTTCCTGTATCTCGTAGTCATTTCCCTATTAACAATGAGTCGCACTTCCCTGTCAAGGAACTTATTAAACCTGTGGGCGGTCCTGACATCAAGCCGCAGGCCAAAGCTCAGACCTTCCAGAAAAGCTATTGCAGCATGAAGGTCTTGTACTCCAATGTGTCCAGATCCCGGTCCAGCAGGAACATGCCGCACATGATCGTTATGCACAGCGAACCGGCAAAACCATAGCCGTAAAAGTACGGGCCGAGGTTGATGGATATGATTGATAGAATGAAATTCAGGGTGGCAAACAGTACTGTCAGGAGCAGGGCGCGTTCTCGCCGGTCAAGATAGAAATAGATGTTGATGAGCCCCAGCAGAACCACCTGCAGACCGGTAGAAACCACGTCGATGTTAAGCAACGGCACGTAAACCAGCGAGATTCCCGCCAGGGAGAGCATGGCGGGGCCAAAGAGGAATATGATGATGGTGGCGATGGACTGGACCTTGATGATGTCGTAGATCCCTTCCCGTGCCGTGTGTACCATTTCATTCTTCATAGCCTGTATGGTGGTCAGTGATCCCCCTTCGCGAACCGAATCATAGAACCGATCATAATACTCGACGAAATCGGTTTCCATCCGCACCAGGAACACGGCCATGCCGGGCAGAATTGAAAGATAGGCGAGGAATATCGGAAAATCATATATTTCCGAAGCGTGCAGGGGGCCGATCACGTTGCTGCCGGTATAGGGGTGAAACCAGAAAACAAATTTATCGGCCCAAATCGCCAGGTTGTAGAAGAAGCCGGTAAGCATCAGGGAGTAATGCACTCGCCGCTTGCGCAGAAAATCGAACTCCACGAAGGTGCGTGACGGGTAGTTGCGGAAAATTACAAACAGCATCCCTTTGAGGAGCACAAACTGGCCGGTCAGGAATGCCAGCAACAGTCCTTCCAGCTTCCAGGTCCGCAGGAAAAAAGCAAGAAACAGCGCGGTACCATAGCCGAGGGCGAAATTATACAGTATTGTCTTGTAGGCTTTCAGGCCTGAAAGAAGAATGGCGGCCATCCAGACGCAGGAGACCGTAACAAAGGTGGTTGCGAAGAGAAGGCGGTAGATCAGCGATGTCTGGGGGAACAGCACGATGGCCAGGGGGAAGGAAACCAGACCTCCGACAGTGGTCACCAAGAGGAGCAGGCCGTTCAGATTGGGAAGCAGTCTGAAGTGTTCCTTTTCAAAGATTCTGTCGGCCGAATAGCGGGTGAAGGCCAGTTGGAACAAGCCCGTATAGATCAGGGAAAGGGCGATCAGGTACGTGATGGATGTCTGGAACTGCGATACCAGAACTGGCGGGATGACGACCGGCAGCGAAATGAAGCCAATCAACATCACTGCGAAGATGGAGAGCACCCAGGGGCCGGAGCTGATAATCCCGGCATAGCCATAGGTCTGCAGCAGTGAAAAAAAGGTGTCGCGTTTGAGCAGTTTGCGCAGTTCGAAGCCGATGCCCGCCATCAGTCTATTCCTCGCTGGTACAATTGCCGGTAGCTGTCGAACATCTGTTGCTCGGTATAGTAACGTTCGACCCTAGAAATGGCCGCATTGCTGGCGCGTTTCCAGTGGTCGGGATCCTTCAGGAGCCGCAGGGCCTCCCCTGCAAGGTCATGGGGGTTGTTGATGGATACCACCCCTCCAGCCGCGCCGATGGCCTCGTCCTCCTGGCCGTGGCCCATGATCAGCTGGCGGCAGGCGCCGACATCGGTTGCCACGACCGGTATGCCGGCGGCAAACGCCTCCAGAATGACCAAGGGTACCCCTTCGCTGACCGAGCTGAGGATCATGACGCCGGTATCCGGGAAAATCTCCATTGGATTCCTGAATCCCATGAAGCTGAGATTCGAGGCGATGTGGAGACTTTCCGCAAGATCACGGCACTCGGCGGCATACTCAGGGTTTTCGTCTTCGGGGCCGATGATCCATCCCTGAACCCCCGGCAGGCTGTTGGCAGCCAGCCGTAGGGCACGGATAAAAGTTTTGATGTCTTTGATAGGCACCACCCGCCCCACCAGGGTCAGTACCGGTGGAGGGTTGTCAGGGCGTCGCTCCCGCAGCTTCGCGAACCGGGCGATATTGATTCCGTTGGGTACCACCATGGTGCGCTCACGGGGGGCTCCGTCACCTATTTCGCGTTCCCTGGCCCCTTCGTAGAGTGACACGATATTGCTTGCCGCCCCATAGCAGAAACGGCCGATGGTTTCGAAAAACCGTATCCAGAGGTCGCGGTAATAGCTTACTTCCGTGGGGTCTTTCTGCAGGGCATTGCGGTTGTCCTGGATCCAGTCGCTGCTGAAGATATCGATGCGCCGCTCCTTGGTGTAGATGCCATGTTCGCTCAGGATCAGCGGCCGCCCGCTGTTGTGGTGAAGAAGTGCGCCCAGGAAACCGGCATAGCCGGTTGACACCGTATGATACACCCGCGCCGGTATGAGTCGCTTTGCGATGGCGGCCAGCAGCCAGATGGGAGTATGCATGTTACGGACTGTCCAGAAATAATCGACGAAGGAAGGATCAGTGCAGCGTTCCTGGTAGAGATCACAGATCAGCTCCCAGGATTTTTTCGAGTAGAGGAACTGTTCGAAGTTCGCTCCGTTGTTGGAGTCAAGGTAGAAGTCCGGCGTTTTCAGAGCACGGTCAAGCGTACCTTCGTCAGGACGCAGAAACAATTCATGGATGCGCCGCACGGTTTCGAATGCGCCGGAGTTGCCCGCCATGGGGCGGATGGCGGGCATAGCCAATTCGTCATGGAGGTAATGACACTCCAGGTGGACCAGGTTTGGCGGAAGATCATACTTAAATTCGCCGTAATCACTGCGGCTGCTGCCGATGAATAGCGCGCCGAACCGGTATTCCGGAAACGCCAGTATGATCTGGTTGACCCAGCTGGATACCCCGCCGCTGACGTAGGGGAAGGTCCCCTCCAGAAGCAGCATGATATCCACGTTATCTGATTTCGGGAAACGATCCATAGTGGTTAACCCATCCAGAATTGCGCCACCGGCCCTATCCCGGGCTTGTGGCGAAGCAGAGGATTCAGTTCGAAGCAGCTATTCATGGTGACGAAATCCCTGCGGAGGAAAGCCAGTTCAGCCAGATACGGAACCACTCGGTCACGGTGCGCGCCATTGTTCATGGCGTCGTTAATCGCCTTTTCGGCGGACTCCAGATCCTCCCTCCACAGGTGCAAGCGTCCCAGCAGTAGCAACAGGTTGGGGTCAGTGGCGTCCATATCCAGGGCTTGGGTGGCATAAGTGATTGACTGCAGAACATAGAATTCTGCCAAGTCTTTCTGGGCAAGATCGTTGAAGATGAGCTCCCAGTACGAAAAGGCCAGCTTGCGGCAATGCAGGAGCCGTTCGTCACGGTCTGAGGCATTTTTCAACTCGGCCAGCGACTGAGATATGGTCTTGCTGATGACCTTCTCGCGCTGGTCTGCCAGGTTGAAGGCCAGCAGGCGAATTTCATCATCATTATCGCTGGTGGCAAAGTGCAGCAATCGGCTGGCATCACGACTGTTGCTGGAACCGGCGGCCAGCAGGGCCTTCAGGCGCATGGGGCGGGGCAGGGATTCTGACCGCAGTCGCGACCACGCGCCTCCTTCCCCCATCCCTGGAGCCGGTCCCCCTGATTCCTGCATGAACGGGGTCATCGGAACGCTGAAAAATTCGGGCCGGGCATCGAAGCGGAGTAAGAAGCGGAAATAGACAAGTGCACCCAGCATCCCTATGCATCCGAGAACAGGGATGAAAAAGGCGAAGCTGAAGAATAATGCCAGACTGCCCCATTTTTTCGTGTCAGCTTGACGAGGAAGGGACAACCGGAGCAGGAGCGCAAGGGATACTGCGGCGATCAGGTGAGAAACAATAAACAGAATCAGGCGGATCCATACCTGCTGCTGGCTGAAAAGCGCCTGAAGGGCTGTATACTCGCAAAGAAACCCCGCTAGCAACAGTATGATCCGAATCATTGCTTCTCCTCCAGCAGGGCAACCAGTTGAACAAGGGGATCATCGGTTGTCACACTCGTGGAGTGCATGGTGATGCCTTCTTGCCCGGTACTTCTGCCAACCTGGCGCTGCAGTATTTCATGAATGCGCGACTTATACCCTTCAATGGAGGCCGGCCCTGAAAAAGGCATCAGGGTAACGAACTGTGCCCCCCAGTCCGTTGTTCTCAGCCACGAGTGATCCAGGCCCCGTTGCTGTCGCTCCATGGTTTTGCATATCTCGTCCAGACGGGAGTCGGCCATGACTTGTACCATCACCAGGGCGCTGCTTACATGAAGGTCACGCTTAAGACGAACGGTCTTGATCAGCTCAGCGGCAAAATTGGGGGGGCAGTCCGGAAAGAGACCCAGTATATCCCTGGCCCGCTCGACGGATTCTGCCTGATCGGAGGAATAGGCCAACAGAACACCCATTATCTGCAGTGTTTCGCGATGCAGGTTGAGGAAAGGCATTTCCGTGACCAGCAGCAAACCGAGCAGTTTGCCCGAACTGGTGCGCATTGGTGCGACAACCAGATAGGACGTCTGCTCCTTCGATTCGTCGCGTGATACGTCCACACTCCAGACCGCCGACGAGAGTGCTGACGGCGCTGAAGGCCGCCCCTCAACGATATGCCGGTTTATGGCCTGGTAGGCGGAATAGCCTGACTCGATGGCCGAGCGGAGCAGCAGGTCGTCTCTATTCAGCGGTGCGCCCTTGCCGCACTTGGCAATGGGAACATCCAGTAGTTCGCCGTCATCGTTTGCCGGATAGATGGCGGCGCTTTCCAGGCTGCAGTAATGCATGAGGATCGAGAGGAGGGCTGCGCTGGTTTCACTGTCCATCCTCCCGTCATGTTTTGCCAGCAGATTGCGAAGGTTAATCATGGCATCCCGCAGCGTGACTGGCCGGCTGATCAGGTTCTGTTCCAGTCTGTCATGGGACAGACGGACCATGAAGTAGGCTCGGGACAGTTGCTCGAAGCGCTCACTCGTATGGTTGCTCAGCTGGTTGGCGTGTCTTAGGCGCTTGCTCCAGATATCGCTGAACTGTCCTGTTATCAAAACCATGAGCAGGCCACCCAGCACGTAGTTGGTGGGAAACTCACCAATCGGAAGACCGAAGCGGGGCATGACCAGGAGCGCCAGACAGATTCCCCCTGTCGAGACGAGTCCCGGAGCGATGCCATAGCGCAGGGCAATCAGCAGTGGCCCGAACCAGACCCATGGGAATCGGGCATGCACGAATAATGGGTCGCTGCTGTTGAGGAGAAACCCTCCCGTTACCGCGATGGCGGTGATGGCAAAGGTCTCCAGCCACCTGTCAAGTATCATGGTGCTGTCTTTGTTGAATGCCATGTTATTACTCGTCACTACTTGGTGTTGGTTGCAGCCGCCTTTTCAAGATCTCCAATAAGGCTGTCGAGAACCTGTTGGGCAACGGCGCTGACCGCATCACGGCTCCAGCCGCTTTTTCCGGCCACGCCACTCCAGACCACCTTCTCCTCGGGCAGTTCAATCACCTGCAGGGTGAAGCCGGCCACAGGCTCGCCGTCAAGGCCAACCTTGTAACGCCACTCGTTGACCGTGCCGGCAATGGCGTAGCGGACTTTCTTCTGTTTGGCCGCTTCCAGGGCCGCTTTCTGCTTCAGCTCACCCCGGTCAAGCCCGAGATGGTCGTCACCCTTGGCTGTTTCCGTCACTGTGCGCTCAAGCTTCTGCATTCCGTGGGTGTGGAGCAGCGCGGCGGTCACTGCCTCGGCCCGCTCGGCGGCGTAGGGCGTTTCGGTGTTGTTGATGAACGGCAGAAGGGCCCAGCTGTCAGTGAAGGAAACGGTGCCGCCCCCCTGTCTCAGGGTCACACAGCCGGACAGCAGCAGGCCGACCAGCAAAACCACGAATATCTTCTTCATAATGCCTCCTTTACAATTTTGAACAGGTTGTGTTTGAGCACGTCCATACGACTTGGTTTACTTCTTCATTCCCCTTGCTGTCGAAGGCCCGCAAGAGAAGATAGTAGGTGGTTCCGCCCTGCAGGCCGGGAAGTGTTACGGAACTCTGGTAGGGGTAAACGTTCTGTAACGCCAGCCCGGGATCAGGGGTTTGCCAGACCAGATCGTAACCTGATCCGACCGAAGGTGTGAGGACCGCCTTGGTGGCATTGGCAAGAGGTTGGGGCAGCGCGAAGTTGAAGGGGACGGTCTGGTAGTAGAGCGCATAGCTGACCCGGTTCATGTCCAGGGCCACGTCCCATGACACGGTGACGGTGTCGCCGCTTAGATCGATTTTCCCGATTCCGGGACGCACATCGGGCGCACTGGTGGGGTAATCGTTATAGTGGATATTGAACACGCTGGACCAGGCCGGTGCCGTTGTGTCGTTCATGTTCTCATTGTTCATTACGAACGAGTTCACCAGATCGACGGGGGCATTGGTGATGTAATGCCTGAAACCGACCGAATGGGCCTCCAGAATATCCTGCATCAGAATGTCATATCCTGTGGTTGAATTCCCCAGCAGGGTCTGCACATCCATGCCCGGTTTCGGTCCACCGAATCCATTGGCATAACCCAGGGAGAGCATCTTGAAGCCGTCCGGCAGCGGACGGTTGGCTTCAGCCATGATCTTGGGCATCGAATTGTACTTGTTGTCCGGGAAATAGGGGGAAACGGCCGTCTGTGAATCGTTGTCGAGATAGTAACTCTCAAAGAAACCGATATCGATGGCCCCCCGCGCCGAAACCTGGTAATGGGGTTCCCGTGGATCGAAGAAGAAGAGGCCACGGTTTTGGAGAATGATTTTGTTGGGGAAATCAGCCCTTAGTCTTCGAATGAAATCCGAGAATCCCTTTGCGGTCCACTCCGAGCTGGAATGATTGGTGTCCGAGCAGGCGGTGTATTTGTTGGGCGCGGCCGTATCGATGGTGTCCAGGAAGACACCGTCGCATCCCAATCCTTGGACGTCCGGGTCTTCAGTGAGGAGTTGACGCAGGCCGGGAGGGGTGTGGCGTTTCACATCCATCACCATTGTTTTGACAGTGTCGTACCAGAGCGGGTCTCCGGCATTGACGAAGCGGGTCCTGAAGTTGCCGTTCTGGTCGGGTACGTTCTTCGGGTCCCCGGCACAGCGCAGGGCGTTGTCGTTGACATAGTACGATGCGAATCCACCGTTGGTCGGTGTCCCCTTCGGGTCGAGGCCGACCAGTGATCGGACGCCGGGGCCCCGCGGATCGATCGACGGACCGCTTCCGTCGCCCGTGAAACGAGAATCAGCCCGCATCTGGGCGTCGGTGAGCTGGAAGGTGCGGGTGTCCTCGCCGATGGACACGTAGCAGAGTACCACCGGGTTGTCGCTGGGGTCATTGGGGTCAACCCCTTGCTTGATCCACATGATATGGTCCCTGGTGAGGTTGCCGTTGTACGGATGGACGATGACCAGGGGATAGGTCTTGAGCGTATCGATATCCGCCTTGGTGAGGGGGCCGTAGGTGATGGCGTAGGAATCGGCCTTGGCCGCCTTATCTCGCACCTTCATGCCCAGGTTGGGATCCGGACCCGTAAAAGGCTGGACCGGGGTGCTGCCACCGGGCTGGTTGCCGTTGTTGGCGGGCGAGGAACCGTCCTTGGTCCCACTGCTGCATCCGGCGGCGAATGCCAGCACAAAGGCCAGGGCAAGGCGCGCCACTATTCCCAAGTGGCCGTCGGCTCCGCTTCTGTTGTCGGAGTACTGGTTTGCCATGTGTTGATCCTATCTGAAATAGTAACGGTAGTTCAGGTCAAGGCGGCTGTTGATATCGCTTGTTCCAAATGAGCCTTTTTCCTGGGAAAAGGCCCCTTCCAGCTTATCCAGTCCCAACAACGGCCCCACCACGCCTACTTTGTAGTAAAACCCGGTGCCGCTGTTGCTGTTCCAGCTGACATCAAGAGCCCCGAACGTGCGCCAGTCGCGGGTATAGTTGTCCCGACCTTCCTCTCCGAACAGGATTCCCACCCCGGCCTGGGCGAATGATTCCGGCACAAAATAGGCCGAACCGCTGGTCGCTCTCTGTTGCGCCGGTATCAGCAGGAGGGTTCGGCCAACGGGATCGGGGCCGCGATTGAAGCTGTGGTAGCCGCTGAAGAGACGCAGCGTAGTATCGGGACCGGTAAAGATAATGCGGTGGGTCAGTTCTGCCTCGAAGGAACCGCCGTCACCCAGCCGGCGCCACTGCTGGTCACGCAGGATGCTTCCGCTGAGGCGCAGCAGCAGCGTGTCGCGAGGTGTAAGGCCTTGCTGCAGTCCCAGGCGGATTTCGTCTTTCATCCCGCCAATCTTGAGGCCAAGGCTCTCATCGCTTTCTGCGCCGCTCAGCAGGGCCATTTCCAGTGTTGCTCTGCCGGTCAGTTTCCAGTTCCCCAAAAGGCCGGTCTGGGGATGGGTGTAAAGGGCATCGCGCACACCGGCGTAGAGTTCGGCGCTCCCCCCCGGGTGACGCATGATGGCGCCCACGCGTGCCGTCCGGATGCCGGCAGGGTAGATGCCGACCACATCCATGTCCCGGTGGCGGATATCGCTGTTTCCCGCCTCAACCTTCAGTGAAAACCGGGGCGTCAAGGCGGTCGTTACCGAGAGCAGCTGTTCCAGGAAGCCCACACCCTCCCGGTCTAACAGCGAGAGCCGATAGCGGAAGCCGCCGCTCCTGCTGCCAAACAGATCACGAACCTGATTGTCGAGCAGGTAGTCTCGGTCATTGACCTGGAACCGGTCAAAGGCGATGGATTCGGCCAGCGGTGTCTGGCCGCTCCGTACCGTGGCCTCGATTGCATCACGGTAGGGGAGCCGCTCCAAATCCTCCTGAAGCAGACGGGCCATGGCGGGCCGGTCATTGTTCTCAAGGGCAAGTGTCAGTTCAACCCAGCGCGGCCGCCTGGTCATGCGGGCATACTCGCGCCAGAACCACAGCCTGGCCAGGTCGTTGCGCTGGCTTGATAACGCCCAGGCTGCCACTAACTCGCGGCTTACATCGTCCTGGCGACCGGCGGTAATCTCCTTCATCAGACCGTCGACACCGTCTCCCGGTTTCAGCAGCATCGCCACTCGCGCATAATCCCTGACCAAAGTCTCTCTTTCCCCGCCGTTGCCGGCCGGTGCCGACTTCATCCTTCTGCGGCTGAGGGCGAGTGCATTCAGTCGTTCAAGGAAAGCAGCCTCCACCCAACCGGCCTGCTCCATGGTGTCGGCATAGGCCGCCAACCAGGCGGGATCACTGCGCTTTTGGCTGTATCTGGCCTGGAAGTAAGGGAGAGCCTTATGATATTCCCCGAGATAAGCAAGCGCTGCTCCGAATGGTTCGTAGAGTGAAGGCATCGTATTCTCGCGGCCTTTCCAGGCAATGAGCAGCTCCCGCAACTCCTCCCTCCGGTCGAGGTCCAGCAGCAGCCAGACATATTCGGCTGCCAGTTCACTATCGGTAGGTGCACGCCTGAGGGCTTCGCGATAGCACCTGATGCTTTCACCGGTCGCACCTGTACCGCGATGAACCTGGGAGACTAGGCTCCAGAAATAGGCATCCTGCTCCTGCGGTTTCAGATTACCTTCACGCTCCTGCCGGGTCAGCATGTCGGCCGTGGTACGGTAGTCTTTCATAGCAATGCCCAACTCCAGGGCTGATTTGAGAAAATCGGACCGCCTGAAGCGTTGCCAGCCATCCATAGAGAGTCGGTAGGCGGCCTTAGGGTCGTTGTCCCTGCCGAGCAGGATCAGGCGCTGGTAGTCTTCTTCCCGTGCCTTGCCACTCTCCAATAGTTTCCGCGAAGCCAGCTCGACGGCCTGCATGTCCTGAAGCGACCAGGCAAGATCGTCGAAGCTTTGCCAGTAGGCTGTGGCCGAGGCCGGGATAATCTGTCTCCCGCGGTCAAGAATAGCGTAGGCACCTTTGACGTCGCCGGTCCCGAAAGTAAGCGCGGAAGCCCTGAGGATTCCTTCTTCGGTCAGGCCGAAGGCGTTCATCTGTTCCAAAAGCGCATCAACGGCCTGCTTTGGACGGCCAACAGCTTCGTACAGCCTGGAAAGCTGCTCCAGGACCTCTTTGCGGTACGGACCGCCACGGTGACGCTCGAGCAGATCTATGGCATTCTCCGGCAATCCCAGTGCCTCGCACACGGAAGCATACTCGACAAGAGTCTCCCGGGTTTTCCCCGGGCCACGTTGTTCAAGCAACTGCTTGAGATAACGGTTATGCCGTGTGGCTCTCGCCAGACGCAGGGCGTTCTCGGCTGCATCCTTCTGCCCCACAGAGTTTAGGTGCATCCAGTGTTCGAGGGCTGCAAGACTGTTGCCCGACCATTCGCCGCTCTGGGCAGCCCTGCGGCGCCAGTCGATGTCGTTGGGGTGTATGGCTACGGCCCGTTCAGCCAGAAGGAAGGCTTCGTGGGGGTTGCTGTTCGCCAGAAAGACATCGTAGCCAAGGCTGTACAGCTCGGCATTGAAAGGGGTGGAGGGGCCTAGCGGTGGCATGCCCTGGTCGGCGTGGCACAGGGAGGGAGCACTCGACTGTGTGACTGCCAACATAATGGCTGCTGTTATGACAATCAGTATCTTCATGATGGATCCGCCGGTTTGTGGTCCGGCGCCATTCCAAGCGCCTTTCTGACGAAGTACTGAGCCCGTTGCGGTTGGTTGGCCGCGAGGCTCACCCTGGTCAGGAATATGAGGGTGGATCTGTCACCGGACAGGCCGTCCAGGTGCTGTTCTCCGGCCCTGAGGGCCTCAAGGGGAAGGTTGCCGGCCTGGAGGGTGCGCACGCCTTTCATGAACAGTCCCCGGCGCTGTTGCACTGTGGCGGCCTTGTGCATGCCGCTGAAGCAGATTGCCGCTGCCGCGCGGTAGTCGCGCCGGGCAAGGGCGAGGGTGAAAGGATCCTGCCGCGGCTGACCGGCCGTTACGGCAGTGGCTTCCCGTGCTGCGATCTCTTTCTGGTATTTACCCCAGGCATCAAGGTCGCCAGCTTTACGGGCATCGGACGCCAGCTGCTGGAGGCGCCATAGCGATGGATTCGGGCCGGTCAGTTCCATGGCCGCAGACCGCACGCGCGGTTTCAGGCTCTGCCATTGCGGGGTGCCGATCCCTGCACCGAGGAGCATGTTCTGGAAGGTGTTGTAGCGCAGCTCTGCCACCGTGCGCTTCTGCTCCGTGGAAAGACCGGCGGGGAGCTGTTTGAGGGTTTCCAGAGTCTTTGGGTAATTGCCGGACCGGAACAGTGATTCTGCTACCTTGATGCGCAAGCCGGCGTCATTCGGGCGCACCCTCAGAATCTCCTCGCGGTAGCGGATAGTGGCGGCATCTTCCTTGCCATCTAGGCTCTTCAGCAGACTGCGCTCAGGAAAAAGCAACGCTAGCACGGCCACAAAGGTACAAAAGACACCCAGTACCGTCACCGGCTTTAAAAAACGTGCGCGCTCCAGGGGATGCGGGTTATTTACACGTGATCGCCAGGGCATGGCTTCCTTCCGTGAGAGTTACCGTTGTGTCGCCCTTGACCGAGTAAGGTGTGGCGTTATCTGCATGTATGGTGCAACCGTTGGTTCCGGTGAGCTTAACGGTGAAGGGAGTATACCCGGAGAGGGAGAACCGCATATTTTTACCGTTGCGGCTGAAATCGGTCAGCCTGGCTGCGGCGGATTCCACGGAAACTCCGGCCGACGGCGTAGCGGTGAGCCTTACCCGGGCCTCCCCTCCGGTGCCCATGTGCAGGTAGCGGCTGTCACCCAGGTCGCTGTATCCCGCCAGATTGGAATCATCATCCAGCAGGGGAAAGCCGGCACGGGACGGAATGCGCAGTTGGCGAAGGCTGCCTCCGTTGCGCACCAGCCACTCGTCGCCACTACGGGCGATTACGGTGCGGTTGAAGTCGAGTGCCTTTTCAAGGTATTCGGAGGTGAAAATTCCGAACAGGCGCTGGCCCATGGCCCAGTCGTAAACTTGGCGCAGGGCTGTCAGGGAGGCTTCCTTGCTGGCCGAATAGAAGTGGTAGTAGATGTTCACCGGCTTGAGCCGGCGCGGAGATTCGGTCAGGCTGAAAGTTTCCATGATGCGCCTGTACCCGTAATAATTCCTGATCCAGAGCTCGGTATAGACGTTCTCGTTCTGGTTGGGGGCAAAGACCTGAAACCATTTACCGCGGCTTATTCCCAGCGGGGCAACTGCCGTGAGGGTGCGGTTCGAGTTGGTAATGATGGTGTCGCCGCCATTGATATTAAGAAGCCCGCTTTCATAAGTCAGGCGCACGGCATCCTGAGAAGGGAGACAGTTGCCTGTCCACTGGAAAATGCGCACTTTCTTGCCGGTCGGCATCAGCCTTTCATTGATGTACTTTGTAGAGCCGCTGATTTCTGACTCAAGGTTGAATTTGTAGCCGGGGACATTCAGGGTATGCCATATTTCGGCTTCGAGCCCTGTGTCCTCCTGGTCCGGCTTCCAGCGGAAGGGGTGCGAAAAGGAGTGGCTGGCACCCTCGATCCATGGCAGTGCCAGAATACCGTGGGCGATCTCTTCATACTGGGCCGATTTCTGCGGGTAGAGGCCGTCAGGAGCCAGAATGCTCGTGATGAATGAAATTGTAGTCGGGATTCGGTACCGTTCTAGGATCTTGCTTCGCAACTCCTCGGCGGCCAGTTTTCCTCCGGGCCATTCGGCCTGGCTTGTAAATCCGTCGCCGTCCACATGAGACAGGAGGAGGCGAACCCCGTTTTCCGTGGTTGTGTCCGGCACCGGCATCAGCGGTAGTTTCAGTGCCTCGCCGAAAAAACGGAAGGGGTCAATTACCCATGCTGCTTGACTTTCCATGAGTTGGGTAACCACGTATGGGCCCGAGACATAACCACCCCAAGGGGTGATGACAACGGCATCGCTGGTGACGCCATTGGCCGTTGAAAGCTGCAACAGAACCCGGCCCTTGTTCGCCCTGATCGGCAGATAGGCATCAATGCGCGGCAGCGGTTGCTGCTCGAAGCCAACCATGTCATCCTTTGCCGTAACCTTGGCCGGCGGTTCAAGTCGGGTGTATGATTCCATTCCAAGTCCGAGTGAACTGGTAAGATCATTGTCGAGGTTCATGCCGAACCGTTCCAGAAAAACCAGTGGCAGACCTTGTTCAACACAGTTCAAGACCCACTGCTTGAGCCCCTGCTTTTCGCCTGAACTGGTGGAGTAGGGCCATATGACAGCGCCTGCGTAGCGTCCCCTCAGTACGCCCCCCGGCAACGGCTCTCTCATGTCATGCATCTCGACGGTGTAGCCGAGGTAGTTAAGCGGCATTACCACATAGCGCTGCAAGTTGGTGAAATAGAGATCGCCACCGGCACCCTCGCCGCCATCGTACAGACCGAGTACCGTGCGCGGCATAACCTCCACGCTCCCTATCCCCAGACCTGCCAGGTCCTTGTCGGTCACCCAGGGGGTAAAACCGAGGGATCTGATTTTATCAGCAGTCTCTCTCATCAGGGGACGGTTGCCAGGGTCAACATAGTCGATGGCGATCACGGGGACACCGGTTTCCCTGATAACATTCAGGCGGCTTGTCAGCCATGAGCGATCTTTGTCGTCAACTGCTCCGTACTTGCCACTAACGGTATTGAAATTCTGGAACAGGGATTCGGCTGCCACGGCATAGACCAGATCTTTGACGCGGTCGAATATCTCGAAGCCGCGATTCAGAATCAGGCGCGCTTCAGGGTGCCGTTGCCGAATGGCGCGCACGACAGACACTAGCCCCGCCTCCATGCGCGGATGAGCCTCAGTGGGGGCCGCTATCAGGTAGGAATCCAGGGTGTCCAGGAAAAAACCGCGATAGCCGGCCTGCCAGAGCGGTTCCACTACGTCATCCAGGAAGAATTGTTTCCACTCTTCGCTGGAAACATCCACGATTTTCGATTTCCATACCGGATTCTTGCCGATTATCCATCTATCCGGCATTTGCTTCGTGTAGGAGCGGGCCGTGTCCGCCTCTCCGACGCTGACGTAGGCAAAGAGTTCGCTCCGTCCGCTGCCATACTCGGACGGAGTAAGACCGCTGTCCGGATCAATAACCACAATATCAAAGGCGTGCAGATCGTTGACTGGCGGCTGTTTGCCATAATACAAGGCCACGCTTAAAGGAGGTGTCTCTCCCCAGACAACGCCTGGTAGCAATAGTATGATCAGCAGCAATATACGACGATAAAACTCCACCGCATTAACCTCATGATGTGAGTAAAGGAGCTGTGCTCGTAATTGTGGAACGAAGATGTAGAACAAACTTTGCAGTTATATATGATTAATTTAAAAATGACAACTTGATAGAATTTTATGCTTATGGCTGCAGAGCTGCCTCTGATGACCTCATCGGCTGAACTTGCCCAGTCTTTATATATTTTTCGCGGTCACTTTTCCTTTGGCAGGGACATAGTTGCCTTACCCTCCCGCAATTGACTTTCACTAGCCAATCTGCTAGAGATAAACGGCTTTTATGTATCCGGAGAATCCCGCCCAATGGAACAGTTTTTCCTCAAGTTTTCGATCATGCTTGTACCCGCCCTCATGGCGATCACCTGCCACGAGGTATCCCACGGCTTCGTGGCCGACCGCTTGGGCGACCGGACGGCACGCTTCATGGGACGGCTCACTCTCAACCCCCTCAAGCATCTGGACATCCTGGGCACCCTCATGATCTTTCTTGTCGGCATCGGATGGGCCAAGCCGGTGCCGGTCAATTTTCACAACCTGAGAAACCCCAAGCGGGACATGATCTGGGTCGCCGGTGCCGGCCCGGTGACAAATTTTGTTCTTGCTCTATTCTCGGCCCTGATTATGCGAGGGCTCGCTGCCCTAGGCGCAGGGTTTCCCGACGGTTCCCATGCTCTAACGTTTCTTGACCCGCTGATTCTGATGACGGCCTTTTCGGTCTACATCAACCTGCTTCTCTGCATCTTCAACCTGATCCCGGTTCCTCCTCTTGACGGCGGACGGGTGGCAGTGGGTTTGCTCCCCTATCGTCAGGCGGAGATGCTGGCGCGGGTGGAGCCCTACGGCATGATCATCATTATCCTGCTGGTCTTTTTTACCAATATCTTCAGCTCGGTCATCTCACCGATCCTCGATATGGGGATCCGTATTCTTGCCGGGCCTCAAAGCGGTCTGGTGTACAGCGTTACCCACTTTCTCATGAGATAAACGGCACAGCCGTCGATAAAAGGAGCAGACGATGAGCAACAAGCGGATAGTCAGCGGCATGAGGCCAACCGGAAAACTCCACCTTGGCCACTTCCACGGCGTGCTCGCCAACTGGCGGGAACTCCAGGAAGAGTATGAATGCTTCTTCTTCGCTGCCGACTGGCACTCCCTTACCACTGAATACGACAACACCGCAGGTATACGTCAGAACACCGACGAGATGATCCTCGACTGGCTTGCCTTCGGGGTCGATCCCGCCAAGTGCGTTATCTTCCGGCAGAGCCGCGTACCCCAGCACGCGGAACTGAACCTGATCCTTTCCATGATCACGCCGGTTTCATGGCTTGAGCGGAACCCCACCTACAAGGAGATGCAGGAGAATCTTTCCACCAAGGATCTCTCCACCTTCGGTTTTCTCGGCTATCCGGTCCTCATGGCGTCGGACATCATCGTCTACAAGGCATCCAAGGTTCCGGTGGGGCACGATCAGCTCCCCCACTTGGAGATTACCCGCGAGATCGCACGGCGCTTCAACTACCTCTACAACAGAGAGGTCTTCCCTGAGCCCGCGGCGCTCCTCACCGAGACGCCCAAGGTGCTGGGGCTCGACGGCCGCAAGATGAGCAAGTCCTACGGCAATGCCATTTTTCTCTCGGAGAGTGCCGAAGAAACCCGCAAGAAGGTGATGTCGATGGTTACCGATACTCAGCGGGTCCGGCGGAGCGATCCGGGGGAGCCCGACCGTTGTGTTGCCTTTTCCCTCAACAGCCTCTACCTCCCCGAAGAAAAGAAGGCAGACATCTACGCAGGGTGCCGCAGTGCCGCCATTGGTTGCGTTGAGTGCAAGAAGCTCCAGGCCGAGTACCTGGTCCAGACCCTTGCCCCCTACCGGGCACGCCGCGACGAACTCACCGAAAAGCCGGGGCTCGTGGCCGAAATCCTTGCCGAAGGGGAGGCCCGTGCCGCAACCGAGGCCGCGCGAACCATGGCCGAGGTGCGGGACGCCCTCAATCTATGAGCAACGGCGGGAATCTTGACCTCTACCAGGATGAGGAGAGCCCCTCCTATACGGTGAAGCTCGAGGTCTTCGAGGGGCCCCTCGACCTCCTGCTCCACCTCATCAGGAAGAATGAGGTGGACATCTATGATATTCCCCTCTCAACAATCACGAAAGAGTACCTTGAGTACATCAAGATGATGAAGGAGCTCAACCTGGAGATTGCCGGCGAGTTCCTCGTCATGGCATCAACTCTCATCCAGATCAAGTCGAAGACGCTTCTCCCGACGCCGGTCGATGAAGATGCCCCGGAAGAAGAGGAGGAAGACCCGCGGGCCGAGCTGGTACGGCGTCTTCTCGAATACCAGAAGTACAAGGAAGCGGCAGTATCTCTGACCGGGCGGGATCTGCTCGGCCGGGATACCTACGCCCGAAGCTTTATCTCCCCCGAGCTGGCGGAGATGCTGCCCGAGGAGGAACCGGTCGAGGTGGAACTGTTCGAGCTGATAGAGGCATTCCGGAAGGTTCTCGACCGGGTTTCCGAGGAGAGCTTCCACGAGGTGGGGGCCGAGTCGATCACCATCGCCGAGCGGATCAACGAGATCCTCTCACTCCTGGAGGGGAAGGAATCGCTTCTCTTCGACGAGCTTTTTCCCGAACACTTCAACAGAGATTTCCTCATTGCCACGTTCCTGGCCGTGCTTGAACTCTGCAAGCTCAAGATGGTGAAGGTGGTCCAGGCAAACCGCTATGGCTCCATCTGGATACAGCCTGCGGTCATGGATGGGGAGGGGAGTCTCGTCGATGCCGAATCTTAAGTCCATTGTCGAAAGCCTCCTGTTCGTTGCCGATGCCCCGATGACCTTCGACCGTCTCTGCTCCTTCCTTGATGAGTTTGACCGGGGAGATATTCGGGAGGCACTGGGCGCGCTTCAGGAGGAGTACGGACAGGAAGGGAGGGGAGTTGTGCTGGTTGAGGTGGCTTCCGGTTACCAGTTCCGCACCCCCGTAGAAAATGCCGACTACCTTCGGCGCCTCACAAAAACCAGGCCAGTCAAATTCAGCCAGTCCGCCCTTGAAACCCTTGCCATCATCGCCTACCGCCAACCGGTGACCCGTGCCGAAATCGAGTATCTGCGCGGAGTCGATTGCGGCGGCGTCCTGAAGACCATCCTGGAAAAGAAACTCATCAAGATTCTCGGGAAGAAAGACATTCCGGGAAAACCGCTCATTTACGGTACCACGCGGGAGTTCCTTGAACTCTTCAGCCTCAAAGACCTCAGGAGCCTGCCAACCCTCAAGGAAATTCGCGACCTGTCGGAAACTGCTTCCTACGAACAACAGGAGGAACTCCCGCTGGAGCAGCCCGAGGATGACAGG
This sequence comes from Geobacter metallireducens GS-15, assembly GCF_000012925.1. Lineage (NCBI taxonomy): Bacteria > Pseudomonadati > Thermodesulfobacteriota > Desulfuromonadia > Geobacterales > Geobacteraceae > Geobacter > Geobacter metallireducens. Next base: position 2,183,543 of record NC_007517.1, on the reverse strand, counting down.
GAGCTTTTGTAAGGCACTGTCGTCTGAGTGAATCTCTGCTATAGTTAGTGCTGATGGTTTGTCGAACGAGGGGGTGCGGATGACACGCCAACCCGCAGTTGCCGGACAGTTCTACACCGATGAGCCGAAACGGTTGCGGGGGGATCTCCAGCGGATGATCCCTGCCGAGACCATGAAGCAGCGAGTTAAGGGTATCGTGGCCCCCCACGCAGGCTATGTTTATTCCGGTCACGTTGCAGGTGCCGTGTACGGCGCCATCGAGATACCGTCGACCGTTGTCATCCTCGGCCCCAATCACCACGGTTTCGGGGCCGCCGCAGCCCTGTATCCCGAAGGAGAATGGCTCACGCCCCTTGGCTCCGTCCCCATTGACGTTCGCCTCTCTCAGCTTGTGCAGAAGCATGTCCCGCTCGTGGAGCCAGAGATGTCGGCCCACCGGTTCGAACACTCCCTCGAAGTTCAGGTGCCTTTTCTCCAGTATTGTCGCGCTGACGTTTCTATTGTGCCGATCTGCCTCGGATTCGGTGATTATGAGCGGTGCAGGCTTCTGGGGGAGGGGATTGCAAGGGCGATCAGGGAGTTCGGCGAAGATGTCCTCATCGTGGCGAGTTCTGACATGACCCACTATGAGTCAGCTGACGCCGCCCGGGCAAAGGACGAGCAAGCTATTGCCGAGGTACTGGCGCTGAATCCGGAGGGACTGGTGCAGATCTGTCGTCGCAAAAACATCACCATGTGCGGGGTTATTCCCGCAACGGTCATGCTGGTGACAGCCAAGGCTTTGGGGGCTAGCAAGGCAGAATTGATCAGTTACGCAACAAGCGGAGATGTAACGGGGGACAACCGGCAGGTGGTTGCTTATGCTGCAATGGCGGTGTATTAGGGGGTGGGCTTGAAAACAAAGCTCTTTCCTGTCCCCGGCCCCATTTTTATCACTCTTCCTTCTCTATTCTCACGACCTGGAGTACGCCGGGCATCCGCTCCAGTTCGGCTGAGTCGAGGGAGTCGGTGTCGCCGATGACGCCGATGATGGTCCGGTTGGCTCCCGTCGACTGGTGAATGTCAAAATTCCGGGAAATCAGGTATTCCTTTATCTCCACAAGTGCCTCTTCAGTGGCACTTTTCTTCATGATGATGAGCATTACGACTCCTCCTTGCCGGTGGTTTCTTCCGGGTGGGTCATGATCCGCTCCAGCCGGCGCGATTCGTCGATCACACGCTCGAAGAGACGCACGATTGCCCCGTCATCGAGGGGCCCCGGGTTGTCCGCCTTCATTCTCTCGAAGATAAGTTTTTCACGCTTGGGGTCGTAGACTGGAAGCCCGCGCTCCTTCTTGATCAAGCCGATTTCCAGCGCCAGGGAAGCCCGCCGGTTGAAGATCCGGAGAAGCTCGCTGTCCATCCGGTCAATTTCCTGCCTCAGTTCGTCTATCGTCATGCAAGAGGTTCCTCAGAACTGTTTTTTCAAAAAAGTATCTTTCTTCCAGTGCACGTCGTCACGTTCCAGATAATCGATGGTGTAGTGGAGGCCGCGGGATTCCTTCCGTTGCAGGGCGCATTTGACGATCAGTTCCGCCACCGTGGCGATGTTTCGCAGCTCAATAAGGTCAGAGGTGATGGTGAAATCCCAGTAGTAGTCATCAATTTCTTCCTGGATCAAGCGGATGCGGTGCTGTGCACGCTCGAGACGCTTGTCCGAACGGACAATTCCCACGTAATTCCACATAAACCGCCGAATTTCGTCCCAGTTTTGGGAGACGACGACCATTTCGTCACTGTCGGTGGCAGTTCCCGCATCCCACTCGGGGATTTCCGGAAACTCGAAATGGTTCTGTTGCAGTTCCTCAATCGCCCGTTTGTAGGCACGTCCCGCTAAGACTGCCGCTTCAAGGAGGGAGTTGCTTGCCAGGCGATTTGCGCCGTGGAGACCGGTGAAAGCTACCTCACCGATAGCATAGAGACGGCTTAGGTCAGTTTCACCGTTCATGTCCACCGCCACACCGCCGCAAAGGTAGTGGGCCGCAGGAACCACAGGCAGCGGTTCTTTAGTCATGTCCAATCCGAATTCCAGACATGTCTGGTAGATATTGGGGAAGCGGGTGCGGACGTATTCCGGGTCTTTGTGGGTGATATCCAGGTAGACACAGTCGTCGCCATGGGTCTTCATCTCATTGTCGATGGCCCTCGCCACGATGTCACGGGGGGCCAGATCCTTCAGCTTGTGGTATTTCTCCATGAACGCAGTTCCGTCACGGCGGCGCAGGATGGCTCCCTCGCCCCGTACCGCTTCGGAAATGAGAAAAGATTTTGCATGGGGATGGTAGAGGGTGGTGGGATGAAATTGCATGAATTCCATGTTGGCGACGGTAGCGCCGGCCCGGTACGCCATGGCTACGCCGTCGCCGGTGGCCACGTCGGGGTTGCAGGTGTAGAGGTAGACCTTGCCGGCGCCTCCGGTAGCGAGAAGGGTGATTTTTGCCCTGAAGGTCTTCACGCTGTTGGTAGCGATGTCCAGAACATGAGCGCCGAGGCAACGGTCCGGCTTGACTCGCTTGTGGGTCACCTTTGACATGGTGATCAAATCAATGGCAATGTGATGCTCGTAGAGCTGTATGTTGGGGTTATCGCGGACCGCCGCCACCAGTGCCCGCTCAATTTCGCGGCCCGTGACATCGTCAGCGTGGAGGATGCGTCGCTGGCTGTGCCCACCCTCGCGGGTCAGGTCAAATGCCTCGCCACTGCGGGTAAACTGGACCCCCCACTCGATGAGGTTGCGGATGACCTTGGGGCCTTCTTCGACCACCATCCGCACCACATCTTCATGGCAGATGCCTGCGCCAGCCACAAGAGTATCCTCTACATGGGCATCAAAGGTGTCTTCCTGGGAAAAGACCGTGGCGATGCCCCCCTGCGCATAGTTGGTGGCGGATTCCGTCACTTCGCGTTTGGTGACGATGGCCACGGTGCCGTGTCGTGCTGCCTGGAGAGCAAAGGTGAGCCCGGCGATACCGCTGCCGATAACAAGAAAATCAGTCGCTAATTTCATGGGGCTTCTCCTTCATTATTGGGTAAAGGATGTGTAAGTATTTATGAAGAATGCCGATTATTCTCCTGCCTCCCCCCTTTGTCAAGGTATTTAAGGATGGTTACGACCTTTGAGATGACCGTTGGGGTTGCATTGCCTTCTGAGTTGGTCTATATTTTGAATGGCTTTCGGCAGGGACGCCGATCAGCGCTGTTTGGGAGGAAACATGCCGAAAGTTGCCAGTATTCTGGCTCTTGCCCTCTTGCTCCTGGGGGGAGTGGGGTACTTTGACGCCAACGCAGACATTTACCGGTACGAAGATGAAGAGGGGGTCGTTCATTTTACCGACGCCCCCACCGATAAACGGTTCAAGATTTTCATGAGGGATATCAAGCGGGACCGGAAGCTTCGCACCACGTTTAAGCTTGCACGCTTTACCCGTGACCCTGCCGAATTCGAGCCGATCATCACCCAGTGCGCCCAGGAATTCGGCGTTGACAGATCGCTGGTGAAGGCTGTAATCCATGCCGAATCGGGATACAACCCCAATGCCGTCTCCCCCAAGGGGGCAAGTGGGCTCATGCAGCTCATGCCCAAGACGGCCCGGGATCTGAAAGTGGCTAACAGCCTCGACCCGCGGGAGAACATTCGCGGTGGTGTCCGCTACCTTCGCTTCCTGCTCGATACGTTCCGGGGTGATGAGAGCTTGGCCCTGGCAGCCTATAATGCCGGACTTTCACGGGTAGCCCAGTATAACGGCATTCCCCCTTATCAGGAAACGCGCACCTATGTCGACAGGGTGCTTACTTACAGAAAATCCTACCAGACCACCAATTGAGAATCAGCGTACATGCCTGACACTAACGCCAAGACCATCTGGAATATCCCGAACATTCTCACTCTCCTGCGAATCGCTCTGATACCCGTTTTGGCGGTGCTTCTTCTGTCACCGTCCCGGGAAGCGGGATTCTGGGCCGCTGCCGTGTTCGCCGTCGCCTCAACCACCGACTGGCTTGACGGCTATCTAGCCCGCAGGATGGGTATCGTTACTGTCTTCGGCAAGTTCCTTGACCCCATTGCAGACAAGCTCATGGTGATGGCGGCACTCATCATGATCCTCCCCTACAATCGGGTTCCTGCCTGGATGGTTCTTGTAATCCTCGGCCGCGAGATCATCATTACGGGGCTGCGGGGGATCGCCTCCAGCGAGGGGATTGTCATATCCGCCAGCGATCTGGGAAAGTTCAAGACCATCTTCCAGATGGTGGCTATCATCGGGCTGCTTCTCCACTATGACTACCACTGGTTTTTCGGGGTCGACAACCCCTATCTCATCGTCAACATGCACAATGCAGGGATGTTCTATCTCTGGATCGCCACAATTATGACTGTCTGGTCCGGAGCCGACTACCTTGCCAAGTTCATGAGGGTAATAGCCCGCTGACCATTTCCTAGGTCTTATTTCTCTTCCAGTGCCATAGGCTCACAGACATTGTCCCCTGAATTTGCTTTGGACCCGCAGATAAAGCAGACGACGGTCGGGTTTGAAGTGAGATGGCTAACTTCTTTCATCATTCCCTTGCTCTTGAGAACACAGAGATGTCCTTGGTGCTTTTCGCCGCAACTGCATGTCATCTGTTCAGCCATGGATCGCCTCCCGGTAACGATGGATTTGGTACGGATAAATTCTGAGGCTATTGTCGCCGTAAAATATACAGTATGTCAAGCTGTCGGCGGTCACCTCCGATATCAATTTAACGTTGACACCGATAGTGAAAGAAGGTATAAAGCAAATTCTCTTTCACAACAGGGCGGCGTCGCCAAGTGGTAAGGCAAAGGTCTGCAAAACCTTTATTCACCGGTTCAAATCCGGTCGCCGCCTCCATGGAAATCAAGGGGTTAGCCAATATGGTTAACCCCTTTTTCTTTGTCATCAACCTCTTTTTGCGGAACCTTTTGAAGAGCGTTCTGCACTTTCTGTCTCGTTGCACAACAATTATCATTAAATTTCAGTTTGTATCTCCGACTCTTTTCCTTGACCGGCAGCAGTATATTCCTGTTGAGTCCTGGGGGAACACTTGGGGAGTGTTCCTCAATGAAGAGTTGAGCAAGGGGCTTAGGATGAGGGCGGGGAGGGCTGACGTCGTGATTCACTGCTTCAGCTTGATCCTTCCGTTTCTTGGGTGAGTCCTCTGCGAGGGGGTCTGGGGTTTGGTCAGGAGCAAGGAGGCCAGACCGGAGAAGGGAGGAGGTGACAGTATACTTTTGGTACCGACCTGAGGCTAACCCTTGGGCTTGCTTCCTGTCAGCGGTCTTCAGGGGGGGGCTTTACTGGCTCGACCCTCTCACCATGCAGGGAGCGGAGGTCTGGGGGGATCCATTGCAGGTGGTAATACCTACTGTTTCGTGTGAAGAGTTGTATGCTGGACATGAAAAAACCTGTCTCTCCTACAGTTCTAAAACTGTAGGAGAGACAGGTTCTCTCTGGTTTATTCAAGCCAAGGGCTTGATATCATTTAATTGGTGCCGAAGGCGAGACTCGAACTCGCACGAGCTATTGCCCGCCACCCCCTCAAGATGGTGTGTCTACCAATTCCACCACTTCGGCAAGGAAAAACTTTATATCATTGTCTGCTCTTAAAGGTCAATACTTTTTTGCGGCCTTTTATCTATTTTGTCTGAGGGGCCGACTCAGAGGAACGCTGAGATGGTTGCGGTGTCGGTGTCGATTGGACTGGCGCCTGCGGGGTGCCAGTCGGTTGCGTGGTAGGCGGTGCTGCTGTCTTCCGGGGTGAGGGGGCAACCGTTCCTTTTGGCATAATTGAAGAGGTTTCTGACTGTCCAGACAGGTAGGCAAGTGTAAGAGAAGTGAGCATGAAGATGATGGCTGCACCGGTCGTAAGCTTGCTCAGAAACGTGGTGCCTCCACCCGCGCCGAATACAGATTGGCTTCCCCCTGCACCAAAAGATGCCCCCATCTCTGCGCCTTTGCCCGATTGCAGCAGGACGATTGCGATAAGTGCGATGCATACCAGAATGTGAAGAATCGTGAGTAGAATAGTCATAAGACGTAACTCCAATGAATGTAGCAACTTAAAACTAATAGCACATCATTCAGGAAATGCCAATAGAGAATCAACCGTGGCGTTTTACGCTTTATAGTTGACGATTGCTCCAAATGAGTCTGCCTTGAGGCTCGCTCCACCCACCAAAGCGCCGTCGATGTCAGGTTGATTCATGAGCCCTCTGACATTTTCCGGTTTTACGCTTCCGCCATAGAGTATACGAATAGTTTCGGCTATCTGGACGGTAAACAGCTCGCCCACGACCTTGCGGATGAATGCATGCGCTATCTGTGCCTGCTCATCAGTGGCGGTTTTACCGGTACCTATGGCCCAGACCGGTTCGTACGCAATTACGATTTTGGCAAGATCGCCCCTTGCGAGTCCGGCCAAACCATTCTCGATCTGGGTCCTGAGCACCTCAAAGGTTTTGTCTGCTTCACGTTCGGCAAGTGTTTCACCGATGCAGAAAAGGACTGTAAGACCTGCTGTAATAGCCGCCTTGATCTTCCGGTTGACGGTTTCGTCGGTTTCACCAAAATACTGCCTCCGCTCGGAATGGCCAATTATAACATGGCTGCATCCGGCGTCCACAAGCATGCCGGGAGAAATTTCGCCGGTGAAGGCCCCTTCCTCTTCCCAGAAGCAATCTTGAGCAGAAAGCATTATGTTGCAATCGGCAATGGCTCGTTTAACGGCAGAAAGAACGGTAAATACAGGCGCAATAACGATTTCCACGTCAGTGGTTTTCTGGACGAGAGGGATCAGTTCGGCAACGAAGTCTTGTGCTTCGCTGCTCTTTTTGAAGAGTTTCCAATTGCCAGCAATAATCGGTGTTCTCATGTCGTCACCCCGTTTGTTATCTACTTGCCGTTTTCTTCCAGCACTTTGATGCCGGGAAGATGCTTCCCTTCGAGGAGTTCCAGGAACGCGCCGCCGCCTGTGGAAATGTAGCTGATCTTCGCGTATTCCCCCGCGCGATGGACGGCTGAATCGGTGTCTCCTCCTCCGACGATGGTGAGAGCATAGGAGTTGGCCACGGCCGAAACCATGGCAAAGGTTCCGCGGGAGAAGGCATCCATCTCGAATACGCCCATGGGACCATTCCAGATAATGGTTTTGGCGTTCTGGAGCGCTTCCGTGAAGAGGGTCACGGTTGCCGGTCCGATGTCGAGTGCCATCCACTCCTCGGGGATTTCCTGAATGGTCGTCACTTTGGTTTCAGCCTCGGGGTTGAAGCGGTCGGCCGCAACGCAGTCGACCGGTAGATAGAATTTCACGCCTTTTTCACGGGCCTTGGTGTAGGTAGTGAGGGCGATTTCCAGCAGTTCTTCCTCCACCAGCGATTTGCCGACGTTATAGCCGAGGGCTTTGAGGAACGTGAAGGCCATGCCGCCGCCAATGATAATCTTGTCTACCTTGTTGACCAGGCTTTCCAATACCTCAAGTTTTCCGGAAACCTTGGCCCCGCCGAGAATGGCGACCAAGGGCCTGATGGGCTTTTGCATCGCCTTCTCGAAATAATTAATCTCATTGTTCATGAGGAAACCGGCAGCGACGACCGGGAAAAACTTCGTGATGGCTTCGACGGATGCGTGGGCCCTGTGGGAGACGGCAAAGGCGTCGTTGATGTATATTTCACAGTCGTTGGCCAGGGCCTTGGCGAAATCGGCGTCATTTTTCTCTTCGCCCTCGTAGAAACGGACGTTTTCGAGTAGAAGGACTTCGCCCGGTTTCATGGCGTCGATCATCTTCTTGACTTCATCGCCGATGCAGTCGGGAGCCAGTTGCACTTCCTTGTTGAGCAGGCGCGAGAGGCGCTTGGCCGCCGGAGCCATGGAATACTTCGGTTTTCGCTCACCCTTTGGGCGACCCAAGTGGGATGCAAGAATTACCTTGGCGCCCGCATCAAGGGCAAAGTTGATAGTGGGAAGGACGGCCCGGATCCGGGTGTCTTCGGTTATATTCTGATGTTCATCCAGAGGAACGTTGAAGTCGACCCTGATAAATACCTTTTTCCCCTTGAGACTTTCGATTTCGTCGATATAGCGGATTGCCATGGTACCCTCCTGAAACCGTTGTGATAATGAAAACCATGTGCCAGAGGCAACGGATGCCGGGCTGAAGACAAAAAAAGGGGGGAATAATCCCCCCTGTGGGTTTGAGTAATTGTTATGCGATGAGTTTCATGAGATCAACGACGCGGTGGGAGAAGCCTGTTTCGTTGTCATACCAGGAAAGAACCTTGACCATGTTCCCCTCGATCACCTTGGTGCAGCCGGCATCAACGATGGAGGAGAGGGGATTGCCATTGAAGTCGATGGAGACGAGAGGTTCCTCCGAAAAGCCCAGAACACCCTTGAGGGAACCCTTGGAGGCCTTTTTCAGGGCCGCGTTTACTTTGTCGGCATCTGCCTTCTTGGAAAGGGTAACAACGAGGTCAACGACCGAGACGTTGGGGGTCGGGACGCGAATTGCCATGCCATCCAGTTTCCCCTTCAACTCGGGCAGCACAAGGGCGACTGCCTTGGCAGCGCCAGTGGAGGTCGGAATCATGGACATGGCGGCCGCGCGGGCCCGGCGCAGGTCTTTATGGGGAAGGTCAAGGATCTGCTGGTCGTTGGTGTAGGAGTGAACCGTCGTCACCAGGCCTTTTTCGATGCCGAAGGTTTCGTGCAACACCTTGGCAACCGGCGCCAGGCAGTTGGTGGTGCAGGAAGCATTTGAGATGATGTTGTGCTTCTTGGGGTCATAGAGGTTGCTGTTGACACCCATGACGATGGTGATGTCCTCGTTGGTGGCAGGAGCGGAGATGATAATTTTTTTTGCGCCTGCTTTCAGGTGAAGTTCGGCCTTTTCACGGGAGGTGAACAGACCGGTTGACTCGAGGACCACGTCGATCTTTTCCTTCTTCCAGGGGAGTTCCTCAGGATTCCTTACGGCAAGGATCTTGATCGGTTTGCCGTTGACTATGATTTCACCATTGCCGGCTTCGACTTTGCCGGGAAACGGTCCGTGAACAGAGTCATACTTGAGCAGGTGTGCTAGGGTCTTGGCATCGGTGAGGTCGTTGATGGCGACAAACTCGATACCTTTCTCCTTGATTGCCGCACGGAGTACGGAACGCCCGATTCTACCGAAGCCGTTGATTGCAACCCTTAGAGCCATTGAACCCTCCTGTTGGTTTGATATGTTAGCCTTGGACGGCTTTAATTGTAAACTTTGACATCATAATAAAGTAATTTGTTACGAGTCAACCTTTTTGTCCTTACTTGCTAAGGCATCTGCTCTTGGGAGATGCATTGGTTGAATTTTAAAGGTTATTGCTTTGAGGAAATGTGGTAGTATGAATTCGCTTGATAAGCCTAACTAGCCGAATAATCAAATTAATTTATGAAAAAAACTCTAGAAAAAAGAATAATCATCTTCGCCTTCATTATTCTTTTTCTCACGATTGCCGCAAATTCAGGTATGGATATCGTGGGGTTCAGAAGAGACTACATTCAGGCCCTTATCATGAGGTCTCAAAGCCTCGGTTCATCTCTGCGGGCGAATTTGGAAAAGGTGGTGGGGCTCGGTATCGATGTCAAAGACATCGAGGGATTGAATGATAAATGTCGCGAAGTTGTCGCATCGAGCCCTGAAGTTGCCTACTGTATTATTACTGACAGTGAGGGGAATATCCTTCACCTGAACGATCCTGTCTACCGGAACATCCGTTTCGATATTATTCGAAGGGCATTTACAACCCGCCTCGATCAGAACATCCACCTCATCGGTGACGACGGTTCCTACTACGATACCGTTACGCCGGTTCGCTCCCCTGACGGAAAGCAAGTCGCCCTCATACACATTGGTTTTTCGGTACATGTCGTGTCCGCGAAGGTGCAGGTGATAATCATTCGTTCGCTACTCCTTCTTGCGGTTGTCTTCCTGGTCTCATTTTCGTTGGTGGTGATTTTTGTCAAGCGAAACATCGGCCAGCCCATTGCTGCTCTTCTGGCTGGTGTCAGGAAGGTATCGGAAGGAGAGTTCAATCACCGGATTAATCAATTGCCTGTTTATGAATTCAATGAATTGGCCAGCAGCGTGAATCTCATGTCTGATACCCTCAAGAATCGCGAAGAGGAGATACGGAGCAATTATCAGGAACTGGAAAATATCCACAACGACCTTCATTCCTCGTATCTCAAGCTGGAGAGCCTGAGCCTCGACCTGGAAAAATCGGAGGAACTCTACAAATCGCTTCTCGAAGATGCAAGTGATGCCATTGTCGTCACTGACGAAAACGACATGGTCAAGATGGTCAACAAAATGGCTGAAGACTTCTTTGGCCATGATGCGGCCGAACTTGTCGGATTATCCCTTAGTCGTATGCTCACGCTGGTGGGAACCCAGAATTCCTCGATTGTCTACAATTTTTTTCAGGTGGCGGGGACTGGTAAGCATGTGGCGGAAGAAATTAAGTTCCTCAGGAAGGACAAAGAATTAGTGGTTGGTCTCATTCACGCCAACATCGTCACCATTGGTGCAGAACGGCTGATTCAGGCCATCATCCGTGACGTCACCCGTGAGCGAGAAATTCTGCTGAACCTTGAGAAGAGTGCAGCCGACTTGGCACGCCTTAATAAGATGAAGGATTCGTTCCTCGGCATAGCATCCCACGAACTCAAGACTCCCCTCACGGTTATCATGGGGTATGCGGAGCTTATCCTGACGGACCCGCCTTGCCAGGTCGATCCCAATATCATCGACATGGTGAACAACATTGCCGGTGCCGCTAACCGACTCGACAACATCGTCAAGGACATGGTCGACGTCTCGATGATCGACGAGAAACGGTTGCAGTTGAAACTCAGCGAGGTTGATGTGAACCGGTTGGTGGAGGATTCCCTGAATGAACTCCGCTTTTTTGTGTCCATGCGCAAGCAACAATTGGTTTTTGAGCTTGATGATGCTATTCCGGCCATCAAGGGGGACACGGTTCGACTCATGCAACTCCTTTCGAATGTGATCGGCAATGCCATCAAGTTCACTCCCGATGGAGGACGGATTATGGTTTCCACGCGAGCCAAGTATATTTTGCGCTCCAAGCAGATTCCAACGGTGGATCCGGTCCAGTCGCTGGTCAATATCGGCAAGGACCAGCATCTCTATGTGGAGATAACCGTGGCCGACACGGGGATTGGTATCGACATCGACGACCAGCTCAGAATATTTGACAAGTTCTATGAAGCGGGAAATATCGAGGAACACTCCTCGGGAAAAGTTGCCTTCAAGTCGCGTGGGGCCGGCCTCGGTCTTTCGATCTCCAAGGGAATAGTAGAAATGCATGGCGGTGAAATCTGGGTCGAATCGCCCGGCTACAACCCCGACCAATTTCCCGGCTCCACCTTTCACATCGTACTCCCCCTCAACCCCATAACCGGTGACGGGACCATCGATTATCTCAACCTTCTCAAGTAGTTTCCTTGTTGACTCATTAGAAAAATCTTCCGTGTTTAGCCTTGAATATACGCATCCTTTCCGGTATAAAATTTGAGTTTATTGAGCGATGGGGGATGGTGTCCCTGCAACCGATGGACGGAGGGTTTGTGAGGGTCTGTCTGCTTGCCAGCGGAAGCAAGGGAAATTCTTTGTTTGTCGAATCGGACGGGACCAGAGTCCTCATCGATGCCGGCCTTTCAGCCAGGGAAATTGTCCGTCGTCTAGCCGTTATCGAAGTTGAACCTGCTGACCTTGACGGGCTTTTCATAAGCCATGAGCACGTGGACCATGTGAGAGGGGTCGGAGTGCTTGCCCGGAAATACCGGTTGCCAGTCCATGTCAGTTACCCGACCCATCACGAGGTCCGGGAGGGATTCGGTGACGCCCCCGTGGTCGAATTCGAGTCGGGCTATTCGTTCGGCTTCAGGGATTTGCTCATCGACCCTTTTCCCATCACCCACGATGCCTGTGACCCGGTGGGATTCACCATCGAAAGCAAGGAAGGGAAGGTGGGGATTGCCACTGACCTCGGCACGGCGACACGGCTTGTGGCGGATAAGCTCAAGAGATGCCGTGTTCTCGTTCTCGAGTCGAACCACGATGAAGAGATGCTGATGGGCGGCCCCTATCCATGGCATCTCAAGCAGCGGATCAAGTCCCGTCATGGTCATCTGTCCAACAACGATTCGGCGGCACTTCTTGCCGAGGTCCTTCACCCCGGTCTAGAAGGTCTGTTCCTCGCCCACCTTTCCGAGGTCAACAACGACCCTGCCGTGGCCAAGGAAGTGGCGGAGAATCTTCTGGTCGCTCAGACCACCTGCTCGCCCCGCCTCATCGTCGGGGACCAATACCGTCCCAGTGAAACGCTGACCCTCTGACAACACTGTCGAGGGCTGGCACTCTATCGAGCGCCGGCCCTGTTATTTTGCCAAAGACGAAGGAGAATGCACCGTGATCGAACGCTACAGTCGTCCTGAAATGACCCGCATCTGGGAAGCGCGCAACCGTTATCAGAAATGGCTCGACATAGAAATCTTCGCTTGTGAGGCCCATGCCGAACTGGGCAATATCCCCCGTGAGGCCGTCGAGCGGATCAAGGCCAAGGCCGACTTCGACGTTGAGCGGATCGACGAGATCGAGCGAACCGTCAAGCACGACGTCATTGCTTTCCTCACCTCCGTCGCCGACTACATCGGCGACGATTCCCGCTTCGTGCACCTGGGTCTTACCTCCTCCGACGTTCTCGATACCTCCTTTGCCATGCTCCTGGCCGAGGCTTCCGACCTCATCATTGATGACATCAAGCGCCTCATGGAGGTGATCAAGCGCCGGGCCTTCGAGCACAGGGATACGCCCATGATGGGACGTTCCCACGGCATCCACGCCGAACCGGTTACCTTCGGCATCAAGATGGCGCTCTGGTACGACGAGATGCGGCGCAACCTCCGCCGGATGGAGTCTGCCCGCGAAACCATCGCCTACGGAAAGATTTCCGGTGCGGTCGGTACCTTTGCCAATATTGATCCGCGGGTAGAGGAATACGTCTGCAAGAAGGGAGGCCTCAAGCCTGCTCCCTGCTCGACCCAGGTGATCCAGCGGGACCGCCATGCCGAGTTCTTCTCGGCCCTAGCCATCATTGCCAGCTCCATCGAAAAATTCGCTGTTGAGATCCGCCATCTCCAGCGTACCGAAGTCCTGGAGGCGGAGGAATACTTCAGCAAGGGGCAGAAAGGCTCCTCGGCAATGCCCCACAAGCGCAACCCCGTCCTTTCCGAGAACCTCACCGGCCTGGCCCGCCTCATACGGGGCTACGCGGTTTCGGCCATGGAGAACGTGCCGCTCTGGCACGAGAGAGACATCTCCCACTCGTCGGTGGAGCGGGTCATCGGTCCCGATGCCACCATCGTCATGGATTTCATGCTCAACCGCTGCATCGGCCTCATCGACAACCTTGTCGTCTACCCCGAGAACATGATGCGTAACCTCAACCTCATGCGGGGGCTCATCTTCTCCCAGCGGGTGCTTCTGAAGTTGGCCAATGCGGGCGCATCCCGCGAGAAGGCCTATGAGCTTGTCCAGCGCAACGCCATGAAGGTCTGGGAGCAGGGGAAGGATTTCCAGGAAGAACTTCTGGCCGATGCCGACGTGCGTGGCTTTCTTCCCGAGGAGGAAATCCGCGAGGCCTTTGACCTCAACTATCACCTGAAGCATGTGGGCACCATCTTCACGAGGGTCTTTGGTGGATAACATCCTCAATTTCCTCCGGCTCGAGGAGTCAGATCACCTCCTTCTCTTCTGGTTGAAGGAGATCCTCGTAGCCGTTGTCATATTCACGTTATTTTGGGGTCTTTCCCAGGTGGTTCGCTACATCCTCACCTCCTGGGTGCCCCGGTTGACCGCCTTTACGCGCACCGGCCTCGACGACCGGATCATCCAGCGGGTAACGCCGCCGGCAAGCCTCCTGGTGGTTTTCGCCGGCCTTTACTTTGCGGTACGGTCACTGCCGCTCCCCGAGAAGGCCCATGTGGTTTTGTCGGGAGCGGTATATATCCTCAACATTATCGTCGTCACCGTTATCGTGGAGCGGGTCATTGCGGAGCTCCTCGAATGGTACGGTGCGAAGCTCGCCGAGCGGCACGGTGCCGGAGTTGACCGGCAGATCATCCCCCCCCTGGAAAAGATCGTGACGATTTTTCTGGTGGGAATTGCCCTGATGGTGACGCTCAGGCACTTCGACTATGACATCGTGTCGGTGCTTACGGCTCTTGGCGTCGGCTCCCTCGCCATCGGCATGGCGGCCAAGGACACCCTGGCCAACATGATTTCCGGCTTTACCCTCATGGTTGACCGGCCGTTCCGGATCGGAGACCGGATCCAACTCACCTCCGGCCAATGGGGAGATGTGAACGATATCGGCCTGCGCACCACCAAGATCAAGACCGTCGACAACACGCTTCTTGTCATTCCCAACTCCGAGCTCTGCAATACGACGCTTATCAACCTGGCATATCCCGACACGAGGGCCAAGGGGCGGATAAACGTGGGGGTCGGCTACGAAAGTGACGTGGAAAAGGTTAAGGGGATCATGATTCAAACGGCCCTCGACGTCCCCGAGGTGCTCCCCAATCCTGCTCCGGAGGCGTTTTTCGTTTCCTTTGGCGATAGTGCCCTCGGCATGTCGCTCTTCTTCTGGGTCGAGGATTATACGCGGCTCTTCGCCGTTACCGACCGCATCAACGAACAGATCATCAACCGGTTCAGGGAGCATGGCATCACCATACCCTACCCGACACGGACCGTGTTCCTGGAAAAGGAAAACTAAATGGCGAGACGAATTGAGATTGCCCTCAAGGAAGGCGTCCGTGACGCCCGTGGCGAGCGGATCAAACGCGAGATCGAGCATTTTCTCCATCTGCCGGTGGAAGCGGTGCGGACCATCGACGTCTACACCGTTGATGCGAAGCTTTCCGAGGAGGAGCTTGTCAAGGCCGCCTCGGAGCCCTTCTGCGACCCGGTCATCCAGGTCTGGAGCATCGACCGTCCCCTGGCTGCCGGTTTCGATTTTCTCGTGGAGGTGGGATACCGTCCCGGGGTTACCGACAACGTGGGGCGCACCGGCCGGGAAGCAATCGAGTACATCACCGGCCGGCCCATGGAGGCGGGGGAGGGGGTCTACACCTCGGTCCAGTACCTTCTGAGCGGGAAACTCTCCCGTGCCGACGTGGAGCGGATCGCCCGGGACCTCCTCGGCAACGCCCTTATCCAGCGCTTCGTGGTTCTGGACAGGGCCGAGTTCGCGGCCCAGGGGGGAGTGCCGGTTTCGGTCCCCAAAGTTCAGGGCGAAACCAAAGCCCAGGTCAGGGATATCGACCTGGAGGTTTCCGACGATGAGCTGCTGCGTATCAGCAAGGACGGGGTTCTGGCCCTGACCCTGGAGGAGATGAAGATCATCCAGGCCCACTACCGGGATCCGAAGGTGCAGGAGGAGCGCCGGAAGCAGGGTCTCGGCGTTAGACCGACCGACGTGGAACTGGAGTGCCTGGCCCAGACCTGGTCCGAACACTGCAAACACAAGATCTTCGCCGGCACGGTTCACTACGAGGATGAGCAGGGGAACCGGCAGGAGATCAAGTCCCTCTTTAAGTCGTTCATCCAGCGCACCACAAAGGACGTGCGGGAAAAGCTGGGCGACAGCGACTTTTGCCTCTCGGTCTTCAAGGACAACGCCGGGGTCATTCGGTTCAACGACGACTGGTCCTTGGTCTTCAAGGTGGAGACCCACAACTCTCCATCAGCCCTCGACCCCTACGGCGGGGCTCTCACCGGCATCGTCGGCGTGAACAGGGATCCCTTCGGCACCGGCAAAGGTGCCAAGCTCATCTTCAACACGGACGTTTTCTGCTTCGCCGATCCCTTCTACGATAAGCCCTTGCCGTCGCGGCTCCTGCATCCCCGGCGCATCTACGAAGGGGTCGTGGAGGGAGTCGAGCACGGTGGCAACAAGAGCGGCATCCCCACGGTGAACGGCTCTCTCGTTTTTGACGAGCGATTTGCCGGCAAGCCCCTGGTTTTCTGCGGCACGGCCGGGATCATGCCGGCCACCCTGAACGGCGAGTTGGGCCACGAGAAAGCAATCAAGCCGGGTGACCTGATCGTCATGACCGGCGGCCGCATCGGCAAGGACGGCATCCACGGCGCCACCTTCTCCTCCGAGGAGCTGAACGAGAATTCTCCGGTTACGGCGGTCCAGATCGGCGACCCCATCACCCAGAAGCGGATGTTCGATTTCCTCATCCGTGCCCGGGACAAGGGGCTCTACCGATTTATCACCGACAACGGCGCCGGCGGGCTCTCCTCATCCATCGGGGAAATGTCGGGCGAGTGCGGCGGCTGCCGGATGGACCTGGAAAAGGCCCCCCTCAAGTATCCGGGGCTTGATCCGTGGGAGATCCTCATCTCCGAAGCTCAGGAGCGGATGAGCCTTGCGGTGCCCCCCGAGCAGATCGACGAGTTTCTGGCCATGGCGAAGCGCTTCAACGTCGAGGCGACGGTATTGGGTGAGTTCACCGACAGCGGCTACTTCCATATCCTCTACGGTGACCGCACCGTGGCCTGGCTCCCCATGGAGTTCATGCACGAGGGGCTTCCCCCCATGCAGCTTCCGGCCAAATGGGTGCCACCTCGCCATGCCGAACCGACCCTTCAGGTGAAAGGTGATTACACCGCGGACCTGAAGGCGCTCCTCGGTTCCCTCAACATCTGCTCCAAGGAGTCGGTGGTGCGCCGTTACGACCATGAGGTGCAGGGGGGAAGCGTCGTGAAGCCCTTCACTGGCGTGGCCAACGACGGCCCCTCCGATGCCGCGGTGGTCCGCCCAATCCTCGACTCCTTCGAGGGGGTGGTGGTTGCCCACGGCATCTGTCCCCGCTACTCGGACATCGACACCTACCACATGACCGCCAACGCCATTGACGAAGCCCTGCGCAACTACGTGGCCGTGGGTGGCGCCCTGGATCTCGTGGCGGGGCTCGATAACTTCTGCTGGTGCGATCCGGTGAGGTCGGAAAAGACTCCCGACGGCGAGTACAAGATGGCCCAACTGGTGCGGGCGAACCAGGCCCTCTACGACGTCTGCCTCGCCTACAACCTGCCGCTCATCTCGGGCAAGGACTCCATGAAAAACGACTTCTACGACGGGGCCACCAAGATCTCCATCCCGCCGACCATCCTCTTCTCGGTCATCGGCAAGATAGAAGACGCCCGCAGAAGCGTCACCATGGATGCCAAGCGCCCCGGCGACGTCGTTTACCTCCTGGGGAGAACCGGCAACGAACTGGGGGGCTCCGAATATCTGGCATTGCAGGGTGTCATCGGCAACAACGTGCCGACGGTGAACCCCGAAAAGGCCCTCAAGCGCTACAACGCCCTGCACACGGCCATCACCGGCGGGCTTGTGGCCTCCTGCCACGACCTCTCCGACGGCGGCCTCGCCGTGGCCCTGGCCGAGAAGGCCTTTGCCGGCGGTTACGGTATTTCCGCGGATCTGGGCAAGGTTCTCTGGACGGGCGACGACGCCATGCGCAATGATGCGGCTCTGCTCTTCTCCGAGTCGGCGTCACGGCACCTGGTCACGGTGCGTCCCGGGAACCGCGATGCTTTCGAGGCGATCATGGCGGGGAACTGCTTCTCTGCCATCGGTGTGGTGACGGAAGAGGGGGCGGTGCGTATCACGGGCCTTTCCGGCCAGGCGGTGGTCGAAGCAAGCATCGACGAACTGAAAGAAGCGTGGCAGAGCCCGCTGAGGGAGCTGTAACATGGCAAAAGCACGTGCACTAGTCATAACCGGTAACGGTACCAACTGCGAGACGGAGGCGGCCCACGCCTGCCGGCTCGGCGGCTTCGACGAGGCGGTCATTGCCCACATCTCCGACCTCCTGTCCGGGGATATTCGGTTGGACGATTTCCACTTCATCAACCTCACCGGCGGTTTCCTGGACGGCGACGATCTGGGGAGCGCCAAGGCCCAGGCCAACCGTTTCCGGTACGCCAAGGTGAACGATCTGGCCGAACATCTCATCGATCAGTTAACCCGATTCATCGAGGCGGGGAAGCTGATCCTCGGGGTCTGCAACGGCTTTCAGCTCATGGTGAAGATGGGGCTTCTGCCGGCCCTAGACGGCGCCTATCTCAAACAAACCGCGACGCTGACTTTCAACGACTGTGGCCGCTTCCAGGACCGCTGGGTCTATCTCAAGGTGGATCCAACATCTCCCTCGGTCTACACGAAGGGGGTAGCAAAGGGGCTGTACCTGCCGATGCGTCACGGTGAAGGGAAGTTTGTCGTCGACGGCCCGGCCACCCTTGCCGCCATCGAGGAAAAACATCTGGCTGTTTTCAAATATTCCGACGCCGCCTACGACGCCCCCACCATGGAATTCCCCTTGAACCCCAACGGGTCGGTGAACGCCATTGCGGCCCTTTGCGACGGGACCGGCCGCCTCATGGGGATGATGCCCCACCCCGAGGCCTTCGTCCACCGGACCCAGCATCCCCGCTGGACCCGCGAGGAGCTTCCCGAAGAAGGGGACGGCCTTGTCCTCTTCAAGAACGCTGCCGAGTATGTCAAACTAAACTTGCTGTAAGACCGCTGAAACCAGGCGGCTGCCACCGTGCAGCCGCTTATTTCGTGCATGGAGACGGAATGAAGCTTTACAGACCTACGGAAGAGTGCGGCATTTTTGGAATTTATGGACATCCCGAGGCGGCAAACCTGACCTACCTCGGACTTTACGCCCTCCAGCACCGGGGGCAGGAAGCCTGCGGCATTGTTTCCTCGGACGGACGGAGCCTCCACGTCCACCGGAGCATGGGGCTGGTGGCCGATGTTTTCGGCGACCAGGCGATTTTCCGCAACCTCCCGGGTGAGGCGGCCATTGGGCACGTCCGCTACTCTACCACCGGCGACTCGGTCACCAAGAACGTCCAGCCCATCAAGGTCGATTATTCCCGGGGCTCCATTGCCGTGGCCCACAACGGCAACCTGGTAAACGCCCAGATGGTCAAGGACGAGCTGGAAGCGTGGGGCTCCATCTTCCAGACCACTATGGACACCGAGGTGATCCTGCACCTCCTGGCCTCCTCCAAGCAGAACGCCCTTGAAGACCGCATCGCCGAGGCCCTCGGCCGCCTGAAAGGGGCCTACTGCCTCCTCTTCCTGACCGAGACCCGCATGGTGGCTGCCCGCGATCCCCAGGGATTCCGGCCCCTCTGTCTCGGCAAGCTCGGTGACGGCTGGGTGGTCGCCTCGGAGAGCTGTGCCCTGGACCTCATCGAGGCCGAATTCATCCGCGAGGTGGAGCCAGGAGAGGTCATCGTCATCACCAAGGACGGCATCACCTCCCATTTCCCCCTCAAGAAGTCCGAGGCAGCCCCCTGCATCTTCGAATTCGTCTATTTCGCCCGTCCCGATTCCTACATCTTCGGAAAAAACGTCTATATGGTCCGCAAGGATTTCGGTCGGCAACTGGCCCGGGAGCACCAGGTGGATGCCGATATCGTGATCCCGGTTCCCGATTCGGGGGTGCCGGCGGCCCTGGGCTATGCCCAGGAGGCGGGGCTTCCCTTCGAACTGGGACTGATCCGCAACCACTACATCGGCCGGACCTTCATCGAACCCCAGCAGTCGATCCGCCACTTCGGGGTCAAGATCAAGCTGAACCCGGTGCGCGAGATCCTGGAGGGAAAACGGGTCGTGGTCATCGACGACTCCATCGTCCGCGGCACCACCTCCCGCAAGATCGTCAAGATGGTGCGCAACGCCGGCGCGAAGGAAGTTCATGTCCGGATTTCCTCCCCCCCTACCAGCTACCCCTGCTACTACGGCATCGATACCCCCACCCGGAAGGAACTCATCTCCTCGTCCCACACCATCGAGGAAATCCGCCGGTACATCACCGCCGATTCCCTCGGCTACCTGTCGGAGGAGGGGCTGCTGAAGGCAGTGGGGGCCGGTGAGAATCCCTTTTGCAAGGCTTGCTTCTCCGGCAACTACCCCATCACATTCCCTAAGCTGGCGGCTGCGCCCCAGCTGGACCTCTTCTGAAAGGAGCAGATTCGACCATGACTGACCGGGAGCGCTTGAAACAGATAATTATTGAACTCTCCTATGAAAAACGGAAGGTTACCCTCGCTTCGGGCCGCGAGAGCGACTTCTACTTTGACGGCAAGCAGACTACCCTCCATGCCGAGGGGGGGCTCCTGGTCGGCAAGCTCTTCTATGAAGCCATCAAGGACGTGGAAAATGTCCAGGGGGTAGGGGGGATCACCCTGGGGGCCGATCCCATCGCCACCGCCACCTCCATTGCGGCGTTTCTGGACGGACGCCCCATGCACGCCTTCATTATCCGCAAGGAGCCCAAGGGGCACGGCACCGGCCAGTGGCTCGAAGGGCGCAAGAACCTCCCCCCCGGGGCTCGGGTCGTTATCGTGGAGGACGTGGTCACCACCGGCGGTTCTTCCATGAAAGCAGTCCGGCGGGCCGAAGAGGAAGGGCTGGTCGTGCTCGGCATCGTCGCCCTCGTGGACCGTGAGGAGGGGGGCCGCGAGAACATCGAGGCGGAAGGGGTCTGGCTGAGAAGCATTTTTACCAAGTCTCAGCTTGTGGCCTGAAAAACGATTAGTGCATTGCGCAGAGAAGGCGGGAGTTTCCCGCCTTCTTTTTTTGAGGAGATATGAACGAGGTTCTCGACGAATACCGCAGACTGCTCTCTGAAGTAGATCATTGGTTCAGCCGCTGCATTGCCCGTTCAGGCGAACACATCCGCTGCGCTGAAGGGTGTTCCGAGTGCTGTCGGGGGCTCTTCGACATCACGCTTCTCGATGCGGCGCTCCTGAAAGAAGGTTTTGACCGGCTCGACGCGTTTACGCGTGAACAGGTGCTCGTCAAGTGCCGGAAACGCCTTGCGGGCCTCCTGCGGCTCTGGCCCGAGTTCGCTCACCCCTATATGCTCAACTACCGCCCCGAGGAGGAATGGGAACTTCTCATGCCCGATGACGACGAGACTCCCTGCCCGCTTCTGGGGGCGGACGGCAGATGCCTCGTCTACGGGTTCCGTCCCATGACCTGCCGGCTCCATGGCCTGCCCCTCGTGGACCTGACGGGGGAGGTGCTCCACGATGAGTGGTGCACTCTCAACTACGTTGGCGGAGACCCCTTGGCCGATGCAGGGCTTCGGGGGGAGTTCACGAAGATATTCCGGGAGGAGGTCCGCCTCTTTCGGCACTTCTCGGAACGGCTCCTGGGACAGGAGTTCCGGGAATTGGACACCTTTATCCCGACCGCCCTCCTCATCGACTTCACTCGCTTCGACTGGCATCGGTTTGCTGCCGGCTTTAGTGTAACTCCTTGACGCAGCTTGGCTAATCAGTATAATAAACCTTCTTTTTTGTCGGAAAGGATGCCCATGGCCGTAGAGAAGTTCGAGACTGCCCTCAAGAAACTGGAAGACGTGGTGAACCGGCTGGAAAGTGGTGAACTGTCCCTGGACGACTCCCTCAAGGCTTTCGAGGAGGGAGTCAAGATGGCTGCTTTCTGCACGAAAAAGCTGGATGAAGCGGAAAAGAAGGTGGAAATACTGCTCAAAAAGAAGGACGGCAGTTTTGCCAAGGAGCCGTTCCGGCTCGAGGATGACTGAAACAAGCGATTACTGATTTACAATATCACGCAAAGCGAGTTCCCATGGACCTTAAAAACTATCTCAAAGAACGCTGTGCCATTGTTGATGAAGCTCTTGAACGCTCCCTGCCCGGTGAGGGGGACCTTCCCGTTTCCGTTCATCGCGCCATGCGCTATTCGGTTTTCGCAGGGGGGAAACGGATTCGGCCGGTTCTGATGCTCGCCGCCTGTGAGGCGGTGGGAGGAACTCCGGACTTGGCGCTTCCCGCTGCGTGCGCCATGGAGATGATCCACACCTATTCCCTCATCCACGACGATCTCCCCGCAATGGACGACGACGATTTCCGCCGCGGACGTCCCACAAACCACAAGGTTTTCGGCGAGGCAATCGCCATCCTTGCCGGTGATGCGCTCCTTACGGAAGCGTTCATCCTCATGAGCTCTCCCGAATACGCCGCAAAGGCCGGACATGCCCGTATTCTTCCGGTTATCCACGAGATTGGCATCTGTGCCGGTTCCCGGGGGATGGTCGGCGGCCAAGTAGTCGACATGGAGAGCGAGGGGAAAAAGGATATCGATCTGGCCACGGTCCAGTACATACACACCCACAAGACCGGCGCCCTCATGAAGGCTTCGGTCAAGGCGGGCGCAATACTCGGCGGAGCGGAAGGGGACGCCCTTGCGGCCATGACCCGTTACGGCGAGGCCATCGGCCTTGCGTTCCAGATTGCCGATGACATCCTTGACATCGAGGGTACCACCGAGCAGATCGGCAAGGATGCGGGGAGCGACGAAGCCCGGGGGAAAGCCACCTATCCGGCGGTCATGGGGCTTGCCGATTCCAAACGCCGCGCCCAGGAGTTGGTGGATCTGGCCCTCGAAGCCCTTTCCCCCTTCGGCGAGAAAGCGGAACCCCTGCGGGAGATCGCCCGTTACATCGTATCCCGGAAATCGTAATGACAGCAATTCTCGACACCATCGAATCCCCCTGCGACCTGAAGGGGGTCACCCAGCGGGAGCTTGCACAGCTTGCCGCGGAGTTGCGGGAGAAAATCATTACCGTCTGCGCCAGGAACGGCGGACACCTGGCTCCAAGCCTCGGGGTGGTCGAGTTGACCCTGGCGCTCCATAGAGTCTTCGATTCTCCGGCCGACAAGATCATCTGGGACGTGGGGCACCAGGCCTATGCCCACAAGCTGCTCACGGGCCGGCGCGACCGGTTCGCCACGCTCCGCACCCTTGGCGGAATCAGCGGGTTTCCCAAACGGTGCGAGTCCTCCCATGATGCCTTCGACACAGGGCACACCTCTACCTCCATCTCTGCTGCCCTGGGTTTTGCCGTTGCCCGGGACCTGCGGGGGGAGCGGAACAAGGTGGTGGCCGTCATCGGCGACGGCTCCATGACCGGCGGCCTCGCCTACGAAGGGCTCAATAACGCCGGGCACCTGAACAAGGATCTGGTCGTGGTCCTGAACGACAACGAGATGTCCATTGCCGAGAACGTGGGAGCCCTGTCGAATTTCTTGAACCGGACCGTCACCAGCGAATTCGTCCATACCATGAAGAAGGACCTGGAAGGGTTCCTCGGCGGACTCGACCGCATCGGCCACGGGGTTCTGAAGGTGGCCAAGCGGGCAGAGGAGTCCCTCAAGGGGCTCTTCACCCCCGGCATGCTCTTCGAGGCCTTCGGGTTCGAGTACATCGGCCCCATCGACGGCCACGACACGGCCCGACTCATGGAGACCTTCGAGAAGGTGAAGCGCTTTGACGACGCGGTCCTGATCCATGTCCTGACCAAGAAAGGGAGGGGGTATCCTCCCGCCGAAGAAAAACCGGCGCTCTTCCACGGCGTTGGCCCCTTTGAGCTGGAAACCGGCAAGGTCATCAAGGGGAAGGGGGGCGCAGCCTCTTACACCGGCGTCTTTGGCGAGGCCATCAGAAAAATCGCCGCCGAGGACGAGCGGGTCATCGCCCTGACTGCGGCCATGCCCGACGGCACCGGGCTTACCCCCTTTGCCGCCGACTATCCCACGCGGTTCTTCGACGTGGGTATAGCCGAACAGCATGGGGTCACCTTTGCCGCAGGGCTCGCCGCCGAAGGATACCGGCCGGTCTTTGCCGTCTATTCGTCGTTCCTGCAGCGGGCCTACGACCAGGTCTTCCACGACGTCTGCCTCCAGAATCTTCCGGTTACCTTCGCCATTGACCGTGCCGGGGTGGTGGGGAGCGACGGTCCGACCCACCATGGACTTTTCGATCTTGCGTACCTGCGCCATCTCCCCAATATGGTGGTCATGGCACCCAAGGACGAAAACGAGCTTCAGCACCTGCTCTTGACCGCCATCGAGCACGACGGACCGGCGGCCGTCCGCTATCCCCGGGGTAACGGTTACGGGGTTTCCCTGGACCAGACCTGCAGCGTCCTTCCCATTGGGAAGGGAGAGATCCTGAGGGAAGGTCTGGACGGTGCCCTCCTTGCCATCGGTTCCACCGTCTACCCGGCCCGTGAGGCAGCTGAAGCCTTGGCCGCCGAAGGAATCGACCTCGCCGTCGTGAATGCCCGCTTCGTGAAACCCCTCGACCGGGACCTGATCCTCAGCTTGGCCCGAACCACCGGCAGGCTCATCATCGTTGAGGAGAACGTCATCCAGGGAGGCTTCGGCACGGCGGTGCTGGAACTTCTCGAAGAGGAAGGAATCAATGGGGTCAAGGTTCTCCGCCTGGGATACCCGGACCGGTACGTGGAGCAGGGGGAGCAGCATGAACTGAGGGCCCAGTATGGCCTCGACGCCCCGGGAATAACGGCTCGGGTCAGAACATTCATGAAGGGATAAACGAAGCCGGGGATTCCCCGGCTTTTTTCTTACTTGCGAGTCACGAGCGAATTCAGCGATCATGGAGTATCCGCGATGCGATATGCCAATCTCGTCAGAGCCCTTGAAATCTTCGGCCTTCCCGACCGCGTCACGTTGCGGGAGATCAAGGCCAGGCACCGGGAGCTTGTGCGCCGCCACCACCCCGACTCTGCGGGAGAGGAGGGCGATGCCGAGCAGATACGCCTTGTGAACGCCGCCTACGGGATTCTCCGCGAGTATGCCGAAAACTACCGCTTTTCCTTTGCGGAGGAAGAGTTCTACGAACAAAACCCCGAGGAACGGCTTCGGATGCAGTTCGCGAATACCCCGCTCTGGGGCTCGAAATAGATATCGATGAGAAACCTGCCGGCCTGCATCCTTGTGATTCTCTGCCTCCTTTGCGCGGGAGAACCTCTTCTCTCCCCGGTTGCCGCAGCCGATCCCTTTCTCCATAACAAGTACGGTGTCGATCTCATCGAACGGGGTGAGATCGAAAAAGCCATCGAACAGCTGGAAAAGGCGTACAGCCTATACTCATCGGATCCAATCCTGAAGGGGAACCTTGCCACGGCCTATGCCCTTCAGGGGCAGAGGCTCCTGGACAGGAAGTCCTATGCCGACGCGGCGGGGCAGTTCGAGAAGGCCCTGGTGCTTTTTCCCGATGAGCCCCGGTATCATCTCCTTCGCGGCATCGCCTTTACCCTGGCAAAGAATTTCCCCCTGGCTCGCCATGAACTTCAGCAGGCTCGAAACCTGGGGGGAGAAACTGCCGAGGGTCTTTATTTCCTGGGCCGGATTCACTATGAGGAGGGCGAAACGGACGAGGCCCTCCAGAACTGGGAGAAAGCGGCAGCCCTGGCGCCATCGGATCCCTCGCTCGCAAAGTTGCTGGAAAGGATGCGCCGCGAACAGGCCGTTGAAACCCGCATGGAGCGTGGCCACAGTTCCCGTTTTATCGTTTCCTACGACGCGGGGGAAGTGAAGACCGGCATCGCCCTCGATGTGCTTGATGTGCTTGAAACCGCCTACAACAGTGTCGGCACCGATCTCGGCTACTTTCCCGAGGCCAGGGTGCCGGTCATTCTCTATACGAAACGGGATTACCGGGAAGTGACCCGCTCCCCCAACTGGTCGGGGGGGCTCTACGACGGCAAGATCCGCATACCCATAGGAGGTCTGGTCGAGATAACGCCGGATTTGCGGGCAACGCTGCGCCATGAATACACCCATGCGGTCGTACGTGACCTGTCCAGGGGCAACTGTCCTGTCTGGCTGAATGAGGGGCTTGCGGAACTCCAGGGGAGACAGGAGTTGAATCCTCCCTTGACGGAACTGGGGCGGGCGATCAGGACTGGCGGGTACCTTCCTTTGCGAAAACTCGAAAATGGGTTCACCTCCCTGGGAAGCAGCGAGGTGCGCCTTGCCTATGAGGAGAGTTACGCGGTGGTGAATTTCATGGTTTCCTCATACGGGTGGTATCGAGTGAGGGGAATCCTGACATATATAGGGGAGGGGTTGCCAGTCGGCGAGGCGATCAACAGGGGACTTGCCGATCTGGGGCTGGACTATGATGGTGTTTTCGGCGAATGGCTGGAATACATGAAGCGTGAGTATGGAGGCGAGAAGCAGGGATAAGTAATTTATGTGCGAGAAAATATATTGACAGGTCTGAAAGCTTTAGGTATAAAAAGACTAAATTGGTCTTATAGGTGCTATTTATGATGGAGCTTACACGAAAAGGCGAATACGCAATCAGGGGAATAATTCATCTGGCCCAGTTGCCGCCGGGGAAAGTGGCGCTCATCAGCGAGATCGCCGAGGCAACCGATGTTCCGCAGACGTTTCTGGCCAAGATACTGCAGAGTTTCGCCAAGATCGGCATCGTTCAGTCGTTCCGGGGGGCAGGGGGGGGGTTCATGCTTGGTCGTTCCGCCTCCAGGATCACTCTGCGCGAAGTGGTGGAGGCGGTGGAAGGGCCTATTTTGCCAAATCGCTGCCTGATCGGTTCAGGGACCTGTGAACGGGACAGCACCTGCGGCGTCCATCCGGTCTGGAGGCAAGTGCAGCAACGGGTCGTGGAGGTTCTCGACGGAGTCACCATTGAAGATCTTGCCACGCACAAGTAGATAACACAAAATTTTTTTGCCCCCATACAGGATAAATTTAGTCCTGTATGGTATAATAATCAGAAAATTGTGTTTATGGTTACGAAACAAATTGAGGCTTTCTACCGGCCGATACTGCCCATACACGCACTCCACTCTACCAGGAGGTAACGACGGATGGACGTACTAACCCTCAGCAGGCTCCAGTTCGCAGCAACGACAATGTTCCATTTCATCTTCGTGCCCCTCACCCTTGGCCTCTCCATCCTCACGGCGTACATGGAAACCAGGTATGTGCGCACGGGAGACGAGACCTACCTCAAGATGACCAAATTCTGGGGGAAGTTGTTTCTGATCAACTTTGCTCTGGGGGTCGTCACCGGCATTACCCAGGAGTTCCAGTTCGGCATGAACTGGGCCGAGTATTCCCGCTACGTCGGGGATATTTTCGGCGCGCCGCTTGCCATTGAAGCAACCGTGGCCTTCTTCCTGGAGTCAGTCTTCATCGGCGTCTGGATCTTCGGGTGGAACAAAATATCGAAGACTGCCCACGCGGTCAGCATCTGGCTGGTGGCCATCGCCACCAACCTCTCGGCCCTCTGGATTCTCCTGGCCAACGGCTGGATGCAGAAACCGGTGGGCTATGTGCTCCGTAATGGCCGTGCCGAAATGGTGGACATCATAGCCGTCATCACCAACCCCTACGGCCTCATCAAGTTCGTTCACACGGTCGGTTCCGGCTACATGGTGGCGGCCTTCTTCGTGATGGGGATTTCCGCATGGCACCTGCTCCGCAAGAGCCGGGTCGACTTTTTTGTCCGATCCTTCAAGATGGGATCTGTTTTCAGCTTGGTCTCCGCGTTGCTTGTTTTCGGTTCAGGCGATTTCCATGCGGTGGAAATTGCCAAGACCCAGCCCACCAAGTTCGCGGCCATGGAATCGGTATGGGAGACCCAGAAGGGTGCCGGCATGAACCTGTTTCTCCTTCCCGATCCGGAAAATGAGTGTAACGCCATAGAGCGTTTGTGTATCCCGAACATGGTGAGCATGCTCGCTTTCCATGACCCAACCGCCGAGATCAAGGGGTTGAAGGACTTCCCGAAGGAGCTCAGGCCGCCGGTACAGCCCACCTTCTGGAGTTTCCGCCTCATGGTGGGGATGGGCACCTTCACGGCCCTGGTTTCTCTTGCCGCCGTGATCCTCTCGCGGATGAAGAACCTTGAAAACAAGACCCTCTTTTTGCGGCTCATGGTGCTGGCTCTGCCGCTTCCTTACATCGCCGCCCAACTGGGATGGGTCGTCGCCGAAATGGGGCGGCAGCCCTGGATCGTGTACGGGGTGCTGAAGACGTCCGATGCGGTTTCCAAGGCGGTAACATCGCCCCAGGTGATCGGTTCGCTGGTGGGATTCACACTCCTCTATGGTCTGCTGGGTGCCATCGATATCTATCTCCTGGCAAAGTACGCCCGCAAGGGGCCTGACGACGATCTTTCCGGCATCATCAAACCGGCGACGGTAAGGGAGGCATAACATGGAACTGCAGATTATCTGGTTCGTGCTCTGGGGAGTTCTCTGGGCGGTCTACTTCATGCTCGACGGATTCGTCTTCGGCACCGGAATCCTCCACAATGTGCTGCCCCGCACCGACGGCGAGAAGCGGGTCCTCATCAATACCATCGGTCCGGTGTGGGACGGTAACGAAGTCTGGCTCATCACCGCGGGCGGCGCCACCTTCGCGGCATTTCCCACCACCTATGCGCTCATGTTCAGTTACCTCTACACGGCGCTGCTGCTCCTGCTCTTCTCGCTGATAGTTCGCGGGGTATCGTTCGAGTTTCGCGGCAAGCTTGAAGGGGAGGGGTGGAAAAAGGCGTGGGACGTGGCGATCCAGGTATCCAGCTTCCTGCCGGCGCTCCTTTTCGGCGTGGCCTTCGGCAACATCTTCAAGGGGCTTCCCATGGACGCCGCCGGCTATCAGGGGTCGTTTCTGTCGCTCCTCAACCCCTATGGGCTTCTGACCGGCGTCCTGTTCGTGCTCCTCTTCACGGTTCACGGTGCCCTCTGGCTGTCGGTGAAGACCGTGGGCGACCTGAGAGCCCGGGCCAAGGGGGTTGCCGACAAGACCTGGCCGGCCCTGCTGGTGGTGGCGGTAGCGTTTCTTGCCTACACGAAGTTCGCCACCAAGCTTTTCGACAATTACCTGGCTCATCCGCTGCTCTTTGTGGTTCCGCTTGTGGCCGTTGCGGCTCTCATCGGGATGCGGCTCTTCTCGGCCAGGGGGGCGATGCTCACCGCCTTCGCATCGTCCTGCGTGACGGTGCTTGCCGTGGTGGCAACAGGCGTTGCGGGGCTCTTCCCGAACCTTATTCCGTCGAGCCTCGACCCGGCCTACAGCCTCACCATCTTCAATTCATCATCGAGCCCATACACCCTGAAGATCATGACCGTCGTGGCATTCATCTTTGTACCGATCGTCATTGCCTACAAGATATGGGTTTACCGGATATTCAGGGCTCCCGTCACCGAAGCGGAGGTACTGGAGGACAAGCACGCTTACTGACCCGCCTTTCTCCAAACGCGTATGAAATTGAAAGAGCCCGTAATTACGGGCTCTCTTTTTTTGCTCACTACCGACATACCGGCAGCCGACTCATTCCCGTACATAAATGTCCATATCCGATTCATGCACCATGGCCATGATCCGGGCATACTCCGATTCGATCATTTCATAATGGTTGTGGGTTTCACGGGCATTCAGCTCGAAAATGGCACGAACGTTTTCATCCTTGATTTTACCGGCAGTCTCCCGGAGGGTGTGTTCCAGCTTTTTCTCCTTGTGCATGGCCAGCTCCAGGGCTTTCTGCTCGGTGAAGTCGGAGTTGACGGTTTTGGTCATGGCGGCCATCCATGTCGATTCTTGGTCAGGGGGCGCATCCATGAACTCATCAAAATCGGGAATGTCGATCCCTTTGTAGATTTTGTAGAAATGGCCGGCGTGCTCCCGTTCCTCCTTTGCAAGGAGTTCGAATACCCTGATGGCGTCCTTGTTTTTCATGCGGGTCGCGCCGAGCTGGTAAAAATTCATGGCGTTTTTTTCGGTCTGGAGCGATTTTTTGATGGCGTCCTGTACGTCGATCTCTTCGAACATTCCCTGCCTCCTTGAGGTTAAGTATGCGGGTTCTTACGGGATAAAACGTATCGGATAATCGTGAAATGTCAAATGGTTGCCGGATCGAAAAAGCCGCCGGGAAATGGTTTCCCGGCGGCTCAGAAACTGCTCGAATGCTTTGTGTGGTTTACAGCCGATTTACGCCTGCTGAATCGCTGACAGCTTCCATGGGTTCGGGCCAACCGGGCGGGAGAATGTCCAGTATTCCTCGAACTTAACTGGCGCAGAGTCGCTTCCGGAAACAACTTTCCCCGATTCGTCGGTGGTGTAGTCGAGGATGCTTGCCAGTAAACGAACCGTGAGATAGTCCCTTCCTTCTTCCTGCCATGCCTCGGTTATATTTACTTCCCGCACGGAAATGTTTTCCAGTCGGTTTATGGTGCCCGCAGCCTTGAGCTCATCGATCTGCTGCCGGAATGTTACCTGCATTTCCGGCGTAAGGAGATCGGCTACCGGCGACAGGTCGCGCCGTGTCCACGCCCCTTGGACACGAAAGAAAATATCCTGGGCAGTTTCCTTGAAGCGGTTCTCATCGAAGGAACCATCCATCTGGCGGACATGGGCAAGGCCGAAACTGGTTTCATCCACAGGCGCGGCTTGTGCCGTCTGGCCGAAGCCGTACTGCCGGGGAGGAGGCTCAACGCTTTCTGCCTGTCGCCAGGTCTGTTGGGCGCCGTATCCGGAGGTTTGGGCAGTTTCGCGGCGCCGGGAGGCGACGAAACGGTAGATCAGGTATAGGACGCCGCCGATCAGGAGAATATCGAAGATGCCGATGCCGCCGGCGCCGGGGCCGGCGAAACCAAGACTCCGGAAGAGCATCCCCCCCAGGAGTCCGCCGAGAACGCCGCCGGCGAGCCCCCTGAGGAAGCTTCCACCCTGCCGCTGGGGCTGGGCTTGGGGGAAGGGCTGCTGGGGCGAAGTCGGAGACGCCTGTGGTCGCGATTGATAGGGGTTTACCGTGCGGGACGGGGCACTGTATGTGCGGGAGCCGCGACTGCCGAAGGAGCGGCCGCCGCCGGCGCGGGCCTCGGCTTCATGGTACGCCGCCGCCACAAGGGAGACGGCAAAGGTGAGGGTAAAGATCGTGGTAATCCATTGTTTCTTCATTGGTTCCACCTTTCGTGGGTATGAGTCGACAAATTGTAATGCAAACGGTAACAATTTCAAAGGAATTTGAAAAAGCTCGTAGTTGACACATACTTAGCTGACAGTGTACAAGGATATGCCAAAATTCACGAAGGAGGTTTTCATCCGCCCATGAGCACCGAAGGGAACAAGATAATTTATACCATGATGCGGGTGTCCAAGTACTACGATAAGAAACCAGTTATCAAGGACATCTCTCTTTCCTACTTTTACGGCGCCAAGATCGGTGTTCTGGGCCTGAACGGTTCGGGCAAGTCGACACTGTTGCGGATCATGGCAGGGGTCGACAAGGACTTCAACGGGCAGGCGGTACTCTCTTCCGGCTACACCGTGGGCTACCTGGAACAGGAACCGCGGCTCGACGAGGCTAAGACCGTGCGGGAAATCGTCGAGGAGGGGTGTCAGGAGACTGTCAACCTCCTGAACGAGTTCAACGAGATTACCGCCGCCTTTGCCGATCCCGATGCCGACATGGACAAGCTGCTGGACCGTCAGGCCGCAGTGCAGGAGAAGCTCGACCACCTGGACGCCTGGGATCTGGACTCCCGACTCGAGATGGCCATGGATGCCTTGCGCTGCCCCGCTGGAGAAACGCCGGTAAAAGTCCTTTCCGGTGGCGAGCGGCGCCGGGTGGCCCTCTGCCGGCTTCTTCTCCAGAAGCCCGACATTCTCCTCCTGGACGAACCCACCAACCACCTGGATGCCGAGACTGTCGCGTGGCTCGAACATCACCTCCAGGGATACCCCGGGACCATCATCGCCGTGACCCACGACCGCTACTTCCTCGATAACGTGGCCGGCTGGATCCTTGAGCTCGATCGGGGCGAGGGTATCCCGTGGAAGGGTAATTATTCCTCGTGGCTCGAGCAAAAGCAGAATCGCCTTGCCCAAGAGGAGAAATCCGAGAGTGAGCGGCAAAAGACCCTTCAGCGGGAGCTTGAGTGGATCAGGATGAGCCCCAAGGGGCGCCACGCCAAGAGCAAGGCGCGGATCAGCTCCTACGAGCAGCTTCTCTCCCTGGAGAGTGAGAAGAGGGCAAAGGACCTGGAAATCTACATACCTCCCGGACCCCGGCTTGGCGATATCGTCATCGAGGCGGATAACGTCTCAAAAGCCTACGGCGACCGCCTGCTTGTGGAGGGGATGAGCTTCCGGCTTCCCCCCGGTGGCATCGTCGGCATCATAGGTCCCAACGGCGCCGGCAAGACAACGCTCTTCAGGATGATTACCGGCCAGGAGGCTCCCGACTCTGGCTCCATCCGTATCGGTGATACGGTGAAGATTGCCTATGTTGACCAGAGCCGCGACGCCCTCAGTCCTGACAAGAGCATCTGGGAAGAGATTTCGGGAGGGCAGGAGACGTTGCAGCTGGGGAAAGTAAGTGTCAACTCCCGTGCCTATGTCTCCCGGTTCAATTTTTCGGGGAGCGACCAGCAGAAGAAGGTGGGGATGCTCTCCGGCGGCGAGCGGAACCGGGTGCACATAGCAAAGATGCTCAAAGAGGGAGGAAACGTCATCCTGTTGGACGAGCCGACCAACGACCTGGACGTGAACACCATGCGGGCACTGGAGGAGGCTCTGGAGAACTTTGCCGGTTGTGCCGTGGTCATTTCCCACGACCGGTGGTTCCTGGATCGGATTGCCACCCATATCCTCGCCTTCGAGGGGGACAGCCAGGCGGTCTGGTTCGACGGCAACTATTCAGAGTACGAGGAGGACCGAAGGAAGCGCCTCGGAGCTGCCGCCGACATGCCGCACCGGATCAAGTACCGGCAGTTGACGCGGGCATAACAGAGAATCTGGAATGCAAGCAGGGCCGGCAAAAACTGTCGGCCCTTTCTCTTCCAAAAAATAAAGAGGGCAACCAAGCGTCACCCTCATTCAGCAGGATTCGATAATTTTGAATTCAGATTCGCCGACCCATCAGAAGCATGAAACAAATGCCGTGCATCTGGAGTCGCTGGAAGGGGAGGGGCGTCGTGTGATTTCCTGCCGGTAGTTCACCGCTTCCACCCATACTCCCGAACGGAGGAACGACTTGACCAGGCCGTCCTTGATGAGTTTGCTGAGTTTTGATCCCTGTGCAACGGTAACGGTGTCGTCGGTACAGCGTACAAGTACAACCATGTCTCTTCCTCCTTTGCGGGAAAGCTCGGGATGCGATAGATCAGCTTGTTTCAAGTCGCTTATATAAGTTTCTGCGGAGCTTGCTGATGGGCGGTAGATGTGCAGGGAATCCAAACACCTTTTGAGTCGTTTAAATCGCCCTTGTCATGTATACACAAAAAAAGAGTTTGGGTAAAGTAAAATCTATTAGCGATGATTAATTGTTGCCGATGGGCACCAATGCTGTATTTGGATGACGCAAACCGGCTTATAATATAACTTTTTGGCTAATTGTCAAAGGTCTTCTTGAGAAGATAAGAGAGCAAGGTTGCAAGCAGCAATCCCGCGACTACCGTTGTTCCGACGATTTTTCGGCGCTTGTTCCGTTCATCAAGTTTCGCCAGAGCCTGCTCTATGGTGCCGAGTCCCTGCCGAATCACCTCTGATTCCTGTTTTACCCTGCCGACATCAACAACGTGGAAGAGTCGATGATAGCGATTACGCAGGTCAAAGAGGCTTTTCTCTTGTACTTCGATATTGATTCCTTCTCCCTTGAACTGTTGAATTTTCCTTGCGATATCGGTGATTGACCCATCAGTCTGTCGCATTGCCTCCTTGATCACGGAGGCGCGGTCATAGGGGTGGCAACGGCTGCAATTTTTGTCGTTTATGAGATCGAGGGTTGCTTTCATGACCGTATGGGAACCATGACAGGTGACGCATGTGGGGCCCCCCTTGCCGAGGGCGCGGCCATGGGCACTCTTGAGATATTCCTCCCTGATTCCCACATGGCATCTGCCGCAGAAAGCAGGAATTCCGGTTTCGCCTGGAACGCCAAGAAAGCCCCGGACAGGGCTCATGGCGTTGGCGGCATCTCTCGGGTCTCCGCCATGGCAGTCGTTGCACGAAATGCCGTTGTCGGCGTGGACGCTCCCGCGCCAGGCTTTTACAGGTGCCCCTCCTTTGCCCGTCTGGGCTCCGTGGCACTGGAGACAGACAGTCTGTTCCTGGCAGCGGGCGTCAGCGGGAAATAACGAAAGGAGTAAGAGCAGGGGCAGGCAAATGAGAGCAGAAGAACTATACGTTGCTGATAGTCTCATGAGTAATGCCCCCAGACCGCCATGGCAACGTAGAGAAGAATTCCGCCGACGAAACAGGCGAGGAAGAGGGGACGTTTGAACGGGTGCCGCTCCCTTCCCTTGTCGATGAACGGTAGGAGTGCCAGGAAGGTCATGACGGCCCCCTGCACCAGGAGCCCCAGGAGTTCGTTCGGGAAGACCTTCAAGGTTTGGTAGTTGGCGAGGAAATACCATTCGGGTTTGATATGGGCGGGAGTTTTGTAAGGATCGGCCGGTACGAAGGCGGTTGGCGGTAAGAAGATGTAGGGGATATAGAATATGACGCAGAAAAAGATTGCCAGGTAAATCAGGATGGAAGTCATGTCCTGGAGCATATAGTTGGGAAAGAAGGGGATGCCGCCGGGGTGAGATTCGTAGCGAAACTGGTCTCCCATCCAGGTATTTTTCGACTCTTTTTGCCCGAAAGGCGGGGTGGAAACGCCGATCCGTTCCAGCAGGAAGAGGTGTCCGCCGATGAACGCCCCGATCAGGAGCGGAAGGAGTGCCACGTGAACGGCGAAGAAGCGTCCCAGAGTGGGCGCCCCCACCAGCTTGCCGCCCCGGAGAAATTCCACGAGATAGTTGCCGATGACCGGGATGGCCCCGGCGCTGTTGGTGGCCACCGTTGTGGCCCAAAAGGAGAGCTGGCTCCAGGGAAGGAGATAGCCGGTGAGTGAAATCGCCAGGACCAGGTTGAACAGGATGAAACCGGTCAGCCAGTTCAGTTCCCGGGGGCGTTTGTAACTTCCCATGAAAAGGACCGACAGCATATGAAGCAGCAGGACCGCCACCATCATGTTGGAGCCCACGGCGTGGCACAGGCGGATCAGCCAGCCGAAGGGGACATCGTTCATGATGGCGCTGACGCTCTTGAAAGCCTTTTCAGCATCGGGTACGTAGTAGACAAGAAGGAGAATGCCGGTGATGACCTGTAGTGTGAAGATAATCAGAAGTACACTGCCAAGGGAGTACCAGGCGTTGATGGAGCGGGGCAGGAGGTAGCCGGTGAGGCGTTTCTCCACCAGTTCACCAACTCCGATACGTACGTCCAACCAGTGGTAGATACTCTTCAAGGGGGACATAGATGGTTTACCCCACGGTCACGATTCCGTTTGTTATGGTGATGGCAAGCTTCTCCAGGGGCTTGGGCGGTGGGCCTGAGATGACGGAACCGTCGGAGTTGTAGCGGCCACCGTGACAGGGGCAGAGAAAGTCCTGCTTGTCTTGTTCCCACTGGACGATACATCCTAAGTGTGTGCAGATGGCTGACAGGGCTACGAGTTCACTATTTTGTTTTCTGATGATAACACCGGTTGTCCCGCGAAAATCAAAAAATTTCGCGCCATTCGGAGGGATTTCCGTGAGGGGAAAAGAGACCTTTCCGCCAGTGCCTTCATCTGAAAGGGGGGCAAGATAGCTGAGAACGGAATACGCTCCTGCCACGGCCCCTGCCATTCCCAGGCCGCCAAGGCAGAGACCAAGGAATTTCCGCCTGCTGGCGTTCTGCATGATCCCTCCGTAATACGAATTGTGTTCGAGAACTAAGTATAGGCCCTCAGGAGCACATTGCAAACATGACCTCTGAACACTGGGTTGACGCTACTTTTCGCTTGATTTGCCTTACCTCTTTACATTAATCTTTAAGGGATTTTACTATTTTATGCACAGGAGGGATGCATGCCGTTCAGTGAACCGGGCAAGACGAAATTCCAGGTAGATTTGCGCCGTCATCTCCGTAATCAAGGGATCTGCGACAACCTCGTCCACCTCATCTGCGAGATTGCCGAGGCGAGCAAGTATGTGATCAACGCTGTTCGTACCGGTGATCTGGGCGTGGCGGGTACCTCCAACCTTTACGGCGAAGAGCAGCTTGCCCTGGACGTCCTTTCGGACAGGATTATCAAGAAACGGCTCATTCACTCCGGCGTTGTCTGTAACATTGCTTCCGAGGAAATGGATGAAATCTTCCAGGCCCAGGCCGATGCAGATGGCCTTTACTCGGTGGCCTATGATCCCCTCGACGGTTCGTCGCTCGTGGATGTGAATCTGGCGGTTGGCACCATCGTCTCCATCTATGAGGGGTGCAATCTGCTCCAGAAAGGGCGCAACCAGGTCGCGGCCTTGTACATCCTCTATGGCCCACGGGTCTCTATGGTCTACTCCGTCGGCAGAGGGGTGCATGAATTCACCATGAACCATCTGATGGAGTTCACTCTTTCGCGCGAAAACATTGTCATGCAGGAAGAGGGAAATATTTATGCTCCTGGTGGCCTGCGCAACAAATATCAAGAGGGGACTGAACAGTTCGTTCGTTATTTGGAGGAGAAGGGGGCCAAACTCCGGTACTCGGGCGGTTTTGTGCCGGACATCAACCAGGTTATCATGAAAGGGAAGGGCATTTTTATGTATCCGGCCCTTAACGGATCCCCTAACGGCAAACTGAGACTCCTCTTCGAGCTTAACGCCATGGCATATCTGGTTGAAAACGCCGGTGGGGCAGCCACTGACGGGAAACAGCCGATTCTTGACCTGGAACCCCACTCCCTCGACCAACGCGCCCCTGTTTACATCGGTTGCAAGGCTGACGTGGTGAAGGCGATGGAATTTGTCAGTCGCAATTGACAGTGATTTCGATTAACTACGAGGCTTTCATGGAAGAAAATGCGAAACAGCAACGACTTTGCACCGAGATCCAACTCTTTGATCTGTGCGACAAGGGACCGGTTGATGTCTGCGGTCACCGAGACGGACGTTACTGCACCAAGGGGGATATCCTGGCCCGGTTCGAGGCCATAGCTGATGATGACCGCTCCCCTGAACAGTATTTTGCCGATGAGCTCGACGATGTTGAAGGTGCCGACGACCTTGGGTATGACGAGGCGTTCGGCGTCGACGAGTATGGCGAAGAGGATGAGGATTAGGATAAGGTTTGTAGTGCGTTTCGCGCCAGGTTTTCACCGTGGGCCGTCCATTCTGGGCGGCCCTTTCCCGTTTACGGCCGAAAAACGATAGTGGCCAGGGGGGAGGTCTGACTGTTTCTGCGCTGATAAGAGATGGAAAGACTAGCCAACGATGAAATGCCTCTTCCCGACGACTTCCCACCGCTCACGGGGAATCGAGAGGAAAATGTCGACGATCTCCGGATCGAACTGGGTTCCCCTGCAACGTCTCACCTCGCTGGTGACCGCCTCGAAGGGGAGCGCTTTGCGGTAAGGTCTGTCCGACGTCATGGCATCAAGGGTATCCACCAGGGAGAAGATGCGAGCGCCAAGGGGAATGCCGCTTCGGGAAAGTCCCTTTGGATAACCGCTGCCGTCGAACCGCTCATGGTGTGCAAATACTATTTCGGCTGGTCCCTTGAGAAACTTGATTCCCGAGAGGATCTCGTAGCCGAGTTGGGGATGGCGCATCATCTCCATCCATTCGCGTTCATCGAGCTTGGCAGGTTTCAGGAGTATATTGTCGGAGATGCCGACCTTGCCGATGTCGTGCAAAAGTGCTCCCCGCGCCATGACACTCAGATCCTTCTCAGGGACGCCCATGGCCTCCCCGAGGAGCAGGGTGTAAGTCATAACCCGCTCCGAGTGGGAGCCAGTTTCCTTCTCGCGGGCATCGAGCGCCCTCACGAGAGCCGTCAGGGTATGATTGTAGGCGAGGTTCAGGTCTTCCATGGCCATGCGAATCTGACGGGTCTGCTCGTCGACTTTTTTCTCCAGATTGGCCTGGTATTCCCGGTTCTCGGCGAGGAGACGCTGTTTTTCCAGGGCGTTGTGGATAGTAAGGAGTACCCGGTCGATATCGAAGGGCTTGAGGATATAATCGTAGGCCCCGAGGTGGATGCACTTCATGGCTGTTTCCGTGTCACTCAGGGCTGTTACCATAAGCACCACGGTCTCGGGACTCAGTACTTTGAGTTCCTTGAGAAAGTCATCGCCCGAAAGCCCGGGCATCATGATGTCGAGAATCGCGAGATCAATCTTGTTGTTCTGGAGGACGGAACGAGCCTCCTCGGCGCTGCCGGCTTGAAAGCAACGGTATCCCTCACGGGAAAGGGCCGTAACCATAAGGTC
The DNA here is from genome assembly GCF_000012925.1 of Geobacter metallireducens GS-15. Classification (NCBI taxonomy): domain Bacteria; kingdom Pseudomonadati; phylum Thermodesulfobacteriota; class Desulfuromonadia; order Geobacterales; family Geobacteraceae; genus Geobacter; species Geobacter metallireducens. Next base: position 2,145,226 of record NC_007517.1, on the reverse strand, counting down.
TCTGATCATTTCCTCGTCGTCGACAGTCAAGATGGTGGGTAGCACAGGAGCTCCTCTCGCGTTTACATATTCAGCCGGCCCTCAAGGACATCCCGCACACGTTCGACCAGCACATCGGGCGTGAAAGGCTTGTTGATAAAGGCTGCGTGCTCATCGATAATTTGTGGGGACGATATCGTATCATCCGTGTAACCCGACATGAATAGGATTTTTAGATCAGGGAGTTTCTCCCTGAATTCCCGCACCAGCGCTGGGCCATTTTTTTCGGGCATGATAACATCGGAGAGGACAAGATCAATCCGGTGGTGGTTGGTGGAAAAGATTCTACTCGCCTCAGAGGGGGAACTCGCCTGGAGCACTTCGTAGCCATTCCGTTTCAGGGTATGGGCGGTGAGGTTCAGCACACCGATTTCATCTTCAATAACCAGGATAGTTTCATTACCCTTTGGCCCTTCGTGACTTGTAACGGTTTCTTCCTGCCATGCTTCGGAATCGACGCGGGGGAAATACACCCGAAACGATGTCCACTGGCCAAGTTCGCTGGCTACCTGAATGTATCCGCCGCTCTGTTTGACGATGCCGTACACTGTGGCGAGACCGAGGCCGGTCCCTTTTCCCTGCCCCTTGGTGGTGAAAAAGGGTTCGAAGATCTTGCGCCTGGTTTCTTCGGTCATCCCCTCTCCGTTGTCGTGAACCGCCAACATGACATAATTACCTTCAACCGCCCCTGGGTTTTCGTTTACAAACGTCTTGTCCAGATAGACATCGGCAGTTTCGATGGTTATGATGCCGCCGTTACCCAGAGCATCTCTGGCGTTCACCAGCAGATTCATGATGATCTGCTCCACCTGTCCCGGGTCAACCTTCACAACGCCAAGTTGCTCGTAAAGACTGGCATGCATGACGATGTTTTCCCTGATCAGCCGCTTCAGCATCTTCTCCATGTTTCTGACCAGATGGTTGATGTTGATCACCTTGGGCTCAAGCATCTGGCGGCGGCTGAAGGCAAGGAGTTGGTGGGTGAGGTCGGCAGCCCGCTCGCCGGCCTTGAGGATCTCGTTAACCTCGGAGCGGAAGGGGTCGTCGACCGGCATCTCGTGGAGCAGCATGGTGCTGTAACCGTTGATTACGGTAAGAAGGTTGTTGAAATCATGGGCGATACCCCCTGCCAATTGGCCAATGGCTTCCATCTTCTGGGCCTGGCGGAGTTGGTTCATGGCCTGTTTGTGTGCCAGTTCTGTCCGTCGCTGTTCGCTGATATCTTCCTTCACTCCAACAAAATGGGTTATGACACCTTCGGCATCCTTGATGGCCGAAATAGATGCCCGTTCCCAGAACAGATCACCGTTCTTTTTCTTGTTGATTATATCGCCATGCCATTCGCGGCCGGAGGTGATTGTTTCCCAGAGGCGCCGATACTCGCTGTCAGGCATTTTGCCCGATTTGAGAATACGCGGGGTCTGCCCTACGGCCTCGTCGACGCCATATCCGGTAACCTGGGTGAATTTAGGGTTCACGTATTCTATGGTGCCGTTTTGGTCGGTGATAATGATGGATACCGGACTCTGCTCCACGGCATGGGATAGCTTGCGCAGCTCATCCTCGACCTTCTTTTTCTGCCGCCTGACCTCTGATTCCTCAAGCTCGCGCCGGATGGCAGGAACCAGTCGCGCAAGATTGTCCTTGAGGATGTAATCGTTGGCACCGGCCCGCATGGTTTCTACGGCGGCCTCATCTTCAATCTTGCCTGAGACCACGATGAGCGGCGTCGTGTATCCCTCCTTCCTGAGGAGGGCGATGGCATTGAGGCCGCTGAAGCTGGGCATCACGTAGTCTGAAATCACGATATCCCACGTCGCGCTTGCAAGGGCATCGAGCATTTCTTCCGCCGTGTCTACTCTGCGGAAATGGGTGATGAAACAACTGTTGAGCTCGCGAATTACCAGTTCGGTATCGAAAGGAGAGTCATCGATGATGAGGACTCGAAGAGAAGAAGGGTTTACGGCCACCGTCATTTCATGCTCCGTCTGATCCGGAGAAATTTCATTACGTCGCTCCCCTTGTATCTTTTCGGCGTTTTATGCAGAAAGTTTAACTCTACGATAAAAATTTGCCGGTGCCCCGGCATTGTATTTTTGAGGGATTGAACGGTTACCGACAGGGGGGACGGAGGAAGGTTTTAGGCAGCCGTGTGGTTCTTCTTGAACTTGTGCTGATACATTCTTTTGTCGGCAAGCTTCTGGGTTTCCTCCAGCCGCTCCCCCTTCGAGGCGGTAGCCGCACCAAAAGACATGCTGAGCGCGAAGGAGACGTCGGGGGTATTGCTCGCCTCGATTTTCGACATCACCCGTGTGAGAGCCTCTTCCACGACCACCGCGTCGGCAGTTGGGAGAAGAACAGCGAACTCGTCGCCACCGATTCTCGCCACAACGTCCTCAGCGCGGAAAGCCCCTTTGAGTATCAGGGCGGCCCGGGTTATCAGATCATCCCCTGCTGCATGGCCCAGGCTGTCGTTGACGTACTTGAGCTTGTCGATATCGCTGACCACGATGCTTACCGGAAACTGACGCCCCTGCTCGAGACGTTCGAGTTCTTCTTGGAAATAGGCCCGGTTGTAGAGGCCGGTAAGCGGATCATGGGTGCTCATGTAGCGGAGCTTTTCCTCTGTCTGTTTGCGCTCGGTAATGTCGAGGATCGTACCGACGAGCCCGCCGAGGGTGTTGTCGATGTTGTTGAAGGTGGCTTTATAGAAGATGACGTCGTGGAGAGCTCCGTCGGCAAAGGAAATGGAGCTTTCATAGATTTGAGTGCCTCCATGCTGAAACAACTCTTTGTCGGCTTCAACGAACCGTTCGGAAATGCTGTTCGAGGCAAGATCAGCCATGGTTTTGCCGATAACCTCGTTCTGGACAAGGCCTGAGAACGACTCGAAGGCCTTGTTGCACCCCAGAAACACCCCGTTAGTGTTCTTGAAAAAAATGGGGGCGGGGATGGAGTCGATGAGCACCTGTCTGAAGTGGAGCTGTTCCCGCAGATCTCTCTCAGCCCGGCGACGTTCTTCGCGTATGACGGCCTCACGCAGTTCCCTGCGTATGGCAGGCATGAGACGGGTAAAATCTCCCTTCATGATATAGTCGTGGGCGCCGGCCTTCATCGCCTTGACCGCTTCTATCTCGCCTATCCTGCCGGAAACGATTATAAACGGGAGATCCAGATTCATCTCCTGGAGAATCAATAGCGCAGCCAACGCATCGAACTGGGGCATGAAGTAGTCGGACAGAACAATATCCCACTTCTCGCCGATGAGCGCCTTGCGAAGAGCATCTTCCGTGTCAACCCGTTCGTGGGTGATTTCGTACTCTTTTTTGAGTGCCCTGATGAGGAAAAAACAATCGTCTTCAGAGTCTTCGATTATGAGTACACGTAGAGGGGGATTCAATTGGGCTCTCCACAGTAGGGAATTATTATGTTTCGGAATTCCCTGTGAACGATCACGAGATTGCATCCTTTCGTGAGTCAGATGTTTGTTGCAGGAACCAAGTGCGACTTATATATTAATATCATCACACATGCCAATTGGCAAATACAAGTACCTGTGCTATATGAGATAACGCAATTTTTTGAGTACATGCGGAGGATTACCATGATCGCATCATGGCGGATAATTTCTCTGAAGTCGTTTTTTTCACTGGTTCTTCTGGTTGTCGCCATGGTTCTGGTGGTTCGCGGCGAACTCCTGGCCGAATCGGCGCCTGCGGATATCGTCACCCAGGGAGAGTTTGCTGCAACCCTCGTGAAGGAATTGGGGTGGCAGGAGGGACTGCCACCTGAACCGAAAACAGCTGATTATCTGACTGTCCTGAGCGGGAAACGCACTTTTCGCTTTGAGGCTGAAGACGTCTATGACGTGCAGGGCGATAGCGTCACGTTCCGGAATTATCCACTCCACGGCCCATTCTCGGGAACCGGTTGGCTCAGTGGTATCGCCGCTCCGACAACTGTCCACTTTACGGTCTTCATCCCCCGCGGCGGTGAATACCTCTTGAGGGTTGTGTCTCGGGGTGATGGCCAGCGTTGGCTGGCAGGGGGAAAAGAATTCACGGTGAGCACAGGCGGAAGTCTCCGTGAGGTTGAGGCGGGAACGGTGCTCCTCAAGGGGGGACGTCAGGGAATATCGGTCTTGCTGCCTCCTGAAGGAGGAGTTGATGCTTTTACGCTTGTTGCCTCCGGTGATCATCCGGCCATTGAGCCCCTTGATGGCTGGCACGCCGATGCTCCCCTTACCTGGGGTGATTATGCCGAAGCCGTAGCGGCGGCCCTCAATCTTGAGAAAGAGTTTGCCGTTGCGCCGGGAACTAAGCCTCAAATCCTTGCATTCCAGAACGTCAAAACTCTTCCGTCGTCGGTCAATCTGACTTCGGTCGATTACCTTGGAACCCATGTGGCGCCGACATGGGCGCGGGTAGGGGCGGATGGCGCATCCCTCGAACTCCCCCTCGATGTGGCAGCAACGGGGGTATATGGTGTTCGCGTTCGGCTTCTCGGTGGCAAGCTCATGACCGATTTCAACGGAAAGCGGATACAGTGGGATGGGAAACCGTACCTCAACTGGTACGATCTGGGGATTACGCGCCTGACGAAAGGGACCCATACCCTGAAAATCCAACTCCCCCCCCGTGGCGGTGCCGACGTCGTCGAACTCACCGCACGCTCGTCCTCTCCGGCCGATTATCTCGCAGCGATTGGGCTCGGGAACAAAAAGCCGACGGCAACTGTTCCGCGGGTAGAGCTTGAAACTCAACTCCGGAAAGATTTGAGCCGTATTCGTCCGACACGTTAGGGGCCTGAGTGACCGGAAGGCCCCTTCTTGTTCCACTCCTCGGCATGGTGGGCGGCCTTGCCTCTGCCCACCATCTTGGTATCGTACTCCCGTACCAGTTCCTTCCGGGACTCCTTGTGGCCGCTCTGGCGGCTGTCTTCCTCAAAAGCCGCATCCCGTTCACGATAATCCTCATCGCTCTGTTTTTCGTCTGGGGGAGTGCTGCACTCCACCCGTTTCTCGCCCCTGTACACCCACCACACCATCTTGTGCATAGTACCGATTCGAAACCGGTCATAGTTGAGGGGATCGTCGGCGTCCGACCCGAAGCCTCGGAAGGGGGGATGAGAATCATTCTCAATGTCGACCGGATTATTCGGGACGAAAAATGCACTGCGGCCATCGGTCGTCTCTTGGTTTACGTTCGTGAGGGGAGGGGGACCATTCTGACCGGCGACCGGGTAAGGCTCGAAGCCCGGATCCGTGAACCGGCAAATTTCGGGCTTCCGGGAGAATTCGACTACCGTCGCTACCTTGCCTACCGTAACATCTGCGCCACGGCGTCAATCAAGAGTGCCGACGACATACTCCTGATCCGCGAAGCGACAGCACATCCGGTCCAGCGTTGGTTTGACCGGCTGGCCGCGGAGCTAGGCGGTTTCATTGGCAGCAGTGCGCCGGCCGAGGGGGGCTTGCTCAGGGCGATCCTCGTGGGAGAACGTGGTTTCGTTACGGAAGACACCGAGGATATCTACGCCCGCGCCGGGGTTAACCACATCCTCTCCATCTCCGGCTTCCATATCGGGGTAATCGCCCTCACCATCCACTATCTCCTTTTTCACCTCCTCGTTCGGTGTGAATTTCTCACCCTGCACCTGAACCTTCGGCGCACCGTCCTTCTGGCCACGCTCCCCCCTGTCGTCTTCTACCTCTTTATTGCCGGACTGGCTCCGGCCACGGTCCGCTCGGTAGTGATGATCGCCCTTGTAACCCTGGCGCTTTTCCTTGAGCGGGAGACCGATTCCCTCAACACATTGACGGCAGCCGCCTTCGGCATTCTGATGTTCAACCCCCAAGCCCTTTTCGATATCTCGTTCCAGCTCTCGTTTCTTGCCATCTGGGGGATACTGGTTCTGACGCCCCTCTGCATGGAACCTTTTGGCGATTTACGGGAAGGCACACTGAAGAAGGTACTGCTGTTTGCAGCCGTATCGGTCGCCGCCACCATAGTCACGCTTCTTCCGGTGGTTCACACCTTTCACCGGGCATCGGTCGCCGGGCTCGTCGGAAATTTCGTGGCGGTTCCTCTGTTGGGGTACGGAGCAGTAGTGGCAGGGTTTTCCGCTCTGCCGCTTATTTACCTTTTCCCTGCGGCGGCTAAATTCCTCCTTGGAATCGCCGCGTGGCTGGTGAGAATTTCCGACGGAATCATGGCGACCGTGGCCCAAATTCCGCCTCTCCCTGTGCGAAACGCGACCCTCGCGGACCTCTTCATTCTCTACCTTGCCCTCCTGGCGCTCTCACTCGTCAAGGGAAAGCGAATCCATTATCTCCTCTGCGCACTGGCTGCGGGGCTTGTGCTGGCGCTTCATCTGCCGGCGGTGGCTGATTCATCGAAAACACTCAGGATCACCTTTTTCAGTGTGGGGCAGGGGGAGTCGACCCTTGTCACGTTCCCTGACGGCAGACGAATGCTCGTGGATGGCGGCGGCTCTCCCCACGAAGGCGGAATGGATGTAGGGAGGCAGCTTCTGGCCCCGGCACTCTGGAGCATGGGGATTGGCCGACTCGACGTGGTTGTTCTGACTCACCCCCATCCCGATCATATCAAAGGGCTTATTTCTCTTGCCGCCCTGTTCCCCATCGGTGAGTTCTGGGAAAGTGGCATCACAACACCAGTCGGCGACCATGCAAAGCTCCGGGAGATTCTTGCCGCTCACCGGGTTCCGGTTCGATACATTACTTCTTCCTCTCCCCCATTTTCTGTCGGCAACGTTCGGATTGAACCCCTGGCTCCGGCACACCGCCCCCTTGCAGAGCCGGATAGCGACCAAAACGATGATTCCCTCGTATTCAGGCTCACGCATGGAACGTTCAGCATGCTCTTAACCGGTGACATTGGCAGTTATGCCGAGGAGCGGCTTCTGTACGAGCCGGAAAGACTCGCCTGCACGGTCCTCAAGGTGCCCCATCACGGCAGCCGTCACTCTTCGTCGCCCCGCTTTCTCGATGCAGCCTCCCCCCGTCTGGCGCTCATTTCAGCCGGAGCCCGCAACAGCTTCGGCCTTCCGTCGCCGGAAACCATTTCACGTCTGAGGAAGCGCGGCGTTTCGGTCTGTCGCACCGACCTGAACGGGACGATCCAGGTGGCAAGCGACGGGAACGGATATTCGGTCAAAACCTTCTCGGACGGGCATTTTCATTGACAAGCATCCCGTTTTATCTGATAGTTTTAAGGGTTAAAGCGCGGACACTGCACAAATTCGCACCCTCAGGAGCTACCCTCCATGGATAAAATCCTCGTCGTCGAAGATGATCGCTTCTTTCGGCAGATGTATGTGGATCTCCTCAAGGAAGACGGATACGAGGTAGATACGGTGACCTCCGGTGCCCGGGCGCTGGAGCTTCTTTCCGCCAACGATTATCAGCTTGTCATCACCGAGTTGGTCATTCCCGGCATGAGTGGTATTGAACTCCTGACAAGGGTAAAGCAGCAGATGCCCACGGTGGATGTAATCCTCGTGACCGGGCACGCAAATGTCGAATCTGCCGTGTTGGCCCTCAAAAGCGGCGCCCGTGATTACCTTCTCAAACCCTTCAATCATGAAGAGTTCAAACATACCGTTGCTCTCTGCTTCGAGCAGCGTCGGCTCATCAACGAGAACTACGAACTGAAAGAGCTTCTGAACCTCTTCCAGATCGGCCAGAACATCGCCAACTGCATCGACATGGAACGCCTTTCAGCGGTAGTCCTTGACGCCCTGACAAATGAGATCGGTGCTGACAGGGCCATTGGCCTGTTCCATCATAAGGACGATAATCTTGCCCTTAAGGAATTCAAGGGGTTCAGCGAGGAGGCAGCTCAGAAACTTGCTGAGGCATTTCGGAAAAATTTCTGTATCGAGACCAATGATGGCTCGGTTATTAACAAGATTAATGCAACCCCCCTTGTGTCGGGAGCGGAATTCGACGGATTAGAGCTCTCGGAAGGGCTTCTTCTTGTCATACGTTCCAAGGGAGAGGTTCAGGGGGTAGTAGTCATTTTCAATAACCCCGGGCAGAAACTTCCGTTCGACTACAAGCAGAAGAGCATTCAGTTTCTTCTTGAGCAGTCAACCCTCGCCTTTGAGAACGCCTCCCGCTACTCGAATGCCAGGGACATGCTCTATATCGATGAACTGACCGGGCTCTTCAACTACCGCTACCTGGATATCTCTCTCGATCGGGAGATCAAGCGGGCAGACCGCTTCGGCTCTACGGTATCCATGATCTTCATTGATCTGGATTTCTTCAAGGGGGTAAACGACACCCACGGCCACCTGGTGGGGAGTCAAGTCCTTAACGAAATGGGGATGCTCCTCAAGAAATCCGTACGCGAAGTGGATATCGTAATCCGGTACGGTGGCGACGAATTTACTGTCATGCTCGTGGAGACGGGGGAGAAGGGGGCCGCCACCGTGGCCGAGCGGATCCGCCGTTCCATCGAGGGGCACACATTCCTGGCTGCCGAAGGATTCAACATTCGGCTCACTGCAAGCCTCGGCTACGCCTGTTATCCTGCCGACACCCAGTCCAAGCTCGAACTCCTCGAACTGGCCGACAAGGCCATGTACCAGGGGAAGGAGCAGGGTAAAAACTGTGTGTTCAGGGCAACTGCAATTCGTTGATAATTTAGCTAGTTATTTAAAGTTTAAGGAGTAGGTAAGTACATGATCACTGGCATCAAGGGTTTTAACGATATTCTTCCCGGCGAGGTGGAGCGGTGGCAGCACATCGAGGCGACCGCTCGCCGCGTTTTCGGTCTTTATGGCTATGCCGAGATTCGTGTTCCGATTCTTGAAAAAACCGAACTTTTTTGCCGCTCCATCGGCGACACCACCGACATCGTGGAGAAGGAGATGTACTCCTTTGTGGACAAGGGAGAAAATGCCGTAACCATGCGCCCCGAGGGGACCGCGAGCGTGATGCGCGCATATATTGAGCATAAGCTTTACGCCCAGGATCCGGTGGCAAAACTCTACTACATGGGACCGATGTTTCGGTACGAACGCCCTCAAAAGGGGCGCTATCGGCAATTCCACCAGATCGGCGCCGAGGTTACCGGCGTCACCGACCCCAAGGTGGACGCTCAGGTTCTCACCATGCTCTGCCATTTCTTTGCGGAACTCGGTCTTACGGAGCCGACCCTCCAGATAAACTCCCTCGGCTGCCCCGAGTGCCGTCCCGTCTATCGGGAGGCGCTGAAGAGCTTTCTTCGTGAGCGGCTCGACCGACTCTGCGATGACTGCAAGAGACGCTACGAAACCAACCCCCTCAGGGCGCTTGACTGCAAGTCTGCACACTGCAAGGAGGCGACAGCCGACGCTCCGGCCATGCTCGACCACCTCTGCGCCGGCTGCGACGACCACTTTGCCGCCACGCGCCGCCACCTGGAGCGGGCGGGCACCCCCTACAGCATCAATAACAGGATGGTGCGCGGCCTCGACTATTACACCCGTACCACTTTCGAGCTGGTCACGGGGCTCCTCGGCGCCCAGAGCGCCGTGGCGGCCGGCGGTCGTTACGACGGGCTCATTGCCGATCTGGACGGTCCCGCCGTTCCCGGCATCGGCTTTGCCATGGGTGTCGAACGGGTGGCTCTGCTGCTGGGTCAGCAGGAGTTCGCGCGGCGCCCCGACCTCTTTATCGCCGCCCTTGGAACTGAAGCCCAGGATGAAGCTTTTCGGCTCATGTGCGGCCTCCAGCGTCTTGGCGTTTCAGTGGAGATGGACTACGAGGGGAAGAGCCTCAAAAGCCAGATGCGCCGCTCCGATAAATTCAACTCCCGCTTCACCCTCATAATTGGAAGCGATGAGATGGCCAGTGGTAGAGCAACACTCAAAGCCATGGACACCGGCACCCAGTCCGATGTCCTCCTGGACCCGACCGCCATTGCAGGTCAGGTAAAATAACGAGCGCAGGGGGGGAGGTGAGGGTGAACTTTCCTTCCCCCTTCTGCGCTGTTTTGTGCCCCCTCTTCCCCTTCTCATAAGCCCCACTTAAGCAATTGACAATTCCCCGCAAAAATTGTATACAGTATCCATTTTCTCCCGCCGCACAATCATTTCAACGTCTCGAAATAACGATTGATTCAAGAAGTAAAATCACAGGAGGAATGGATATGATCGAAGCCTATCTCGCCCACGAAGCCGAACGGAAGGCGCAGGGTATTCCGGCGCTGCCCCTCAACCCGGAGCAGACTGCCGACCTGTGCAACCTGCTGCAAAATCCCCCTGCAGGTAAGGAGGAATTCCTTCTCAATCTGTTGAAAGAGCGCGTCTCCCCCGGCGTCGATCCTGCCGCCAAGGTCAAGGCTGCTTTCCTGGCCGAAATCGTCAAGGGTACCAAGAAGTCACCGCTGGTTTCCAAGGTGGATGCCATCCGCATCCTCGGCACCATGATCGGCGGCTACAACGTGGGTCCCCTGGTTGAGGCCCTCAAGGATGCAGAACTGGCCGAAGAAGCCGCCTGTGCCCTTTCCCGCATGACTCTGGTCTATGATGGCTTCGATCAGGTTGTAGAACTCAGCAAGAGCAATGCCGCCGCCAAGAAGGTACTGGAGTCTTGGGCCAATGCCGAGTGGTTCACCAACCGCCCCGGCGTTCCCGAGACCATCAAGGTCAAGGTTTTCAAGGTTGAAGGCGAGATCAACACCGACGACTTCTCCCCGGCCGGCGACGCCTGGAGCCGTCCCGATATCCCCCTTCACGCCCTGGCCATGGGCAAGACCCGCTTCCCGAACCGCCTCAAAGACATTGCTGACTGGCGCGCCGCCGGTCACCAAGTGGCCTTCGTGGGTGACGTGGTCGGTACCGGTTCTTCCCGCAAGTCCGCCTGCAACAGCGTGCTCTGGCACATGGGGCAGGACATCCCCGCCGTTCCCAACAAGAAGACTGCCGGTGTCATCATCGGCGGCGTCATCGCCCCGATCTTCTTCAATACCGCCCAGGATTCCGGTGCGCTCCCCCTCAAGGCTGATGTCACCAAGATGAACGACGGCGACGTCATCACCATCAACACCGCCAAAGGCGAGATCTCCAACGATAAGGGCGAGGTCATCTCCACCTTCAAAATCAGCCCCAACACCCTGGCCGACGAGTTCCGCGCCGGTGGCCGGATTCCGCTCATCATCGGCCGCGCTATCACCGAGAAGGCCCGCAAGGCCCTCGGCCTCGGCGATACCGATGTCTTCACCAAGCCGGTGAACCCCGCGCCCAAAGCCGGCCAGGGCTACTCCCTTGCCCAAAAGATGGTCGGCAAGGCCTGCGGCGTGGCCGGTATCCTCCCTGGCACCGCCTGCGAGCCGAAGATGACCACTGTCGGTTCCCAGGACACCACCGGCCCCATGACCGCCGACGAACTCAAGGAACTGGCCTGCCTCAAGTTCCTGTCGCCGATGTTCATGCAGTCCTTCTGCCACACCGCCGCTTATCCGAAGCCGGCCGATGTGAAAATGCACAAAAACCTCCCCGGCTTCATCATCGAGCGGGGCGGCGTACCCCTCAAGCCGGGTGACGGCGTTATCCACTCCTGGCTGAATCGTCTGCTCCTCCCGGATACCGTCGGTACCGGCGGCGACTCCCACACCCGCTTCCCCATCGGCATCAGCTTCCCGGCCGGTTCCGGACTGGTTGCCTTCGCCGGTGCCATGGGCTTCATGCCGCTTGATATGCCCGAGTCGGTCCTGGTTCGCTTCAAGGGTAAGCTCAACCCCGGCATCACCCTTCGCGACGCGGTCAACGCCATCCCCTACTGGGCCATCAAGCAGGGCAAACTGACCGTTCCCAAGAAGAACAAGATCAACATCTTCAACGGCCGCATCCTCGAGATGGAAGGGCTTCCCGACCTGACCGTGGAACAGGCCTTCGAGCTGACCGACGCTGCTGCCGAGCGCTCCGCCGCCGCAGGCTGCATCCAGCTCTCCAAGGAGAGCGTGGCCACCTACCTCCGCTCCAACGTAGCCCTCATGAAAAAGATGATTGCTGACGGCTACCAGGATGCCCAGACCCTCCAGAATCGCATCGACGCCGTCAATGAGTGGCTGAAGAACCCGCAGCTCCTCGAAGCCGACAAGAACGCCGTCGAGACCGGCGCCTACGCCGACGTCATCGAGATCGACCTGGCCGAGATCACTGAGCCGATCCTGGCCTGCCCCAATGACCCGGACGACGTGAAGCTCCTCTCCGATGTTGCCGGCACTCCGATCCAGGACGTCTTCCTCGGCTCCTGCATGACCAACATCGGTCACTTCCGTGCTGCCGCCGAGATCTGGCGCGGTCTTAAGTTCAACCCGAGCGTCCGCACCTGGATCTGCCCGCCGACCCGCATGGATCAGAAGCAGCTTAAGGACGAAGCTTACTTCTCGGTATACAGCGCCTTCGGGGCCCGGATCGAAATTGCCGGTTGCTCCCTCTGCATGGGTAACCAAGCCCGCGTTCCCGATGGTGTCAATATGTTCTCCACTTCAACCCGCAACTTTGACGACCGGATCGGTGATGGCGCTAAAGTATTCCTCGGTTCTGCCGAATTGGGCGCGGTAACTGCAACCTTGGGCAAACTGCCTACTGTTGCTGAGTTTATGGCTGCATACAAAGAGAAGGTTGAACCTAAGAAGGATGTTGTTTACAAGTATCTCCAGTTCGACGAGATGCCTGAGTACAAGTAACCTCAACGCATGATACAGAATGCTTGAGGCAGAGATGCTGAAAGCATGACATGAGACCCCCGTTCGGGCTTGCCCGGGCGGGGGTCTTGAATTTTGCGGAAGCGTGCCTGAACTTTCGTGAACTGTACTGGAACAGAGGGCAAGGTTGAGCTTCCCACGTAACGCCGTATACTCCTTTCATGGAACTCTCGGAAAATGCGCTAAAGGTTTTGAAGGCCCGCTACCTGCTGAAGGATGAAAACGGGCAGATTATAGAAACGCCAGAGGAGATGTTCGAGCGGATCGCCCGAACCGTCGCCAACACTGAAAAGCTCTATGACGGTGATACCGCCCAGTGGGAAGAGCGTTTTTTCACTCTTCTCTCGTCCCTGAGATTCCTCCCCAACTCCTCTGCACTCATGAACGCCGGCAAGCCGATGGGGCAGCTAGCCGCCTGCTTCGTTCTTCCTTTGGAAGATTCCATGCAGAGCATCTTCGATACCCTGAAGAACGCTGCGTTGATCCTCCAGAGCGGTGGCGGCACCGGCTTTTCCTTTTCCCGGCTTCGCCCCAGGGCTGATATTGTCCGCTCAACCGGCGGCATTGCCAGCGGCCCGGTTTCCTTCATGAAGATATTCAATACGGCCACCGACATCATCAAGCAGGGAGGAGCGCGGCGGGGCGCGAACATGGGGATACTCCACATCGATCACCCCGACATCCTGGAGTTCATCCGGGTGAAACGGAATGTTCAGGAGCTGGCCAACTTCAACATTTCCGTGGCGGTTACCGATGCCTTCATGGAGGCGCTCCACGCAAAAGGGGAATACCAGATCGTCAACCCACGTTCAGGCAAGATAGTTGGCACCTCAAGGCCGACGAGGTTTTCGATGAAATAGTCGAAAGCGCGTGGGGAACGGGAGACCCGGGTCTGGTATTCATCGACCGGATCAACCGCGCAAATCCTACCCCTCATATCGGCTCATTCGAGAGCACAAACCCCTGCGGCGAGCAACCACTCCTGCCTTATGAGGCATGCGTCCTCGGCTCCCTGAACGTGGCACGATACCTCAAGGATCCGGGAATAGATTTTCCCTCCCTGGCTGAAGATATCAAAACTGCCGTGCGGTTCCTCGACGATACCATCGATGCCAACATTTATCCCTTGCCGGCCATCGAGCTGATGCACAAGGGAAACCGCAAGATCGGCCTCGGCGTCATGGGGTGGGCGGACCTGCTCCTGCGGCTCGGGCTTCCGTACAATCATCCGCAATCCTTCGCCCTGGCCCGATCGCTGATGAAGTTCGTCAGGGACACCTCGCGGAAGGCGTCGGCAGAGCTTGCCGAAGAGCGGGGCGTCTTCCCTAATTTTGCAGGGTCGGTCTATGATGCTCCCGACCGTCCGCGGGTACGCAATGCTACCACTACAACCATTGCACCCACGGGGACCCTGGCGACCATCGCGGACTGTTCCAGCGGCATCGAACCGCTTTTTGCCCTTGCCTATAAGAGGAATGTTCTGGGTACCGAGCTTACGGAAATCAATGGGTATTTCTTGAACGTCGCCAAGGAACGGGGTTTGTTCTCAGACGAACTCATGCAGAAGGTTATGGAGCAGGGTAATCTGCGCGGTATAACCGGCATTCCAGCCGATATCAGAAGGCTCTTCAAGACCGCCCTGGAGATACCCGCAGCAGATCACATCGAGATGCAGGCTGCCTTCCAGGAGTACACGGACAATGCCGTTTCCAAGACGGTCAATCTCCCCGCCAGGGCGACACGGGGAGATGTGGCCAAAGCTTTCCTTCTTGCCTATGAGAAGGGGGTAAAAGGGATAACCGTTTTCAGGTACGGGAGTAAGAAAGGGACTCTGGTGAAATTCGTCGATACCGATTGAGCATCCGGCAGGCTACATTGGCTTGTCGGTATGCACACCCACCGAGAACGTGAGGATTGCCCCAACCCTGACTTCGAGGCGAGACGCAACTTGCGGCATCCCCGGTACCTCCAGCCCCGGCACGAATCCGTCAAGAATCGCCGTATCGGTGACCTTTTCCACTATGCCGAGAAACTGGTAGCCGTTACGGCCATCGGGGGTCGTTACCGATACGGAGACCTTAGGGTTTCCTTTTACGTTGCGGAGGGTCTCCGGACAACACCACGATTCAAAGACGATACGATCGGATCCCTCGACCTTCAGGTTTTCCCCCGCAGCCAAATGGGGAACTCCCTGAAGCGTCGCTGATGCGACGAAAGCAATGCCTCTCTCCTCTACAAATTTTTGAACCGTCTCAGGTATCATGGCGTTCCTCTATTAGTACGGGTTCCGCTCACCAGCCGCTCCAGCAAGAACAAGTATAGGGCTCCATCAGGCGATTACAAGGAACAGGCGTCTCTTTACGTCGCAGTGATGAGCAGGCGATCCGGATAAGTGGAGAACACCACTTGACCTTTGAGCTGCTTCTGCTTCACTTGACAGTAGTTATTGCAATGCTGCGGGTACACACTACGGAATCGAAAGGGAGACGAGACATGAAAGGAAACGAGAAGATCATCGAGCATCTGAACGCACGCCTGGCTGAAGAGTTGACGGCTGTGAACCAGTACTTCGTGCATGCCGAAATGTGCGAAAACTGGGGCTATGAGCGGCTCCACGCCATGATCCGCAAGCGCGCAATCGACGAGATGAAGCATGCAGAAAAGCTTATTGCCCGGATCCTGTTCCTGGAAGGAAGGCCGATCGTGAGTGACCTTAACAAGATGCACATCGGTGAAGAAGTTCCCAAAATGCATGAAAACGACCGGCTTGCAGAAGAGTCCGCCATCAAGGGGTATAACGAAAGCATCCGGCTGGCGGTGGAGGTCGGGGATAACGGAACACGGGAGCTTCTGGAATCGATCCTGAAGGATGAAGAGGAACATATAGACAATCTTGAAGCCCAGCTCGACCAGCTCCGGCAGATGGGGCCACAGTGCTATCTCTCCGAACAGATCGACTAAACGGAAACAGCATGCATTCCATCCAGATCCTGCTGCCGCTCTACGACAATGGCGGTACCCCCTTTCCTCAAAAGGAATTACTAAGGGAAACACGGGAATAAATAGAGAAATCTCACACTGTGCTGCTTGTGAGTTTTCTGAAAAGGTCAAGGGGTTAGTGTGTAGGCTAACCCCTTTATATTTGGAATTTTAGCGAGTGACAACACTTCAGGCCGGCCCCGCAGGATTTTTGCAAGAGCCTCTTCGCATCATAAATTTATCTTGACGCAACGCGGGAAAGAGTTTACTTATTCTCTATAGGATTTGTAGACAAATGATTTCCAAAAAGACCAAATACGCCCTCAAGGCGCTCCTTTACCTGGCTCGGGAGTACGACCGGGGCCCGATTCTCATTGCGGACCTGGCCCGGGAAGAGCGGATTCCCAAGAAGTTTCTGGAATTGATCCTGCTGGCGCTCAAGAACGCCGGGGTGCTCCAGAGCAAGAAGGGGAAGGGGGGCGGGTACTACCTGGCCCACCCACCACGGGAGATCACCATGGGTAAGGTGATCAGGACTCTGGAGGGACCTTTGGCCCCGGTGCCGTGTGTGAGCGAGACCGCCTATGCCCGGTGCGAGGAGTGTGACGACGAATGGAGCTGCGGCATCCGTCTCGTGATGAAAGATGTTCGTGACGCCATGGCGCAGATTCTCGACAATGCCACCCTGGCCGCTGTTCTGGAGCGGATCGAGCAGGAGAAGCAGAAGAAGGACGGGGCGCTTTTTTATGCAATCTGAAAGCAGCATTTTTTTGTGTCGTAAAAGACTATAAAATCGATAGGCTAAAACAACAAAAGGAGCAGACCATGAAACCGATCAGAACCATCGCCACCCTCGCCGCAGCACTCCTCGCCCTTGCCGCCCCTCTGGCGGCCCGGGCCGAGGTGAACCTCCTCAACGTCTCCTACGACCCGACTCGGGAGCTCTACCAGGACTATAACGCCGCCTTCGCCAGGTACTGGAAAGGGAAGGGGGGCGACACAGTGACGGTGAAGCAGTCCCACGGTGGCTCGGGGAAACAGGCCCGGTCAGTCATCGACGGCCTGGAGG
Source organism: Geobacter metallireducens GS-15 (assembly GCF_000012925.1). NCBI lineage: Bacteria > Pseudomonadati > Thermodesulfobacteriota > Desulfuromonadia > Geobacterales > Geobacteraceae > Geobacter > Geobacter metallireducens. The sequence goes on along the minus strand of NC_007517.1, from coordinate 2,128,417 downwards.
CGGATGTGGTGACCCTGGCGCTCGCCTACGACATCGACGAGATCGGAGAGAGGGGGAAGCTCATCCCCGCCAACTGGCAGAAGCGCCTTCCCCACAACAGTTCCCCCTACACCTCCACCATTGTCTTTCTCGTTCGCAAGGGAAATCCCAAGAAGATTCGTGACTGGAACGACCTCGTCCGCCCCGACGTGAAGGTGATCACTCCCAACCCCAAGACCTCCGGTGGCGCCCGCTGGAACTATCTGGCCGCCTGGGGGTACGCCCTGAAGCAGAAGGGAGGGAGCGAGGCCAAGGCGAAGGAGTTTGTGACCAGGCTCTTCAGGAACGTACCGGTGCTCGATTCCGGCGCCCGGGGCTCCACCACCACCTTTGTCCAGCGGGGACAGGGCGATGTGCTCCTGGCGTGGGAGAACGAGGCGTTTCTGGCAGTGAACGAGCTGGGCAGGGATAAATTCCAGATCGTGGTGCCGTCGGTCAGCATCCTGGCCGAGCCGCCGGTAACGGTGGTGGACAAGGTGGTGGACCGGAAGGGGACCCGCAAGGTGGCCGAGGAATACCTGAAGTACCTCTATACCCCGGCCGGGCAGGAAATTGCGGCCAGGCACTACTATCGCCCCATCGATAAGAAGGTGGCGGCCAGGTACGCCAAGGTCTTCCCGAAGGTGAAGCTCTTCACCATTGACGATACCTTCGGCGGTTGGAAGGCGGCCCAGAAGAAGCACTTCGCCGACGGCGGGGTGTTCGACCAGATCTACGGGCCGGGAAAATAACGTGATGTAGGGGCTGCGGATTTCACACCATCTCGCCGCCGTCCTCGTCGCTCCTTTGTGCGGCGTAGCGCTGCTACGCCTCCGCAGTCCCTCCTGCGGGTGCGACGATCTGGCACAAACTCCACAGCCCTGCACTGGATTATGCAAGGGATCAACCACCATGATGGCAACCAAATCGACCAAGCGTACCACCGTCATCCCTGGCTTCGGCCCGACCCTCGGCTACACGCTCTTCTACCTCTCCCTGATGGTGCTGCTGCCGCTCTCGTCCCTCGTGTTCAAGACGACAAGCCTCACCTGGCCCGAGTTCCTCGCCACGGTCACGGCGCTGCGGGTGGTGGCCTCCTACCGGGTCACCTTCGGCGCGGCCCTGGCGGCTGCCGGGGTGAACGCCCTCTTCGGGCTCCTGGTGGCGTGGGTGCTGGTGCGCTACCGGCTGCCGGGGAAGCGGCTCATCGACGCCCTGGTGGATCTCCCCTTTGCGCTTCCCACGGCCGTGGCCGGCATCACCCTCTCCTCGGTCTACGCCGCCAACGGCTGGCTCGGGTCGATCCTTGAGCCCCGGGGGATCAAGGTCGCCTTTACGCCGCTCGGGATCTTCGTGGCCATGATCTTCATCGGCCTCCCCTTCGTGGTGCGGACGGTGCAGCCGGTTCTGGAGGAACTGGAGGCAGAGATCGAAGAGGCGGCCGCCTGCCTCGGCGCCACCCGTTGGCAGACCTTCCGGCGCGTGCTCTTCCCGGAGCTCCTCCCAGCGCTCCTCACCGGTTTTGCCCTCGCCTTCGCCCGCGGGGTGGGGGAGTACGGCTCTATCATCTTCATCGCCGGCAACATGCCGATGGTGTCGGAGATCACGCCGCTCCTCATTATCACCAAGCTGGAGCAGTACGACTATGTCGGCGCCACCGCCATCGCCACGGTGATGCTCCTCTTCTCATTCCTCATGCTTCTCACCGTGAACCTCCTCCAGAAATGGAGCAGGCGCCACGCGGCCTGATCGGGAGACTACGACATGTCCAGCATTTCTGCAAAATCAGCCCGCACCGAGCCGGCTCTCGTGCGCTGGTTGCTCATCGTCACGGCGTTCCTCTTCCTGGGCCTCTTCCTCTTCGTCCCCTTGGCGGCGGTTTTCGTCCAAGCCCTGGAGAAGGGATGGGGCGCGTATCTCTCCGCCATCCGCGAGCCCGACGCCCTGGCGGCGGTGAAGCTGACTCTCGTCACCGCAGCGGTGAGCGTGCCGGTGAACCTGGTCTTCGGGGTGGTGGCCGCCTGGGCCATCGCCAAGTTCGAGTTCCGGGGGAAGCAACTCCTCATCACCCTCATCGACCTGCCGTTCTCGGTGTCGCCGGTCATTTCCGGGCTCATCTACGTGCTCCTCTTCGGGCTCCAGGGTTGGCTCGGGCCGTGGCTCCAGGCCCATGACCTGAAGATCATCTTCGCCGTGCCGGGGATCGTCCTCGCCACGGTCTTCGTCACCTTCCCCTTCGTAGCCCGGGAGCTGATTCCGCTCATGGAGGCCCAGGGGAAGGACGAGGAGGAGGCGGCCATTACCCTTGGCGCGAGCGGCTTCCAAGCGTTCTGGCGGGTGACGATACCCAACATCAAGTGGGGGCTCCTCTACGGGGTGATCCTCTGCAACGCCCGGGCAATGGGGGAGTTCGGTGCCGTCTCGGTGGTTTCCGGCCATATCCGGGGGGCGACCAACACGATCCCCCTCCACGTGGAGATCCTCTACAACGAATACAACTACGTTGCCGCCTTTGCCGTGGCCTCGCTCCTGGCGCTTCTGGCGCTGGTCACTCTGGTGGCGAAGAGTTTCGTCGAGTGGCGGATGCGCGAGAGCGCTTAACCTGATCGCCAAGACCATCACAAAGGAACCATGACATGAGCATAGAGATTGTCAGTGTCAACAAAGCTTTTGGCAGCTTCACCGCCCTGAACGACGTGAACCTCACCGTGCCGTCGGGGGAACTGACGGCGCTCCTCGGCCCCTCGGGGTCGGGTAAGACGACCCTCCTGCGGATCATCGCCGGGTTGGAGACCCCCGATGCGGGCTCGATCCGCTTCGACGGCGAGGAGACCACCGACCGCCACGTGCGGGAGCGGCAAGTGGGGTTCGTCTTCCAGCACTATGCGCTCTTCCGGCACATGACTGTGGCAGAGAACGTCGCCTTCGGCCTCACCGTAAAGCCGCGCAAGGAGCGGCCGTCGAAGAAGGAGATCAGGGAGCGGGTCTTTGAACTCCTGCGCCTCGTGCAACTCGAAGGACTTGCCGACCGCTACCCGTCGCAGCTCTCGGGGGGCCAGCGACAGCGGGTGGCCCTGGCCCGGGCCCTGGCGGTGGAGCCGAAGGTGCTCCTCCTTGACGAGCCCTTCGGCGCCTTGGACGCCAAGGTGCGGGTGGAACTCAGAAGGTGGCTGCGGCGGCTCCATGACGAGATCCATGTCACGAGCGTCTTCGTCACCCACGACCAGGAGGAGGCCCTGGAAGTGGCCGACCGGATCGTGGTGATGAACAAGGGGCGGATCGAGCAGGTGGGGACCCCGGCCGAGGTCTACGATCAGCCGGCCAACCCTTTCGTCTTCGACTTCCTCGGCAGCGTGAACCTCTTCCACTGCCGGGCGGAGCAGGGACAGGCGCGGGCAGCGGCCCCGGAACTTTCCGTGGGGTATGTCCGCTCCCACGACATCGAGGTGGAGCGCACCCCCACCGTTGCTGCTGTAGAGGCCGAGGTGCGTCATGTCCAGGCGGTGGGTCCGGCGGTGCGGGTGGAGCTCCTCGTGCGGGGCACCGGCAAGACGGTGGAGGCGGAACTCTCCCGGGACGGGGCCGAGCGCCTCGCCCTCGGCATAGGTGAAACGGTCTACGCCCGGCCCCGGAAGATGCAGAGGTTTGTGGGTGATTATCAGATTTAGTGGCGCCACCGATCAGAAGGAGTTGAGAGACGGCAAACGCGGCGGTTATCGATCAGGGAGAACCGTGGAGCAGTGACCGGGAGGAGAAAATCCGGGCGGCGCTGTGGGAGATCCGCTTCGGCACGGTCACCCTCGTCATTCAGGACGGGAAGGTGATCAAGATCGACAAGAGCGAAAAGGTCTGGCTGAAGTAACTGCTCTAAATTACGCAACTAGATGTGAAATTTTGACAGTATGTGTTGACAATTTAAAAACCATTCTTTATTTTTTCGGTTCACTTTATCTGTTGATGTTGTTTGTGTAACTTATAGTAATAAAGTCAAGAACAGATTTGATTAATATATCGAGCCAAGAGAGAGCAGATCATGAGCAAGAAGAACACGTTTCCAACCAAGGGCGATGTTATCGCCCGCACCCCCGATCCAGCGGTCCGAGCCATTCTGGAACATCTGGACCAGGCCGGCATTGAGACCTCCTTCGATCGTTTCGATGCCCAGAAGCCCCACTGCGGTTTCGGCCTGGCCGGAACATGCTGCAAGAACTGCCACATGGGCCCCTGCCGGATTACGCCGAAAAGCCAGCGGGGCGTCTGCGGCGCCGATGCGCACCTGATCGTTGCCCGCAATATACTCCGCTGGACGGCGGCGGGTGTGGCGGCCCACGGGGCCCGGGGACGGGAGGTGATGCTGGCCCTCAAAGGGGCGGCTGAAGGCGCTCTCGACCTGCCGATCCTCGGCCCGGAAAAGGTCGTGGCCACAGCCAAAGCGTTCGGGATCTTTGATGAAAATAAAGCCATCCCCCAGATGGCGGGTGAGATTGCCCTCATCCTCCTGGAGGACCTCTGCCGGACCATTCCCGGACCGCACCGGACCCTGGAGGCCATGGCGACTCCTGAGCGTCTTTCTGTCTGGAAGGAACTCGACATCCTCCCAGTTGGGGCCTACCACGAGGTGTTCGAGGCCCTGCACCGCACCACCACCGGCACCGACGGCGATTGGGAAAACGTCATGCGCCAGGTGCTCCGCTGCGGCCTTGCCTTTGCCTGGAGCAGCGTGATGGGGTCCGCCGTCGCCATGGACTGTCTCTATGGTCTCCCCAAGCGGAGCCGGGTTTCAACCAATGTTGGAGCAATCACCGAAAATACCGTGAACATCGCCGTCCACGGCCATTCGCCGGTGCTGGTGGCTGCCATCCTTGCAGCAGCCCGGCGGACGGAGCTGATTGAGGAGGCGAAAGAAGCGGGGGCCGAGACCGTTCGGCTCTACGGCATCTGCTGCTCCGGCCACTCGGCCTTGGCCAAGTTCGGCGACGTTACCCCCCTCTCAAACGCCATGGGGGCGGAGCTGGTGCTGGCAACCGGCGCCCTTGACCTTTGGGTGGCCGATGTCCAGGACGTTTTCCCCGGCATCATGGACGTTGCCGCCTGCTTCCACACCCGGGTGGTTACCACCAGTGACTCGGCCCGGCTTCCCGGTGCCGAGCATATTGCCTTTGACCACCATCACTCCAACCTCGACCAGGCCGACCAGTTGGCCCAGCGGATCGTGCGGCGCGGCATCCAGGCCTTCGGCGAGCGACAGGCAGGCAAGGTCTTCATCCCCCCTGCCCGGATGGACGCCGAGGTGGGCTTCTCCGTGGAGAATATCACCGCCACCTTTGGCGGGGCAGACCGACTCCTTGAACACCTGCAGAGCGGCCGCATCCGCGGCGTGGTGAACCTCGTGGGGTGCAACAATCCCAAGGTGGTCTACGAGGAGGCGGTGGTGAAGGTGGCCGAGGAACTCATCGCCCACGACGTGGTGCTTCTGACCAACGGTTGTGCCGCCTTTGCCCTGCTGAAGATGGGCTTTTGCCTCCCCGAGGGGGTGACCGGGGCCGGTGATGGGTTAAAGAGCGTGCTCGGTCCCCTCAACTTGCCGCCGGTCTGGCACATGGGCGAATGCCTCGACAACGCCCGGGCTTCAGCGCTGTTCAAGGGCTTGGCCCTGACCGCAGCCGAGCCCCTGCGTCGTCTCCCCTGCGCCTTTTCCAGCCCCGAGTGGTCCAACGAGAAGGGGCTCGGCGCAGCCCTCGGCTTCCGCCTTCTTGGCCTTAACTCCTACCACTGCATCGCCCCGCCAGTGGCCGGCTCGGACAAGGTCGCCCGCTTTTTCGCCGAGGCCACCCGGGAAACCCTCGGATCGGTCATGGTGGTGGATGGAGACCCTGTAGCCCTTGCCCGCCGGATCGTCGCCGACTTCGATGAGCGTCGTGCCGCGCTCGGCTGGGCCCCCTGCGGCCCGCCTGCCTCGGCCCGGCTCATGGCGCTCCAGCAGGAGGCGGGCCACGCCCATGCCCACGCCCACGGGCACCCACATCATCACGAACATCCGTAAAGACGGAGGATATACCCATGAACAGACGCGACTTTCTCAAAACCTCGGGCCTGGCTTTGGCTGCTGCTGCCACTCCCTTCGGCCGTTTCGCCTGGGCCGGCGGGGCCACACTTTCCCTTAAGATCGGTTATCTCCCCCTCACCGATCACCTCCTCATGATTGCCGCCGAGAGGGAGCAGTTCAAAAACATCCGCATCAAGCCGGTGAGGTTTTCCTCATGGCCCGAGATCGCCGAAGCCCTGAAGAATGGGAAAATCGACGGCGGTTTCCTCCTCACTCCCATGGGGTTGGCGCTCCGCCAAAAGGGGGCACCGATCAAAGTGGTGCTCCTGGGGCACCGTAATGGCAGCGCCATAACGGTAAAAAATTCACCCGATATCAACCGTATCACGGATTTGCGGGGCAAGACCGTCGCCATACCGAGTCCTTTTTCGACTCACAACCTGCTGCTGCGCAAGGCCTTGAGCGAGAAGGGGCTGGTGCCGGGGCGGGACGTGAAAGTGATAGATATGGCGCCTCCCGAGATGCCGGTTGCACTCGCCACCGGCCGGATCCACGGCTTCATGGTGGCCGAGCCTTTCGGTGCCCAGGCCGAGGCCCAGAAGGTGGGAAAGATCCTCGTTCTCTCCAAGGATATCTGGAAAGACCACATCTGCTGCACCCTTAACCTGCAGGAAAAGATAATCCAGAGCTATCCTGCCGAGGTACAGGAACTGGTTACGGGGCTTATCCGTACCGCTTCTTTCATTGAGTCCAAGCCGGCCGAAGCGGCCAGGGGATCGGTAAAGATTCTCGGCCAGCGCCCGGAGATCGTAGAGAAAGTCCTCACTACTCCTCAGGATCGCCTCACTTTCCGAAATTTGGCTCCTTCACGGGCAGATTTCGTCGCCATTCAGGACTACATGGTGAAGTTTGGGGTTGCGAAAGCCAAGGTGGATCTGACTGGCTATCTGGATGACCGCTTTGCGAAGAGGAAAGGGTAGATCGATGGCTCCCAAGTCAGCACAGCGGGTATTACCGCTTGTATCAGCAGCGGCATTCATCGCAATGTGGCAGGTTGTAGCCAGATTCTACCCGCCGGAACAATTTCCCGCCCCCACAGACGTGGTAAAGGCTCTGGTTGAGCTCTCCGCCGACGGGGTTCTCTGGGGGCATATCGGCGTGAGTCTCGCCCGGTTCGGTAGTGCCTATTTGCTGGCGCTGGTAACGGCGGTCCCCCTTGGCCTGCTGCTCGGGCGCCAACCGCTTGCCCGCTGCGCCGTTGATCCCCTGATACAGCTTCTTCGCCCGATTTCACCCATTGCGTGGTTTCCCCTCGCGGTTCTTTGGTTCGGGATCGGCAATGCACCGGCTGTCTTCATTATTTTCCTCTCGGTGTTCTTTCCGATCCTTGTCTCAACCATAAGCGCGGTGGTGAAGGTTCCGGTCATCTATCTGAAGGTGGCCGCCAATTTTGGCACTCGTCCGTTGCCGACCTTTCTCAGGGTTGTGGTTCCTGCCGCCTTTCCAGGCATCATGGTGGGGCTACATATCGGGGTGGGGACCGGCTGGATCCATCTGGTGGCCGGAGAGATGCTGGGTGCCCAGTCGGGGCTCGGCTTCATGATTATTGATGCTCGTAATTTCCTGCGCACCGACTGGATTCTCGCCGGTATGCTGGTGGTCGGGCTACTGGGGCTTCTCATAAACAGGGTGATGCGGCTTGCCGAGTTGTGGCTTGGCCGTCGATGGGGAGGTGCGGCATGAGCCGGCCGGTGAAAATTAACCTTCAAGGCGTTGAAAAACGTTTCCCTGCGTCGGGAGGAAAAGAGATTACGGCTTTGCAGCGGCTCGACCTGGAGATTGGCGCTGGCGAGTTTATCTGTCTGGTGGGACCATCGGGCTGCGGCAAAACAACCCTGATCAATCTCATGGCCGGTTTCGATCGACCCTCGTCAGGCAGCATAACCATTGACGGCCAGCCAGTAACGGGTCCGGACCCCGACCACATCATGATCTTTCAGGATTACGGTCTTTTCCCGTGGCGGACGGTGCTGGGCAACGTTCTCTTCGCCCTGCAATCAAGGGGGGTGGGGAAAAAAGAGGCCCAGGAGCGGGCCACCGAATACTTGAAACTGGTCGGGCTCTCCTCCTTTCTTCAGAGCTTTCCGCACCAGCTTTCCGGAGGGATGAAGCAGCGGGTCGCCATTGCACGCGCCCTGGCGGTGGAGCCTTCCGTCCTCTTCATGGACGAACCATTCGCAGCGCTGGACGCTTTTACCCGCCTGCGCCTCCAGGACGAGGTCCTGCGTCTGTGGGAAGAGAAGCGGCCTACGGTGATCTTCGTCACCCATGACCTCGACGAGGCTATTTACCTTGGCGGACGGGTTATTCTCATGGCCCCCGATCCCGGTCGAGTCAGCAAGATTCTTCCCGTTTATCTCCCTCGTCCCTGTGACCGGACCAGTGAGGAATTCGCCACCTACCGGCGAGAACTCTTCGAAGAGTTTCACCTGGTACATCGGGAAGCGGCAGGCGAGGCTGCGTACAGCATTTAGCGCAGCCGGCGCCCGTTCCGCTGACCGTCAAACGGGTCTGGCTGTTCCTCCCAGAAAGGAATCACAGCACCTTGTTCAGCGAGTACTCGATGATCCCCTGGGCACCGAGGGCCAGGAGTTGCGGCACTATCCGCCGCACTTCCTTCTCGTGGAGCACGCTCTCGATGGAGACCCACTCCGATTTGTAGAGATGGGAAACCGTGGGACGGTTGAGGCTGGGAAGGATTTCCGTGATGGCCTCGACCTTGTCGTTGGGGGCGTTCATCTTGAGACCCACCATCCCTTCGGCGGCCAGGGACGCCTTGAGGAGCGTGGCGATGGTCTCGATCTTCTGGCGCTTCCAGGGATCGGCCCAGGCGGCCTTGTTGGCGATGAGGACCGGCACCGACTCCATGAGGTCGCAGACGATGCGCAGGCCGTTGGCCTTGATGGTGGAGCCGGTTTCGGTCACCTCAACGATGGCGTCGCAGAGGCCATCCACCACCTTGGCCTCGGTGGCCCCCCAGGAGAACTCCACGTTCACCGGGATGTTGCGCTCGGCGAAGTAGCGCTTGGTGAAACCGACCAGCTCGGTGGAGATGGTGGCGCCGTGGAGGTCTTCGGGCTTCTGCACCGTCGAGTCCTTGGTGACCACCAGCACCCAGCGGGCCGGGCGGCGGGAGACTTTGGAGTAGACCATCTCGCAGACTTCCACCACGTCGGAGTCGTTCTCACGGACCCAGTCGCGGCCGGCGATGCCGGCGTCGATGGTGCCGCGCTCCACGTATTTCCCCATCTCCTGGGGGCGGATCAGCTTGCAGTTCAGCTCGTCGTCATCAACGCCGGGGAAGTAGCTGCGGGAGGAGATGCTGATCTGCCATCCCGATTTCCTGAAGAGCTCCACGGTGGCGTTTTCGAGGCTCCCCTTGGGGATGCCGAGGTTCAGGAGGTTGCTCATTTTTTGTAGACCTCCTTCGGATCGAAGAGGGGGTTGGAGTGCTCTACCCACTGGCCACCCTCCCACCGCACGTAGAAGCAGCTCCGGTTGCCGGTGTGGCAGGCGGCCGGACCGTTCTGCTTCACCTTGATGACCACGGAGTCGGCGTCGCAGTCGGTGAGGACCTCGATAACCTCCTGGGTGTTACCCGACTCCTCGCCCTTCATCCAGTACTTGTTGCGGGTGCGGCTGAAGAACCAGGTTTTGCCCGACTCAAGGGTCAGGTTAAGGGTTTTTTCGTCCATGAACGCCACCATGAGAACCTCGCCGGATTCGTGGTCCTGGATGATGGCGGGAATGAGCCCACCCATTTTCTGGAAATCGATCTGGATCATAATGTTTTACGCGCCTCCTCTGGAAAGTGTTCGTGAAAAACAACCTGTGTTTAATACCGTGGCGCCTTAGAAAGTGTCAACAGAAGAAACGCCATTGCTCTTGTGGTTGTCTCCGAAAAAGGATTTGTCCGGAAGATTGCTTCCCTTACGTATTTTCCGGCCTTCACACCGAGGCGGTGAATGGCTGCGGAGTTTTAACCGCAGCTTTGTATCGCATAGAGGATGTTTTTAGAATGGGTCGGGTGGACATGAACCGTATTACCCACCTGTTGCAGGGTAAGGCCGTTCTCCACCGCCAATGCCATCTCGTGTATGATTTCTGTCGCCGCCTCTCCGATGATTACCGCTCCGGCGATTTCAGAGGTTTGCTCCTTCAAAAAAAGCTTCACGAAGGCCGGGGCAACCTTGTCCACCACTGAACGTCCATTGGGAACCTGGGGTAAGGTGTAGGCCCTGATGCCGTTTCCTTCCTGGGATGCCCCCACTGCTGCCACCTCCGGATAGCTGAAAGCCACCCGGGGGACAGCCAGTTCTTTGAGAGCATGGCTGCTCCCATGCAGCAGATTTTGGACCAGCAGTTGCGCCTCCCTTTGTGCCGCATGGGCCAGCGTCAGCCCACCGGTCACGTCTCCGATGGCGTAGATGTGCGGCACATTGGTTTGCATTAATTCATTCACCTTGACGGCGCCATGCTCAGTTCGCAGGCCGGCCGCTTCCAGGTTCAGCCCCTCGATGTTGGGAGCCCTGCCGATTCCGACCAGAACCTTGTCGATGCTATCGATGCTGTCGCCATTGTCAAATTGTATCCTGATTTTTTCATCTACTACGATGAGCCGGTCGATCGACGTGCCGGTCCTGACGGTAATCCCTTGAGCTTCAAAGGCTGCCTGCAGTTTTTTGCCGGCGTCGCGGTCTTCGCGCGGCAGAAGGGTTTCCATCGCCTCGATGAGTACGACCTCGCTGCCAAACGTTTTATACAAGGTGGCGAACTCACATCCGATCGCACCTCCACCGACGATCAGGAGTTTTTTCGGCAGGTCGGTGTTGGTCAGCATCTGGTCGCTCGAAAGGATGTGCAAACCGTCGAAGGGCGCCGAGGGGAGTTCCCGGGGGCTCGAACCCGTTGCAATAATGATCGTTTCGCCCCAGATCGTCTCCTGCTCGCCACCGGCCATGGTGACCGTGACTTCATGCTCCGACGCGAAAGAGCCGTTCCCACGGAATGCCGTAATCGAGGTTTCCGCGAGCATTCCCTTGATCGCCCCACGCAGCATGTTGAGATCTGTTTCAGTAACGGCGCACAGTTTCCCTAAATCGACGGGTCCCGCCTGCAGGTCCAAACCATATCTTTCTGCCTGTTTGGCGTACCGGTAAGCCGTCGCGGCCTTTAACAGCGACTTTGTCGGCATACAGCCGCTATTCAGGCAGGTGCCGCCGAAAGAGACCGCCTCTTCCTGAATCAGGGCAACATTTTTGCCCGCCTTGCTGAGCATTATTCCCGCATTGATTCCGCCAGGGCCACCGCCGATAATGACCACATCAAAGCTTTTCACACATCCTCCTTTTTTCGTTCAGTCTGTTGGTGCCGGTCATCAAGTCCCTTCACCGCCATATCGACTAACCGTTCGAAAGTGTCCCGCTCTTCAACCGACATCTCCCGCAACATTCTGGAGATAACTTCGTCGCGTTTCGCCTGCAGAACTTCAATCACCGGACGGACCTGGGTTGATATGAAAATCTGCGATTGGCGCCCGTCATGCTCACTAGTATTCCGATAAATCAGGCCATCGCGCTCCATTCGCCGCAACGTGTTGGCCATGGTCGGCTGCTCAACCTGTATGTTTTTGCAAAGTTCTGACTGGGTCTGCCCTTCCTTTTCGTTTAAGCAGCAAAGAACCGGCAGTTGCCCTTGGGTGACCCCGAAATGGCTTGTTTCCTCATTGACTTTCGAGAGCAGCAAGCGGGCCAGGTAGTTCAATTTGGAACACAGGTTTTCATGCATTTCTTTCCCCCGTAGTTGCTAATTATATAGCTGGCTATACAAAAAACATAGCCGGCTATGCTTGTCAAGGGCAAATTAACCCCCCGGACAAAGTGGTTCACCGTGCTAACCTATTACCGGCGGGTCGAACAACAGCTTAACCATGATGTAACAGGAAGGATCGTGGCGGTACTGAGAAGGTTCATTCCCTTCCTTTTCCCGGAAAAAGCGTATAGTCTGATGTCCCTGGTGACGGCAAAGCAAGTTCGAGACGTATTGTGACGCATTGTCCTCCTACGATGCACCTATAAGAATATTTCTTTCGTGGAGCCCGCCCATGCCCCTTTTCCTCTACTCCAGCAACCGGATGGAGCACCTTGTCGACCGGCTTGTCGAGGTGTTGCGGCGCCCCTTGGCCGCCCCCCTGGCGCCGGAGGTGATCGTTGTCCAGAGCAAGGGGATGCAGCGCTGGCTCTCCATGGAGCTGGCAACGGCAACCGGCGTCTGGGCCAACGGTGCCTATCCGTTCCCCAATGCCTTTGTCTGGGACCTGTTCCGGAAGGCCCTGCCGGATCTCCCCGCCGCATCCCCCTTCGACCCGGCGGTGCTGTCGTGGCGGATCATGGGGCTGCTCTCCGGTTTCCTGGACCAGCCGGCTTTTGCACCCCTGGCGGGATACCTGGCAGGGGAGGAGCGGGAGCTGAAGCTCTACCAGCTTGCCGGGAAGATCGCCGACACCTTCGATCAGTACACGATCTTCCGTCCCGACATGATCGCCCGCTGGGAACAGGGAACCGAGGACCACTGGCAGGCCGTCCTCTGGCGCGCCCTGGCGGGGGAGGGGAGAGGGCTCCACCGGGAGGCGGTGCGTAGCGAATTCTTCCGGCGCCTGGCCCGGGGAGAGGTGGACACGGCGCTTTTCCCGGAGCGGATCACCGTCTTCGGCATCTCGTACTTACCCCAGTTCCACCTGGATGTCTTCCGGCGCATCGCCGATTTCACCGAGGTGAACCTCTTTGTCATGGGCCCCTGCCGGGAGTACTGGGCCGACATCCTCCCCGAGCGGATCATCGCCCGGCTCTCTCCGGAGGAGCGGGAGGTGCGGATCGAGGGGAACCCCCTCCTGGCCTCCCTGGGGCTCCTGGGGAAGGAGTTTTCCGATACCCTCGTGGAGCTGGGCGCCACGGCCGGCGGCGACACCGACCTCTACGGCGATGCCCCCGACACGACCCTCCTCGGCATGGTGCAGAACGACATCCTCCGCCTGGAGGGGAGCAGCGGCGACCAGCGCCCCGTGGACGCGGCGGACCGCTCCATCCTGATTTCATCCTGCCACAGCCCCATGCGTGAGGTGGAGGTGCTCCACGACACCCTCCTGAACCTCTTTGCCTCCGCGGACGATCTCACCCCCCGCGATATCCTCGTCATGACGCCGGACATCGAGACCTACGCCCCCTATATCTCCGCCGTGTTCGACGGGTGCCGGGACCCGCGGCTGAAGATTCCCTACTCCATCGCCGACCGGAGCATCCGGAGGGAAGGGGGGCTTGCGGAGACGTTCCTGGCAATCCTCGACCTTTCCGGCAAGCGGTTCCCGGTGACCGCGGTCACGGAGATCCTGGCCTCCTCCCCGGTTCACGGCCGGTTCGGCCTCGATGCCGGCCATCTGGAACTGATCCGCACCTGGCTGGAGGAGACCCGCATCCGGTGGGGAATGGACGGTGAGGAGCGGCGCCGTGCCGGGTTTCCCCCCTACCGGGAACACAGCTGGCGGGCCGGGCTGGACCGGCTCATCCTGGGATATGCCATGCCAGAGGAGGATGGCCGGATGGTGGAGGGGATTCTCCCCTTCGACGCCATGGAAGGGGAGGGACCGGCGGTCCTGGGACGGTTTGCGGGCTTCGTGGAAGGGCTCCACGCCTTGGTGGACGAACTGGACCGCCCCCGCACCCTGACGGAGTGGGTGCGGCTCTGCCGGCGGATTCTCGACGACTTTTTCGCCCCTGGGGAGGAGGGGGCTTTTGACCTGGCCACCCTGAACGGCATTCTCACCGAGTTGGAGACGGTGCGGGACGAGGCGGGATTCGGCGGCGCGGTGGCGCTGCCGGTGATCCGCGCCTGGCTCCGGGGACGGCTCGACCGGGAGGTGCGGGGGCTCGGCTTCATGACCGGCGGGGTCACCTTCTGCGCCATGCTTCCCATGCGGAGCATCCCCTTCAAGGTCATCGCGCTCCTTGGCATGAGCGACGGTGCTTTCCCCCGCCGGAACACCCCCCCCGGCTTCGACCTCATAGCCCGGGACCGGCGGCGGGGAGACCGCTCCCTGCGGGACGAGGACCGTTACCTCTTCCTGGAGGCCCTTCTGTCGGCCCGGCGGCATTTTATCATCAGCTACACGGGGCAGAGCATCCGGGACAACAGCACGCTTCCTCCATCGGTCCTCGTGGACGAGTTTCTCGACTACCTGGGGCGCCGCTTCTCGGACGGCACTCCGGACTTCCCGAAAAAACTCGTGAGCAAGCACCGGCTTCAACCCTTCAGCCCGACCTACTTCACCGGCGACGGCACGCTTTTCAGCTACTCGGAGGAGAACTGCCGGGCCGTGGCCCAACGCCTGAAGGGTGCCGTGGCGGTACCTACCTTCATCACCGAGCCCCTGCCGGAGCCTCCGGATGAACTGCTGACGGTCTCCCTTTCAGCTCTCCTTTACTTCTTCGATAACCCGGCCCGCTACTTCGTGCGGACCCGGCTCGGCATCCGGCTCGACGAGCTTCCGCCTCCCCTGGAAGACCGGGAGCCCTTTGCCATTGATTCCCTCGACGCCTACCGGCTCAGGGAAGAGATGCTGGACCTGGCCCTGGCGGGACGGGAACCGCGGGAAACCTTTGCCGTGGCCCGGGCCCGGGGGATACTGCCGCCGGCCCGCCAGGGGGAGCTCCTGTTCCGGGGGCTTGGCGACGGAGTTGAGGATCTGGCTGCACAGATCAGGGCGCTGACCGGTGGAAGGTCGCCGCTGGATCCTCTCCCCGTTGACCTTGCCCTGGGGCCTTACCGGATCACCGGGATGTTGGGGGATATCTGGCCCGTGGCGCTTCTGCGCCATAAGGGGGCGAAATGTTCGGGGCGCGATCAGGTACGGCTCTGGATCGAGCATCTGCTGCTGAATCTTCTCGCCCAGGAGGGGTATCCGGCCGCAAGCATCCTTGTTGCAACCGATGTTTCCCTGCGGTTTGAGCCGGTGCCGAATCCCATGGTGCACCTGGAGACCCTTCTCGGCCTCTACGGGCAGGGGCTCCGGGAGCCGCTCCGGTTCTTCCCCCGCACGGCGGCGGCCTATGCGGTAAAGGGAGAGCTTTCCGCTGCCCGCAACGCTTGGGGAGGGGAGTTCTTCCCCGAGGGGGACGACCCCTACTACCGCCTCTGCTTCGGCGGCATCGACCCCCTCGACGGGGAATTCGAGCGGATCGCCCGGGCGGTATTCGGCCCCCTGAACGAGCATCGGCAGGGCAAGGGGGAGTAAGCGATGGAAACCTATAACAACCTCACCATCGACCTATCGGGCCGCAACCTCATAGAGGCCAGCGCCGGCACCGGCAAGACCTACGCCATTGCCTGCCTCTACCTGCGACTTGTGGTGGAACGGGGGCTCAAGCCCGAGGAGATCCTCGTGGTCACCTTCACGGAGGCGGCCACCAAGGAGCTTCGCTCCCGGATCCGGGAGCGGCTGCGGGAGGCCCGCGATGTCTTCGCCGGGGCCGGAACGACTGACGACTTCCTCCTGAAGATGGGCGACACCAACCGGAAAGAATGGCCGGGGACCGAGGAAGCCCTCCGGCGCCTCGACCTGGCCCTGCGGACCTTCGACTGCGCCGCCATCTCCACCATCCACGGCTTCTGCTCCCGGGCCCTGCAGGAAAACGCCTTCGAGAGCGGCTCCCTCTACGACACGGAGCTTCTGGCCGATCAGAACCCCCTCATTCAGGAGATCGTTGACGACTTCTGGCGCCAAAGCTTCTTCGGGGCCGAGGCGCCGCTCCTTCCCCACGCCCTGCGGCTCAAGTGGTCCCCCGAAGGGCTTGCCCGCTTCCTCCGGGGGAAGCTCGGCAACCCTGAACTGCTGGTGGTTCCCCTCTACGGCGACGACGAGGTGGCGGCCCTTGTCAGTGAGTGCGAGGCCCTCTACGGCGAACTGACCCGTATGTGGGAGTCGAGGCGGGGTGAGATCGAGGAGATAATCGCCACCCACAAGGGGCTGCGCCGAGCCCAGAAAAACTATCACCCTGACCTGGTTCCCGGCCTTCTGGAGGGGATGGCGGATTACACTGCCTCGGGTAATCCGTGGGATCTCTGCCCGGGGTTCGAGAAGTTCACCACCGCCTATATCCAGGGCCAGGCCCTGCAAAAGAACGAGCCGCCGGAGCACCCTTTCTTCGACCTCTGTGACCGGCTGTTCCGCATCGTGGAGAAGCGATTCCTGGCCCTCAAGGGGAGCCTCTTTACCTTTGCCAGGGAGCGTCTCTCCCTCCTCAAGGCTGAGCGGGCCGTCCGCTCCTACGACGATCTCCTGACGGACCTCTACCGGGCGCTCCAGGGGCCCACCGGGGCTGATCTGGCCGATCGGCTCGCAAGCCGCTACCGGGCGGCCCTCATCGACGAGTTCCAGGACACCGATCCGGTCCAGTACCGGATCTTCAGGGAGATCTACCTGGATGCGGCCACACCCCTCTTTCTCATCGGTGATCCCAAGCAGGCCATCTACAGCTTCCGGGGGGCCGATATCTTCGCCTACCTGGAGGCCCGGAACGATGTCCCCGCGGAGAACCGCTTCACCATGGGGGAGAACTGGCGCTCCACCCCATCCATGGTGGAGGGGATCAATGCCCTGTTTCGGCAGAAGCGTGAAACCCCCTTTGTGGTGGAAGCCATCGGCTACCCGGAGGTGACGGCGGCTAAACGGGAAGAGCCCCTCCTTCTCGACGGCCGCGACCCGGCCCCCCTCCAGCTCTGGTTCATGGCACGGACTCCGGAGGACGGCGCGGGCATATCCATGGGGCCGGCCAGGGAACGAATAGTGATGGCTGTGGGGGCCGAGATTGCCGGGCTGCTCGCCGACGGCCGGGAGGGGCGAGCCACCATCGACGGCAGGGGGGTGGTGCCCGAGGACATTGCCGTCATCGTCCGGAGCCACAAGGAGGCTGCCCTTGTCCAGGAAGGGCTGCGGGGGCTCGGTATCCCGTCGGTGGTCCAGAGTGCCATGAGCCTCTTTGCTACGGAAGAGGCCCGGGAAATCTGCCGGATATTGGAAGCTGTCGCCGAACCATCCAGCGAAACCAGGGTGCGGGCCGCCCTTGCCACGACCATCCTTGGCATGTCTGGCAACGATATCGCCCGCCTCCTGGAGGACGAGCGGGGCTGGGAGGAGCGACTCGAAGCGTTTCGGGAGTACCACGATTTCTGGCAGGGACGCGGCTTCATGACCATGTTCCGGACCCTCCTGGCCCGGGAGGGGGTGCGGGAGCGGCTTCTCCCATTTGTGGACGGGGAGCGGCGGCTTACCAACGTCCTCCATTGCGGTGAAGTTATCCATGGAGCCGCCATGGAGGGGAGTCTCGGTGTGGCCCCCCTATGCGCCTGGTTCGGCGAGCGGGTAAATTCGCCCCCTCCCGACGAGGAGTACCAGATCAGGCTCGAATCGGACGAAAAGGCGGTACGGATCGTTACCGTCCACGTGAGCAAGGGGCTCGAATACCCCATCGTCTTCTGCCCCTTCACCTGGGGGGGCGTCCGGGATGACGACGATACGGCCGTCTGCCACGACGGCTACCGGATGGTGGCCGATTTCGGTTCTGACGACTATAAATCCCGACGCCTGAAGGCGCGCAACGAGGCCCTGGCCGAAAACGTCCGGCTTCTCTACGTGGCCCTCACCCGGGCCAGGCACCGCTGCTATCTGGTCTGGGGCAAGTTCCGCTACGCCGAGACCTCGGCCCTGGCCTATCTCCTCCACCATCCCGCCGACAGCCGCGAATGCGACATTAAGGCGGTACTTGGCGAGGTGATGAAGGGTATCTCCGATGAGGCGCTCCTGAAACGCCTTGATGGCCTGAAAGAGGAGGGGGGAGGGGCCATTGCCGTTACCGTTGATCCTGCGCCCGAAGCCGCAAGTTTTCGGTCAGGGCCGGAGGGAGCGGCAACTCCAGTTTGTCCCCCCTTCGGCAGAAAGATCGAGAGCGACTGGAGGGTTGCGAGCTTCACCTCCTTTGCGGCACGGCACCGCCCCGAGGAGGAACTTCCCGACCGGGACCAGCCTGCCACCGTCGTTGCCGATTCCGAAACGGCAGTTTTTGAGGTTTTGCCGGCAGAGGGGACTATTTTTGCCTTCCCCAAGGGATCCCAGGCGGGGATTGTCCTCCATGCCGTTTTCGAGAACCTTGATTTTGCCGCTGCCACCGACGCAAAGGTGGTAAGCGTCGTGGCCCAGGAACTGGCGCGCCACGGTTTCGGCGAAGAGTGGCGCGGGGCGGTTTGTGCCATGGTTCGCAACGTCCTGGATGCCCCCTTGGACAAAGGGGATAGTGCTTTCCGGTTGGCCGACCTGGCGCCGCACAGTTGGCGCGCTGAGATGGAATTCTTCTTCCCCCTCCGGTTCGTGGGATCAGAACAGGTGGCTGCGGTGCTGCGCAGGTGGGGTGCACTTCCCGACGGTGCCACCCTTGCGGAAGTGGCCGCCCGGCTTGATTTCTCTCCAGTGCAGGGGATGGTGCGCGGCTTCATGGATATGGTCTTTGAGCACCGGGGAAAATATTACCTGATCGACTGGAAATCGAACCATCTTGGCAACCGTGTTGACGATTATGGCCGTGAGAACCTGGGCCGGGAGATGGAGCGCAAGCTCTATCCTCTCCAGTACCTCCTCTACACGGTGGCCCTCAACCTTCACCTGAAGCAGCGGGTTCCCGGATACCGGTATGAGACCCACTTCGGCGGTGCCCTGTATGTCTTTCTCAGGGGGGTGGAGCCCGGGCGTCCCGGCTGCGGCATCTACCACGATATCCCCCCGAAGGGGCTGATAGACGAGCTTACCTCGTGCCTGGTGGCACTGAAGGAGCACAATGATGGCGCCTGAAACCAGCGACTACCGCGACATAGATTTCCGTTTCGCCGATTTTATCTGCCGCCTTGCCGGGAACGGGAGCGATGAGTTGCGGCGGGCGGCCCTCCGGGTGAGCAATGCAGTTGGCCAGGGACACATCTGTGTCGACCTCGCCGCTGAAGCGGAAGGGGAAGAGGAGAGCGGCTGCTATACCGAACTCCTGCGCTCATCCGGTGTTGTGGGAAGTCCCGGTGAATTTGCCACGCTGATCCTTGACGATACCCGGCTCTACCTCTACCGATACTGGAAGTATGAGAGGGAACTTGCTGAAAAAATAAGAGATAACGCTGGGCGGACCTATCCGGTGGATTGCCGTTTGCTGGGAGAGGGGGTGGTACGGCTCTTCGGCCCTCCCACCGATGGGGGGGAGACCGACTGGCAGCGGATAGCGGCGGCAGCCGCACTGCGCAGCGGCTTCACGGTCATTTCCGGCGGGCCGGGAACCGGAAAGACCTCCACCGTCGTCAAGATCATCGCCCTGCTCCTGGAGCAATCCGGCGACGACGGGCTGGGCATCGCCCTCACGGCGCCCACGGGAAAGGCTGCCGCGCGGCTCAAGGATGCGATCCGCGGGGCCAGGGAAGGGCTTGCCGGCTTGACCCCGGTGCAGGACCGGATTCCTGATGATGTGACGACCATCCACCGGCTCCTGGGGGTGATTCCGGGGGCAAACCGTTTCCGGTACAACCGGGGGAACCCGCTACCCCACGACGTGGTGGTGGTCGATGAGGCCTCAATGGTGGCACTCCCCCTCATGGCCCGCCTTGTGGAGGCAATGGCGCCCAAGGCCCGCCTCATCCTCCTGGGGGACCGGGATCAGCTCGCCTCGGTGGAAGCCGGCGCCGTCCTGGGCGACATCTGCGACACTGGCGATACACCTATGTATTCGACGGAGTTCCGTCGCTATGTTGAAGAGGCCACGGGGGAGCGTCTGGAAATGGGCTCAGGTGATGAACCACTTTCACCCCTTGCCGATTCCCTAGTTATCCTCCGCAAAAACTATCGTTTTGGTGCCGACAGCGGCATCGGCGCCCTCAGTCGCGCCATCAACGACGGGGACGGGGACAGTGCTCTGGCGCTCCTTCGCGAAGAGGGCACCTCCGGCGTTGCCTGGCGCGAAACCCCGTCCGTCGAAGCACTGGAGCAGGCCCTTGCCCCCGAGGTCATTTCGGGATACGGCGATTACCTCTCCCATGACGATCCCGCAACGGTCCTGGCCGACTTCGACCGGTTCCGGGTGCTTTGCGTCGTGCGGGAAGGTCGGTATGGCGTTGCCGGCCTCAATAGTGCAATCGAGCGGATACTTGCCGGCAGGGGGATCATCTCTCCGAACCGGCGCTGGTACCGGGGGCGGCCGGTCATGGTGACCGTCAACGATTACGCTTTGCGACTCTTCAACGGCGACGTCGGGATCACACTTCCCGACCCGGAGAATCCCGATACCCTCGCTGTTTTCTTTCCATCCGCAACCGAAGGTGTCCGGAAGGTGTCGCCTCTGCGCTTGCCGCCCCACGAAACGGTCTTTGCCATGACGGTCCACAAGAGCCAGGGGAGCGAGTTCGACAGGATACTCATGGTGATCCCCCCCGTCGAAAACCCGGTGCTGACCCGGGAACTGCTTTACACCGGCATCACCCGCGCCCGCGCGGCGGCTGGACTCTGGTGCGGAGAAGCGGTGTTCAATGCCGCCGTGGCCCGCCGGGTCGAGCGCAGGTCGGGTTTGCGGAATGCTCTGACCAAGTAAGGGACAGGGGTGTTGTGAGAGTTTTTTCTTGACACCTGATAAAAGATGGGGTATTTGTCACGTCTCTTTTGCGGCGGTGTAGCTCAGCTGGTTAGAGCATACGGCTCATATCCGTAGTGTCCGGGGTTCAAGTCCCTGCACCGCCACCATATCTAGACTGACCCCTCTTGGACTAAGAGGGGTTTTTTAGTTTATCCCCTTTGCATGAGAGCTTCCAGGAGTGAGCCGGTGAGATCGGTCCACGCAAAAGTCCTTGCCTTTTCCACTGAGCATTCCCTTTTCACTCCCGGTGATACGGTTGTTGTTGCCGTTTCCGGCGGTGCCGACTCTGTTGCCCTTCTCGATATCCTCATCTCATTGTCAGACCTCCGTTTGAACCTTGTCGTCGCCCACTTGAACCATTCTCTGCGTGGCGCCGAGTCTGACGGAGACGAGCGCTTTGTCGCCGACCTCGCCGCCTCCCGCGGCCTTCCTTTCGCAGGTGAAAAAGCTGACGTGCGGGCCTTGAGTATCCGGGAGCGCCTCTCCCTGGAGGATGCTGGTCGCCGTGCCCGTTATGAATTCTTCGACCGGGTAGCGACGCAGTACGGCGCCCGCTCCGTGGCCCTTGCCCACCATGCCGACGACCAGGCCGAGACCCTGCTGCTGAGGCTTCTTCGAGGGGCTGGCGTCACGGGGCTTTCTGCCATGGCCCCCCGCAGGGACGGGCGGTTCGTGCGTCCGCTCCTCACGCTCTCACGGTCCGAGATTGAAGGGTACCTCCATGGCCGGGGGCTTCGCTTCCGTATCGACTCATCCAACGCTGACACGGCCTTTCTCCGTAATCGCATCCGTCACGAGCTCATCCCCCATCTCGTTCGTTTTAATCCTGAGATTTCCCGACGCCTCGCGGTGACTGCCGATCTTCTTGCCGTAGATGAGGAGGTGCTTGAAACCGTTGCTGACGAGGCTCTGAAGCGGACTGCACGGGAGCACTCCGGTGAAGGCGTGATTCTTGACGTGGCCGGGTTGCTCCGTGAGCCACGGGGAGTGCGCTACCGTATCTACCGCCGGGCCGTTGCCCTCGCAATGGGAACGTTACGGGGGCTTAGCTACAAACACGTACTGCAGATAGATGGTCTTGTCCGATCACCAAAACCGAACCTCCATATCCCTGTACCGGGAGGGGTAGGGGTTGTTCGTGCTTACGGACTCGTAACATTCAAGGCGGCGGGAGTTGCCGGTATTGAGTGGGAAGATGAACTCATCATCGAGGGGCCGGGATGTTATCCGCTGCCCGATGGTGGGGAGATGGTGATTGATGTCGTTTCGCCCCCCGCGGATTTGGTAACGCTCCCTTCGGAGCGGGCATGCTTTGACCTTGATTGCGCGCCGTTTCCCTGGGTGGTGAGAGGGTTTCGCCCCGGCGACCGGATCAACCCCCTCGGAATGACGGGGACCAAGAAGGTCAAGGATATCTTCATCGACGAGAAAGTCCCGCGGGAACGCCGGCGGCTCGTTCCCCTGGTTTTCAGCAACAGTGAACTTGTCTGGGTCTGCGGGTACCGTACCGGCCACCATGCCCGTGTCACTGAAAAGACTGTATGCACCGTGCTCGCAGAGGTCCGAACCAGCACGGGAATTGCCCTTAAATGACTTGTCAACGGCCATGGGTTATGATAGCTTTTTTCAATTAGTTAGATACATCGCACATACAATGGCCGAAAGGCCGTAGGACACATCCACGGGGGTTATCCTTGAACCAGTTCTACAAAAACCTGGCGCTCTGGCTTGTGATCAGCTTGATGATGATTCTTCTCTTTAACCTGTTCAATAAACCGCGCACCACCTCTGAGCGGTTGAGCTACAGCGACTTCATCACCGCCGTCGACGCGGGCAAGGTGAATGCGGTAACCATTCAGGGAAATGAAATTATCGGCAAGTTTGCCGACGGCAAGGAGTTCAGAAGCTACAAGCCCTTGGACGCCACGCTCTCGGACAAGCTTCTCGAGAAGAAGATCAGCATTTCAGCCAAGCCGGAGGAAGAGAAGGTTTCCTGGTTCTCCATCTTCATCTCCTGGTTCCCGCTTCTTTTTCTGGTGGGTGTCTGGATATTCTTCATGCGTCAGATGCAGGGGGGTGGCGGCAAGGCCATGGCCTTCGGCAAGAGCCGGGCTAAGCTCCTTACCGAGGCCCAAGGACGGATCACCTTCGAGGACGTGGCAGGCGTCGACGAGGCCAAGGAAGAACTGGAGGAGATTATCCAGTTCCTGAAGGATCCGAAGAAGTTTACCAAGCTCGGCGGTCGTATCCCCAAAGGTGTGCTCCTGGTTGGCCCTCCGGGAACCGGCAAAACCCTCCTGGCCCGTGCCGTGGCCGGCGAGGCGGGCGTTCCCTTCTTCTCCATCTCCGGTTCCGACTTTGTCGAGATGTTCGTGGGGGTCGGTGCATCCCGAGTCCGTGACCTCTTCGTCCAGGGGAAGAAGAATGCCCCATGCATCATCTTCATCGACGAGATCGACGCTGTCGGCCGCCACCGCGGGGCAGGACTCGGCGGCGGACATGATGAGCGCGAACAGACCCTTAACCAGCTTCTGGTTGAAATGGACGGTTTCGAGTCCAACGAGGGTGTCATTCTGATCGCCGCAACCAACCGTCCCGACGTTCTCGACCCGGCTCTCCTTCGTCCCGGCCGCTTCGACCGCCAGGTCGTTGTTCCCCAGCCCGACGTGAAGGGGCGGGAGATGATCCTCAAGGTTCATACCAAAAAGACCCCCCTGGGGCCCAACGTCAATCTCGATGTCATTGCCCGCGGAACCCCCGGTTTTTCGGGCGCCGATCTGGCCAACGTGGTGAACGAGGCAGCGCTTCTTGCTGCGCGCAAGGACAAGAGTGTTGTGGATATGCAGGATTTCGACGATGCCAAGGACAAGGTCCTCATGGGGGTCGAGCGCCGGAGCATGGTCATCTCCGAGGACGAAAAGAAGAACACCGCCTACCACGAGGCGGGCCATACC
This sequence comes from Geobacter metallireducens GS-15, assembly GCF_000012925.1. Taxonomy (NCBI): domain Bacteria; kingdom Pseudomonadati; phylum Thermodesulfobacteriota; class Desulfuromonadia; order Geobacterales; family Geobacteraceae; genus Geobacter; species Geobacter metallireducens. The sequence continues at coordinate 2,104,634 of NC_007517.1, read as the reverse complement.
CTGGTGGCAAAGCTCATCCCCGGTTCCGATCCTGTTCACAAGGTTTCCATCATCCCCCGCGGCCGGGCCTTGGGAATCACCATGCAGCTCCCCAGCGAGGACAAGCACAGCTACTCGAAGGAAGCACTCCTCAATCGCATCGCCGTTCTCATGGGGGGGCGTGCCGCAGAGGACATCATCTTTGGAAGCCTCACCACCGGTGCGGGCAACGATATCGAGCGGGCCACGGATCTTGCCCGCAAGATGGTCTGCGAATGGGGCATGAGCGACAAGATGGGCCCCGTGTCCTTCGGCAAGAAGGAGGAGTCGATCTTCCTGGGCCGCGACATGTCCATGCACAAGAACTACAGCGAGGCCACAGCCGTGGAGATCGACGGCGAGATCCGCAAGATCGTCGAAGATAGTTACAGCCGCGTAACCACGCTTCTCAGGGACAACATCGATATTCTCCACAAGCTTTCCCTGGAGCTTATTGAGAAGGAAAACCTGACTGGCGACGAAGTGGAGCAGATCGTCAGGTCCGTCAGGGGAACGGTTCCGGCTTCCGAGGAAATTCCTGCCTCCTGATGGGAAAATCCGATGAAATCGTGGTTCCGTCTTTCTGGAGGCTAGCGAAGCGGTCTCTTGACCTCTCCCGGCGTCCCTGCATCATGGGGATCCTGAACGTAACCCCTGACTCCTTTTCCGACGGCAGCCGCTACCTTGATCTTGACCGTGCGGAAGAGCGCGCTCACCAAATGGTTGAACAGGGGGCGGACATCGTCGATATCGGGGGGGAGAGCACCCGCCCCAATATTGCACCGGTGGATGCCGATGAGGAACTTCGGCGGGTCATTCCTCTGGTCGAACGGCTTGCAGGACGCATTCCGGTGCCGATTTCGGTGGATACCTACAAGGCTGTTGTGGCTCGTGAGGCGCTCCGCGTCGGCGCCGAAATCGTGAACGACATAAGCGGCCTTACCTTTGACCCGGCCATGGCTGCCACAGTGGCGGAAGCCGATGCCGGGCTGGTGGTGATGCATACCCGCGGCAGACCCGACACCATGCAAAGGGATACCGCTTATGGCAACCTGATCGCCGAGGTGATTGATTTCCTTCGTCAGTCCGTGTTGATTGCGGAAGCCGCTGGAGTTTCCAAGGAACGGATTGTTGTTGATCCGGGAATTGGCTTCGCCAAGAGCGTTCAGGGCAACCTCGAGATACTGAGGCAACTTCGGGATGTTGCCAGTCTCCAACTCCCCATACTTGTGGGAACCTCTCGCAAGTCGTTTATCGGTACCATTCTCGGCCGCAACGTGGATGAACGCCTGTTCGGCACAGCGGCAACGGTGGCCCTTGCAGTCGCCAACGGTGCCTCCATCATTCGGGTCCACGAAGTACGTGAGATGCGCGACGTGGCGGATATGGCCCATGCCGTGCTTCACCCCCACGCGTATTGATTCACTGAACGAGCTTTCCGTGTTTGTAACGCCGCCGAACTTCCAGCGGCCTGGTGCCTACGATGCCCGATTCCCTTCAGCTTTTCGGGTGGCGAGATCTGGTAGACATCACGCTCGTCACCTTCATTATCTACCGGGTTATCCTTCTCCTGAAGGGGAAGGTAGCCGCACGCCTTCTTCTCATTCTTGCCATTCTCGGCACACTTTACTTTCTTACCAGTCTTGTCGGCCTTGACACACTTCACTGGATTTTGAGGTCTCTGTTCGGCTCCTTCATCATCATACTCGTCATTGTGTTCCAGCATGACCTGCGTCGTGCGCTGGTCAGCCTGGGAAGGAGTGGCAAGGAAAGGGATTATGAGGTTGAAGAGGCCTCTGAGGCCATCGACGGCCTTACAACGGCGCTGGCTGATCTTTCAGCCCGCCGGCATGGTGCTCTTATCGTGATCGAACGTGAGATGGGAGTCTCGGCCCACCTCCAGACCGGAACCGAGATCGATGCAAAGATAACGAGCGAGATTCTAACCTCTATTTTTCTCCCCTATTCGCCCATCCATGACGGTGCTGTCGTTATCCAGCGTGGTAAACTGACAAAGGCCGGCTGTTTTCTCCCCCTCTCCCAGAACCCGGCCATCAGCAAGAGCCTTGGCACCCGACACCGGGCAGCCTTGGGGCTTACTGAAGTGGTTGATGCCGTGGCCCTCGTGGTTTCCGAGGAGACAGGCCAGATGTCTGTGGTTATCGGTGGCAAACTTATGCCCATGCCCGATGGGGGTAGTCTCCGTAAAGCTCTCAAACGGCTCATAGAGCCCCAATGGCTGTCGTCATGAACTGGAACAATTTCTCAACCAACTGGGACCTCAAGCTTCTTTCCCTCATTCTGGCAGTGATCGTATGGGGTGGCGTATCCGGAGGACGCACCGCCGAACTGGAACTTACGGTGCCCCTGGAACTGCGCAACCTACCTCCCGGCTTTTCTGTGGCTAGCGCCGTTCCCACGGAGGCCTCAGTAACCGTTGCCGGGCCGAAAATTCTTTTATTGAAGCTCCGTAGTGAAAGGATTATCATTCCGCTCGACGCACGGGGGGTGGGCGAGGGAACCACGCTGTTCACGGGTCTTGAACGCAGGCTCGGTCTCCCTCGGGAAGCAACAATCACCCGTCTTTTTCCTGCAACGGTTGAAGTAAGGCTGATCCGTTCCAAAACAGTCCAGAAACCGTAATTTCGCTATCCAGGAGTTGTTATATGAAGAAGCTTTTCGGTACTGATGGCGTTCGCGGCGTGGCGAACGTTTATCCCATGACGACGGAAATGGCCATGCAGATCGGCCGTGCCGCAGCCTATCTGTTCAAGAACGGCAACCGGCGGCACCGGATCGTCATTGGCAAGGATACCCGCCTTTCCGGTTACATGCTGGAGAACGCCCTGGTGGCCGGTATCTGTTCCATGGGAGTAGACGTACTCGTGGTAGGGCCACTGCCAACCCCGGGCATTGCCAATATCACCTCGTCCATGCGGGCTGACGCGGGAGTGGTCATCTCGGCATCCCACAACGCTTTTCAGGATAACGGCATCAAGTTCTTCTCCCGGGATGGTTTCAAGCTCCCCGATGAGATGGAACTCAAGATCGAGGAGCTGATCTTTTCCAAGAAGATCGATTCCCTGCGCCCCATTGCCACCGAGGTGGGGAAGGCCTACCGGATCGACGATGCGGTGGGGCGCTATGTGGTCTTTCTCAAGAACACCTTCCCCAAGGAGCTTGATCTCACGGGGATGAAGATCGTCCTCGACTGCGCCAACGGTGCCGCCTACAAGGTGGCGCCGGCAGTCCTGGAGGAGCTTGGGGCGGAGGTCATTCCCTACGGCATCAAGCCCAACGGCACTAACATCAATGCCGGCTTCGGATCGCTTCACCCCGAGGTGATCAGCGAGGCAGTCAAGGAGCACCGGGCCGATCTGGGCATAGCCCTTGACGGCGACGCCGACCGGGTCATTTTTGTGGACGAATTCGGCAACGAGGTGGACGGCGACCACATCATGGCCATCTGCGCCACAGATATGCTCAAACATAAGAAACTCCGCAAGAATACCCTCGTGGCAACGGTTATGAGCAATATGGGGCTCGACATAGCCGTGAAAAAGGCTGGCGGGAAGGTGATCAAGACGGCAGTCGGGGACCGCTACGTGGTGGAGGAGATGCTGAAGGGAGGCTACAACCTCGGCGGCGAGCAGTCAGGGCACATGATCTTCCTTGATCACAACACCACGGGGGACGGGATGCTCTCCGCCCTCCAGGTCCTCGCCATCATGCGTCGAAGCGGCAAGACTCTCTCCGAGCTGGCCGAGGTGATGATTCCGCTTCCCCAGGTCCTCGTCAATGTGCGGGTTACCGAGAAAAAGGATATCATGACGATCCCCGAGGTGGCTGCACTCATCCGGGGGGTAGAAGATAAACTGAAGGACGAGGGGCGCATCCTCATCCGCTATTCCGGCACTGAGCCGCTGTTGCGGATCATGCTGGAAGGTCAGGACAAATACCAGATTACCGGGTGGGCCAAGGAGATTGCCGACCTGGTTGAGAAGAAGATCGGAGGGAAGTAGGTGGCAAAGCTTGGCGTAAATATTGACCACGTGGCAACAATCAGGCAGGCGAGGGGAGGAGTGGAACCCGATCCCGTGGCTGCCGCCGCTCTGGCGGAGTTGGCCGGAGCCGACGGGATTACCATTCACCTGCGGGAAGACCGCCGTCATATCCAGGACCGGGACCTGAAACTCCTTCGCCAAACCGTGAAGACCAAGCTCAATCTGGAGATGGCGGCAACGGCAGAGATGGTTGCCATAGCCCTCTCCGTAAAGCCCGACATGTGCACTCTCGTTCCCGAAAAGCGTCAGGAGCTCACTACCGAAGGTGGACTGGATGTGCGAATTGCCATGCAGGGGATTGCTGAAGCGGTGGAAAGGCTCCAGAATGGCGGCATCGCGGTGAGCCTCTTTGTCGATCCCGACCCCGACCAGGTGAAGGCTTCCAGCAAGGTTGGATCCGACTACATCGAGATACACACCGGGGCCTTTGCCGACGCAAAGGATTGGAAGTCCGAGCAGGATGAGTTGGAGCGGATTGGGAACGCCATTAAGCTTGGCGCCAAGCTCGGTCTCGGTATCAATGCCGGTCATGGCCTTAATTACACCAACATCAGGAAGGTTGCGGCCCTGGGGGGCATCGAGGAGTATAACATCGGCCATTCCATCATCTCCCGGGCGGTCCTTGTGGGACTCGACCGGGCAGTGCGCGACATGGTGGATCTCATCAAGTACGCCTGAGGTATCCGTGATTTTCGGCACCGGCATTGATATCGTCGACATAACCCGCTTCGAGCGTTTTCTGGAAGAGAGGAATACGCGTCTGTTCGAGCGCCTGTTCACCATTCATGAGCAAGAATACTGTGCGGGAAAGGCCCACAGTGCCCAGCACTATGCCCTTCGTTTCGCAGCCAAGGAGGCCTTTCTCAAGGCGTGCGGCCTCGGGCTTCGCGAAGGATTGACCTGGCATGACGTGGAGGTTGTCAACGACTCCCTCGGCAAGCCGGACCTGCGACTTTACGGCAAGGCACAACAGCTATTCGCTGATATGAATCTCTCGAAGACATTTGTATCCCTTTCCCATGACGGGAATTTTGCCGTCGCCATGGTGGTTCTGGAGCGGGTATGAAGGTTGTTACCGGCGAAACCATGCAGCGGATGGACCGTCGCTCCATCGAGGAATTCGGCATACCGGGCATTGACCTCATGGAAAATGCCGGCCAGGGGTGCGCTGCGGCCATTATTGAACGATTCGGACCGGCTGCGGGACGGATGGTGCTCGTTGTTGCCGGCAAGGGGAACAACGGTGGCGACGGATATGTAATTGCCAGGCTTCTGCAGCAGGAAGGGTGGGAAGTTCAGACCGTCGTCCTTGCCCTGCGCGAAGAGATTGCCGGTGATGCCAAGGTTAACCTGGATCGCCTTGATCCAGAAACCGTCATGTTTTCGCCTCCTCCGGCAGGGCTCGCTCCTTTTGCCCCCCACCTGGAACGGGCATCGGTGATCGTAGACGCCCTCTTCGGCACGGGTCTCAAGAGTGAGGTTCAGGGTAGCTTTGCCGAGGCGATTAACCTTCTGAACGCTGCGGGAAAACCGGTCGTGGCCGTTGATATTCCCTCGGGGATAGACGCAGGGACCGGTCGGACTCTCGGCGTCGCGGTCAAGGCTGATGTAACCGTTACCTTTGCCCTTGCCAAGCTTGGCCATGTCCTTTATCCCGGTGCCGAGCTCTGTGGCGATCTCCGTGTAGTTGATATCGGCATCCCTCTTCAGGTTGCCGCTGATGCCGAAGGGTACGATTTTGTCGACCATGGGACGGCTTGTCGTCTGGTTCGTCCTCGGGATCGTCGCGCCCATAAGGGGAGCTTCGGCCATTGTCTTGTTGTTGCCGGCTCCACCGGCAAAACCGGTGCCGCTGCCATGGCTGCAAACAGTGCGGTTCGTGCCGGCTCGGGACTGGTGACTTTGGCGGTTCCCGAACGCCTCAACGCCATTCTGGAAATGAAAACCACCGAGGCCATGACCCTGCCACTTCCCGATGGCGGTGCCGGACGCTTGGTGCAGGATTCTGCGCCGGCACTGCTCGAAGCCATTGGCGGCAAATCAGCCGTCGCGTTGGGGCCGGGCATCTCGTGGCATTTAGACACTGCACGCCTTATCCGCCATCTCGTCACCAAGATCGAGACCCCTCTTGTGATAGATGCCGATGGTCTGAACGCCCTGTCCGAAGACCCCGCCATCTTGCAGCGAAAACGGAGCAACTGCATCGTCCTTACCCCGCATCCGGGCGAAATGGCCCGTCTTACCGGCACCTCCACCGCGATTATCGAGGCAGACCGGATTGCTGCGGCGCGTGAGTTTGCAGAACAGAATGGCGTGTATATGATACTGAAAGGTGCCCGTACGGTCATTGCTGCGCCGGACGGACGGGTCGCCATCAACGGGAGCGGTAACCCTGGTATGGCGTCGGGGGGGATGGGTGACGTCCTTACCGGCATCCTGGCATCTCTCTTGGGGCAGGGATACGAACCCTTTGACGCCTGCCGGCTCGGCGTGTTCATTCATGGTCACGCCGCAGATTTGGTGGCAGCCGACAAGGGAGAAATCGGCATGTCGGCCGTCGACGTTCAGGAAAGACTCCCCTGGGCATTCAAAACGCTAACCCTATAATTGAAAGAAAGGATGCTAATATGTTGAAAGTACGAGATATAATGACGACTGATGTCGTGTCGGTCAAAAGGGAAACCACAATCAGGGAGTTGGCGGAGATATTCACGAAACATCGGGTCGGCAGCGTACCGGTAGTGGATGAGAGCGGCAACCTCATCGGCATCGTCACTGAATCGGACCTTATCGAACAGGATAAAAGCCTTCACATACCTACGGTCATCTCTCTTTTCGACTGGGTTATTTACCTTGAGAGCGAGAAAAAATTCGAAAAGGAACTCCAGAAGATGACCGGCCAGACTGTCGGGGATCTCTATACCGACACTGCGGAGATGGTAACGCCGGATACCCCCGTGAGCGAGGTGGCCGATATCATGAGCAGCAAGAAGCTCCATGCTTTGCCGGTCGTGGAGGGAAAACGGCTCGTCGGCATGGTTTCCCGCATTGACCTCATCAGAACAATGGTGAAGTAGCGCGTTGTGGTTTCAGTTACTTCGCACAGTGTTGAAGAGACTATCCGGCTGGGTGAGCGGCTTGGGCGACTGCTGGAGCCGGGGAGTTTTATCGCCCTCACCGGAGAGTTGGGCGCAGGCAAGACCCAGTTTGTACGGGGGGTAGCCTCCGGTCTGGGTATTGATAGCTCTGTACCCATTACAAGTCCTACGTTTACCCTTCTGAATGAGTACCAGGGACGAATCAGACTTTACCATTTCGATCTCTACCGTCTTGGTGGCGTCGATGATGCAGCAGAACTCGGTTTTGACGAGTACTTCGATGGGAATGGAGTCTGCCTCGTCGAGTGGGCCGAACGGCTTGGTTCTGATATCCTAACGGAACGTCTTGATATTATATTTGATTATTTAAGCGATACCGAGCGGCGTATCGACTTTATTTCGCACGGCTCAAACCATGAGGCATTATTAAAAAAATGTTTTGACCGTCGTTTGGATTCCTGCTATTAAGGGACGACGCGAAGCGGCGTATTCATTAGGACTCGATACGTAAAGGAGGAACGGTAGATGGCTCTGGTGGTCCAAAAATACGGCGGCACCTCAATGGGATCGATTGAACGGATCCGCAATGTTGCCAAGAGGGTCGCCAAGACCTACGACGCGGGCAACGATATGGTGGTCGTCGTTTCGGCCATGTCCGGCGAAACCAACAAGCTCGTGGCCCTGGCCAATGAGGTGTGCGAGTTTCCCGATAACCGCGAGTATGACGTTCTGGTTGCCTCGGGCGAACAGGTATCCATCGCCCTTCTCGCCATGTGTCTCAAATCCATGGGATACAAAGCAAAATCCTACCATGGCTGGCAGGTGCCGATCATTACCGACAGCGTCTTCAGCAAGGCCCGCATTGAAGAGATTCCCGACGCAAAGGTGAGGGCTGACCTCAAGGACGGGACTATCGTTGTCGTGGCCGGTTTCCAGGGGATAGACAAGGACGGCAACGTTACCACGTTGGGGCGCGGCGGTTCCGATACCTCGGCCGTGGCCATGGCTGCCGCCATGAAGGCCGATGTCTGCGAGATCTACACCGACGTTGACGGTGTCTACACCACCGACCCCAACATCTGTGAGGACGCCCGTAAGATCGATAAGATTTCCTACGACGAGATGCTGGAACTGGCGAGCCTTGGAGCGAAAGTGCTCCAGATTCGTTCAGTCGAATTTGCCAAGAAATACAATGTGGACATACATGTCCGCTCAAGTTTCAATGACAATCAAGGGACTATGGTCACCAAGGAGGATAAGGACATGGAAGCTGTACTCGTTTCGGGTATCGCCTACGACAAGAATGAAGCTAAGATTGCCGTACTGGGCGTGCCGGACAAACCGGGGATTGCCGCCAAGATTTTGTCGTCCCTTTCCGATGCCAATATCTCGGTCGATATGATCGTCCAGAACGTGAGTGGTGGCGATCTTACCGATTTCACTTTTACTGTCACCAAGGCCGACTTCAAAAAGGCACTTGCCATCACCAAGGAAATTGCCACTGAGATCAAGGCAACGGGCGTGTCGGCCGATGAAAGCATTTCCAAGGTCTCCATCGTCGGCGTCGGCATGCGGAGCCATGCCGGTGTCGCCACCAAGATGTTCCAAACCCTTGCAAATGAAGGAATCAATATTCAGATGATTTCCACCTCCGAGATCAAGGTGTCTGTCGTTATTGACGCCAAGTACACGGAACTCGCCGTGAGGGTGCTCCACGAGGCATTCGGCCTTTCCGGCAAATAGCTTCAGATTAACTTCAGCGTATTCGTGTATAGCGTCTAGTGTCCGGCAACGCCGGCATGCTAAACGCTATACGCGTATCTAACACTTCATTTCAAAGGTGAATCAATGAGTCTCGTTAAACTGTACGATACCACCCTTCGTGACGGCACCCAGGCAGAGGACATATCGTTCCTCGTTGAAGACAAGATCCGTATCGCCAATAGGCTTGACGAGATCGGAATCCATTACATTGAAGGGGGGTGGCCCGGCAGCAACCCCAAGGATGTCGCCTTCTTCAAAGACATCAAGAAGGAGAAGCTCTCCCAGGCGAAGATCGCCGCTTTTGGTTCGACCCGCCGCGCCAAGATAACCCCTGACAAAGACCACAACCTGAAGACCCTCGTGCAGGCCGAGCCCGATGTCTGCACCATTTTCGGCAAAACCTGGGATTTTCATGTTCGGGAAGCATTGCGCATTTCCAACGAGGAGAATCTCGAGCTGATCTTCGATTCTCTTGAATATCTGAAGACCCGGGTTCCCGAGGTTTTCTACGACGCAGAGCACTTCTTTGACGGCTACAAGGCCAATCCCGACTATGCCATCAAAACCCTCAAGGCTGCTCAGGATGCCAAGGCCGACTGCATTGTGCTTTGTGACACCAACGGCGGTACTATGCCGTTCGAGCTTGCCGAGATTATCCGCGAGGTTCGCAAGCACATCTCAGCTCCCTTGGGCATTCACACACACAATGACTCCGAGTGTGCGGTCGCTAACTCTCTTCATGCGGTCAATGAGGGGATTGTGCAGGTTCAGGGCACCATCAACGGTTTTGGTGAGCGGTGCGGTAATGCCAATCTCTGCTCCATCATGCCTGCCCTCAGGCTCAAGATGAAGGCGGAGTGCGTGAGTGATGAGCAATTGAAGAAACTTCGGGATCTCTCCCGTTTTGTGTACGAACTGGCGAACCTTTCCCCTGACAAGCATCAGCCTTATGTGGGTAATTCAGCCTTTGCCCACAAGGGCGGGGTCCACGTGAGCGCCATTCAGCGCCATCCCGAGACCTATGAGCACATGAGGCCTGAACTGGTCGGCAACATGACCCGGGTGCTCATTTCCGACCTCTCCGGCCGCTCCAATATCCTTGCCAAGGCCGAGGAATTCAATATCAACATGGACAGCAAGGATCCGGTTACCCTTGAAATCCTCGATAATATCAAAGAGATGGAGAATCGGGGGTACCAGTTTGAGGGGGCCGAGGCTTCATTTGAATTGCTGATGAAGCGTGCTCTCGGTACTCATCGGAAGTTTTTCTCGGTTATCGGTTTCCGGGTTATTGATGAGAAACGCCACGAAGACCAGAAGCCTTTTTCCGAGGCGACTATCATGGTCAAGGTTGGCGGCAAGGTGGAGCACACTGCGGCTGAAGGCAACGGTCCAGTCAACGCTCTCGACAATGCCCTTCGCAAGGCCCTGGAGAAGTTCTATCCGAAACTGAAGGAAGTGAAGCTTCTTGACTACAAGGTTCGCGTCCTGCCGGCAGGGCAGGGTACAGCCTCATCCATTCGCGTTCTCATCGAGTCGGGCGACAAGGAAGCGCGGTGGGGGACGGTTGGTGTCTCGGAAAACATCATCGATGCCTCCTATCAGGCTCTGATCGACAGTATTGAGTACAAACTCCACAGGACAGAGGATGCGGAGGGCGTCAATAAATGAGGGAACGGGCGCATCTCATTGCGCTCTGGACCCTAGCAGTTCTGGCAAGTACTGTTTTAGTCACGAAAGGCCGTGGATTGCCACTCACTGAGGGTGGATCCACGGCCTTTCTTCTTGACCGCTCCAATGGCGTTAGGGTTAAGGTTACCGGTATTCAGGGAAAGTCTGGCGTTTATTGTCTTCCCGAAGACGCAGTCTTAAAGAGCGTCATAATTATGGCGTATCGAGGACTCACGGCAAATGCTTCAAAATCGTCCGACTTTGCCACTCGTCTCAAAGATGGAGACTGGGTAATGTTTGAGAGGGATGCCTCAGAACCAGTCAAAATTTCGTTGAAAACGATGCCTGCAACTGAAAGGATACTTCTAGGTATTCCACTTGACCCAGCCACAATGACCGAATCAGAATGGGAGCTACTTCCCGGGATCGGACCAACTCTCGCACGAAGGATTGTATTTGACCGTCAATACAATGGCGGTTTCAGGTCTATTAGAGACCTCGAGAGAGTTTCAGGCATAGGGAAAGTGACGGTGGACAAGCTGGAGCGATATTTCCCAAACACTGTAACGCATTGAATTATCAATAATAATTATTGATCGGGACAAGATTGAGAGTGTCATTCATTAGAGCTTGACCCGTTTGGCACATATGGTGAAATCTTCACTGCACTCACATCAAACTCTGCAGTGGAGGGGCTCCAAATGAAATGTCCAAAGTGCAAAGGGAGAATGTTTGCTGAAAAGTTTTATGATTTTGTAAGATCGTTCGACGCTTGGAAATGCACCTGCTGCGGCGAAGTGATAGACCCGACAATTCTGGCCAATCGGGCGAGAAATCATAACCTCTTCTTGGGCTAATAGGTTATCCCAAGAGGATCCAAAGAGAGGAAAGCATGGTCTTTCCTCTCTTTTTTTGTCTAAAATGATGACACGTTTAGGAGTCCTTTTATGGGGTTGGGGTCAGAGAATCTGGATACGAAGCGCTTCACGGATGAAATGCTCGACTGGGTCAGGGGCAGAGGCAAAATACTGATAGTGATCCATGATAACCCTGACCCGGACTGTCTCGCTTCGGCCATAGCGCTTCGCCATCTCTTCGTTATGAAGGTCAATCGCGAGGCTACAATCGCTTTTTCGGGCATGATTAGTAGGAGCGAGAATCTTGCCATGGCGAAGGAACTCGAAATTCCTCTAACTCCAATAGGGCTTATCAACTTCCGGGAGTTCTCCGTGGTCTGCATGCTGGACACGCAGCCAGGGACCGGGAACAACTCACTGCCAGCCGACAGCAGTGTTGATATTCTCGTCGATCATCATCCGATGCGGGAAACAAGCGAGAAGTGCCGATGGGTCGATATTCGTGAGGATTACGGAGTCACGGCAACCATACTTTACGAATACCTCGTGACTCAAGGCGTCTATCTGGGGACCAAGCTGGCAACAGCACTTTTTTACGCCATAAAATCAGAAACTCAGGATCTCGGCAGGGAGGCGAACAAGCCTGACCGAGACGCTTATCTCAAGCTGTTTACACTTTCCAACAAGAAACTTCTCTACGAAATCACTCATCCGAAACTTCCTGTCGAATATTATCTTATGGTGAATAGGGCTCTCGAAAATACCAAGATCTACGGGAAGCTCCTGATAACTAATCTCGCACAGATGAATTTTCCCGAAATGGTTGCCGAAATGGCAGATTTTTTCTTAAGGTTGGAAGGAATAGAATTAGTGCTTGCAATGGGGCAGTACGGCGATGGGATGCTGTTGTCGTTACGCACGATCCGGCACGATCTGAATGCCGGTATTCTTATTGGGGTTTTGGTTGAGGGAAGAGGGCACGCTGGCGGTCATGGCATGATGGCAGGGGGAAAGATTGAAAATGTGCCCGCTTCACCGGAGGCAATTCACGAAGCCGAGGATTTCCTTGCCAATAGACTCCTGGCTGAGCTTCATATTGTCGACACCAAGCCGCAAAGATTGCAGGAACTCAGAGAAAAGCGAAATTTTAACGATCCACTACGTGAGGTGTAAGGTCTCGTCATGTCATGCAGATTGACATCCTCCAGCCTATCGTTTAGTGTACGCAGCTTAAAATTTAGCACAGAGAGGTGAAATATGCGTTCGGACGGCCGTGAGGCGGGGAGCCTCAGGGGCATAAATATTACTCGGCATTATATCAAGCATGCGGAAGGGGCTGTGCTTGTGGAGTTTGGCGACACCAAGGTCATCTGTACCGCATCGGTGGAAGAGAGTGTCCCTCCATTTCTCCGGGGGAAGGGGACCGGTTGGGTGACTGCCGAGTATTCGATGCTTCCCCGTTCGACTCACACGCGTTCTTCGCGCGAAGCTGCCCGTGGAAAAATCGGTGGAAGGACCCACGAAATACAGAGGTTGATCGGCCGTTCGCTTCGTGCCGTCACAGATTTGACGCTTCTCGGGGAGAGAAGTGTCCTCATAGACTGTGATGTTATTCAGGCTGACGGAGGAACCAGGACTGCTTCCATAACCGGAGCCTATGTCGCTTTGGTGGATGCCTTGCACTTGCTTGTGGAGCGTGGTGTGTTGCCGTTGCTCCCCATCAAGGAAGCCGTTGCGGCGGTCAGTGTCGGAATAGTGGATGGCAACATTCTATTGGATCTGAATTACGTGGAAGATTCAGCGGCCGAAGTCGACATGAATTTTGTCATGACATCATCTGACCGTTTTGTAGAAGTACAGGGTACTGCCGAGTCGGAACCCTTTACCGTTGAACAGATGGACGGCATGCGTGTAGCTGCAGTGGAGGGAATACGAAAGCTTTTCTCGATTCAGAATGAGGCTCTTTCCCGATGACTGACTTGATTGTCGCCACGAGGAATAAGGGGAAGCTCCTGGAAATTGGAAAGATCCTAGAAGGAGTTCACTGCAGAATATACTCTCTTGCTGATTTTCCCGATCTTCCAGAGATTGAGGAGGACGGCGTAACGTTTGAACAGAATGCTATTAAGAAGGCTTCTGCAATAGCGCAATTAACCGGACTTCCTGCGCTAGCAGACGATTCAGGGCTTGTCGTCGATGCTCTCGGTGGGAGGCCGGGCGTTTTTTCTGCCCGCTATGCAGGGACTGGCGCCACTGATGAGACGAATAACGCAAAGCTCCTTGAAGAGTTACGGGGAACCCCTCCTGAAAGACGCGGAGCTGCCTTCCATTGCGTTATAGCTCTCTGTTTGCCTGATGGTTCATGCACCACCTTCTCGGGAGAACTCAGAGGATCTATCCTTGAAGTTCCCCAAGGGGGTGGTGGGTTTGGATATGATCCCCTGTTCTTTGTGGAGGAAGAAGGTTCGTCCCTCGCAGAGTTGCCTCTGGAAAGAAAAAATCGTCTCAGCCACCGAGGCAAAGCTTTAGAGTTGCTGAAGGGGAAATTATCTAAGGCGTGACGTAGAAAAAAGCTTGCATGCCCTCAATGGGTGTGCTATTAATGCAACTTCTTGCGGGGTGTAGCGCAGCCTGGCTAGCGCACCTGCCTTGGGAGCAGGGGGTCGGAGGTTCGAATCCTCTCACCCCGACCATCTCTGCGCCTGTAGCTCAGCTGGATAGAGCAACGGACTTCTAATCCGTAGGTCAGAGGTTCGAATCCTCTCAGGCGTGCCAAACCCAAATTATGGTGGCTATGGTGAAGGGGTCTAACACACATGACTGTGACTCATGCATTCGTGGGTTCAAATCCCACTAGCCACCCCAATTAATGCAAAGCCCCGTGATAAACGGGGCTTCTTCGTATGTGGGTAGTTCGTACATCTGCGAGAGTGGCGGAATTGGCAGACGCACTGGACTTAGGATCCAGCGGGCAACCGTAGGGGTTCGACTCCCCTCTCTCGCACCATCCCAGTCATGCAGAGGATTCCCCCCCGATAGATATTCAATTCAATTCAATCTGCCTTTCATTCAGTAACAACTCTGTCTGATATTCAAATAATCCAGAAAAGAAAGGATAAGTGATGACGAGTACTGTCGAGTCTCTCAGCAGCGTGAAAAAAAAGATTTCTTTCGAAATTCCGGCGGAGCGTGTTTCTGCCGAGATAGAAAAGGTTTTTGGTCAGATTCAGAAGCGTGCCGCCATCAAAGGGTTCAGGAAGGGAAAGGTACCCCGTTCCCTTGTGGAACAGAATTACCGGTCGATGATGGAGAGTGACGTTCTCAAGAACCTTTTCGACGAAACCTATTTCAAGGCCTTGGCCGATCATAAAATATTTCCTGTTTCCCATCCTCACATCGAAAGTGATGAAGTGAAGCGTGGTGAAGCGTTGAAATATTCAGCAACGGTTGAGGTTTTTCCGGAGATTGATGTCAAGGATTACAAAGGTCTCGAGGTGAAGAGGGAAAGATTTGTTTCCGATGTTGCACCCGTGGAGGCTCGCCTCAACGAGATGCGGGAAGGGATGGCCGAACTCAAGCCGCTGGAGGAAGGTAAATGCGCCGAGACTGGCAATTTCGTCGTGATTGATTTTGTCGGGTCTGTCGACGGCATACCCTTTGAGGGCGGAGCTGCCGAAAGCTATCAACTCGAACTTGGATCTGGACGTTTCATTCCTGGTTTCGAGGACCAGCTTGTTGGTGTCAAGGCCGGGGAGCAGAGAACCGTTGAGGTAACGTTCCCGGAGGAGTACGGGAACAAGGATCTTGCCGGAAAGGCGGCTAGCTTCGCCGTTACGGTCAAGGAGGCAAAGGTTAAGGAACTCCCGGAGCTTGACGACGAGTTCGCGATGCAGTTTGGTGAGTTTGAGACTCTTGAGCAACTGAAAACCAAGCTTGCCGAGTTGCACAAAGATCAGGAGACCGCCAGGATCAAAGCTGATGTGCAGGACCGTATCGTCAAGGCGCTAATCGGAAACAACGAGATTGAAGTCCCGTCGACTCTGGTGGAGCGGCAGCTTCAAATGATGCTGTCGAATATGAAAAACCGCCTTGCTCAACAGCGCCTTTCCCTGGAGATGATGGGAATGGACGATGAGAGTTTCAAGACCCATTATCGTGATTCCGCCGAGAGTCAGGTCAAAGGGTCGCTGCTCCTGGAAGCCGTGGCTAAAAAGGAAGGAATCACCGTAAATGATCCTGATGTCGAGGCTAAGCTTCGTGCCATGGCCGAAGAGGCCGGACAGGATTTTGATCGGGTAAAGGACTTCTACGAGCAGAATCATAATGCCAAGGAAAATCTTGTGGCTCATCTGAACGAGGAAAAAGTCTTGGGGTATCTTCTGGAGAATGCTGTCGTAACGGAAGTGGCCAAGGACGAACTCTAATAACATATGGTTTCCGGAGGGAATATGCTCGTACCGATCGTGGTCGAACAAACCGGCAGGGGAGAGCGCTCTTACGACATCTATTCGCGCCTTCTGAAGGACCGGATCATTTTTCTTGGCGGCCCCATTGACGATCACGTGGCAAATCTTGTGATTGCCCAGCTTCTCTTCTTAGAGGCCGAGGATCCGGACAAGGATATTCACCTCTATATCAACTCTCCGGGAGGTGTCGTGACTGCCGGTATGGCGATATACGATACCATGCAGTATATAAAGGCTCCCGTCTCCACGATTTGCGTCGGCCAAGCCGCTTCAATGGGAGCTCTTCTTCTTTCCGGCGGCGAGAAGGGGAAACGGTTCAGCCTGACCCATTCCCGGATCATGATCCATCAGCCGCTTGGCGGTTTCCAGGGGCAGGCGACCGATATTCACATCCACGCCCAGGAAATTTTGAAGATGAAAAAAAGGCTCAATGAGATCATCGCCGAAAATTCAGGGCAGGCTCTTGAGAAGGTTGAAGCTGACACCGAGCGTGATTATTTTATGTCTGGTGAAGAAGCAAAATCGTATGGTATTATTGACGCAATTATAGCGCGTAAACCCACCAGCGGAGGTTCTCGGTGAGTAGAAGAAACGACAGCAGCGAAAATCTGACCTGTTCTTTCTGTGGCAAGAGCCAGGATGAGGTGAAGAAGCTCATCGCAGGGCCGACGGTCTATATTTGTGATGAATGCATCGAACTCTGCAATGATATTATTGCCGAAGAAAGCAAGCTTGAAGAGGCCATGGGACCGGACGTAAAGAAACTTCCCAAGCCCCGTGAAATCAAGGATGTTCTTGATGAGTACGTCATCGGTCAGGACCGGGCCAAGAAAATCCTTGCCGTTGCTGTCTACAATCACTACAAGCGTATCGAGTCCATGGGTAAGCCAAGCGACGTGGAGATGCAGAAAAGCAACATACTCCTCTTGGGTCCCACCGGTTCAGGCAAGACTCTTCTTGCCCAGACCCTTGCGCGGATTCTCAGGGTTCCGTTCGCGATGGCTGACGCCACCAATCTTACGGAAGCCGGGTATGTTGGTGAGGATGTTGAGAATATTATCCTCAACCTCCTGCAGGCTGCCGATTACGATGTGGAGCGTGCCCAGAAGGGCATTATCTATATTGACGAAATAGACAAGATTGCCCGCAAATCCGATTCTCCGTCCATAACCCGCGATGTCTCGGGGGAAGGGGTTCAGCAGGCGTTGCTCAAAATAATTGAAGGCACCGTTGCCAGCGTGCCTCCAAAGGGTGGCCGAAAGCATCCCCAGCAGGAATTTCTCAAGGTTGATACCTCAAACATTCTGTTCATCTGCGGTGGAGCCTTTGCCGGCCTCGATAACATCATTCAGCAGCGTATTGGTGTCAAGACCCTTGGCTTTGGTGCCGACGTCAAGAGCAAGGTGGAGAAGAAGGCCGGTGAACTCCTTACTGACGTTACCCCGGAGGATCTTCTCAAGTTCGGGTTTATCCCAGAGTTTATTGGGCGTCTTCCGGTGCTTGCCACGCTTCACGAACTGGACGAGGCAGCAATGGTTCAGATTCTCAAAGAACCGAAGAGTGCTCTCGTCAAGCAGTACCAGAAACTCTTCGAGATGGAACACGTGAAGCTCAAATTTACCGATGGTTCACTCGTCGCTATAGCGCGTGAAGCTCTGAAGCGCAAGACTGGTGCCCGGGGGCTTCGATCCATTCTGGAAAATGCCATGCTCGATATCATGTACGAGATTCCTTCTCAAACCATGGTAAAGGAAGTAGTCATAAGCGAAGATGTAATCTATAACCGGGAAAAACCGATCATAGTCTACGAAAGTGTGGCGGAATCCGCCTGATCTGAGGAACTAGATGCACGATAATCAAGGTAGTCAACCGCTCAAGAGAGGGGATCTGGAAAGATTCCCTCTTTTACCATTAAGAGATATTGTTGTGTTCCCGCACATGGTTGTTCCGCTTTTTGTCGGAAGGGAGAAGTCCATTTCTGCCCTGGAAGCAGCCATGAACGATAACCGTCTGATCTTTCTCGCTACCCAGAAAAACGCCAAGACCGAAGAACCGAATGAAGAGGATATCTATTCGATTGGTACGGTTTCTCAGGTGATCCAACTCCTCAAGCTCCCCGACGGAACCGTGAAAGTTCTCGTTGAGGGGAAAAGGCGAGGTGTTATTGCGTCATATCACCCTGAAGCGAATCATTTTATTGTCGAGGTGCAGCCTCTTCCTGGCGAGTCAGAAACAACCTCTGAGATGGAAGCCCTTGTACGCAGCGCCCGTTCTACCTTTGAGAGTTACGTGAAGCTGACTAAGGGAATACCGCAGGAAACCGTCAGTGCGACCCTTAATATTACCGACCCCGGCAGGCTTGCCGATACCCTGGCGCCTCATCTCAACCTCAAGCTGAGTGATCGGCAGGAACTTCTTGCTCTTGCCGAGTCGGGTCATCGGTTAGAAAGGCTCCTTGCCTTCATGGAGTCCGAGGTCGAAATCCTGCAACTTGAAAGTAAGATTCGCACCCGCGTCAAGAAGCAGATGGAGAAGAACCAGAAGGAATACTACCTCAATGAACAGATGAGAGCGATCCAGAAGGAGCTTGGGGGAAAGGACGACTACAAGCAGGAGATCGCAGAACTCGAGGAAAAGGTTTCACAGGGCAAGCTCTCCAAGGAAGCAAAACAAAAGGCATTGGCCGAACTGAAAAAGCTCAAGCTCATGTCCCCTGCTTCTGCCGAGGCGGCTGTTGTCAGAAACTATGTTGACTGGCTTGCTACACTCCCGTGGGGAAAGCTCTCCAGGGAAAAGCACGACATTGTTGCCGCAGAGAGAATACTCGACGAGGATCATTATGGGCTTGTCAAGGTCAAGGAACGCATCCTTGAGTTCCTGTCCGTACAGACGCTCGTCAAGAAAATCAGGGGGCCGATTCTGTGTCTTGTTGGCCCTCCCGGGGTTGGGAAGACATCCCTCGCGCGCTCTATTGCCACAGCGACTGGCCGAAAATTCGTCAAGATGTCGCTGGGGGGCATGCGTGACGAGGCTGAAATTCGCGGGCATCGTCGCACGTACGTGGGGGCCATGCCCGGCAAGATTATCCAGAACCTGAAGAAGGCGGGGAGCAATAACCCCGTATTTCTGCTGGATGAGCTCGATAAAATGAGTTCAGACTTCCGCGGTGACCCGGCATCTGCAATGCTTGAAGTTCTTGACCCCGAGCAGAACGCCCATTTCAGCGATCATTTTCTCGATGTTGAGTATGATCTTTCACGGGTAATGTTTATTGCTACCGCCAACTCAATCCATGGGATACCACGCCCGCTGCTCGACAGGCTTGAGGTTATCCGACTCGACGGGTACACCGAGCATGAAAAGCTAGCAATTGCTGAACGTTACCTCGTGAAAAAACAGATGGAGGCCAATGGTCTTGCCCTGGAGAGGGTGAGTATTTCCTCGAAAGCAATTTTGGATATGATCAGATTTTACTCACGCGAGGCGGGGGTGCGGAACCTCGAGCGCGAGATAGCTTCGGTATGCCGCAAGGTTGCCCACCGCATCGTGAGAGGCGAGAAGAAAAAATTTACACTCCAGCCCAAGCACCTCAAGGATTTTCTGGGCCCTCCCCGATTCAGGATTGGAACAGCCGAGGAAAAGGATTCAGCGGGTGCCGTTACCGGCCTTGCGTGGACTGAAGTCGGCGGAGATCTCCTCACCATCGAGGTGGCAATTGTTCCTGGAAAGGGGAAGCTTACTATAACCGGAAAGCTGGGTGAGGTAATGCAGGAATCGGCCCAGGCGGCCATGACTTATGTAAGATCACGTGCCCATATTCTTGGGCTTGAGCGGGATTTTTATCAGGCAATCGATATCCATATCCATGTTCCTGAAGGTGCGATTCCAAAAGATGGGCCGTCTGCGGGAATCACCATCGCAACGGCAATTACTTCGGCCTTGACCGGTAGAGGTGTTCGCCGGGACATCGCCATGACCGGAGAGGTGACCCTGAGAGGCAATGTGCTTCCCATAGGCGGACTCAAGGAAAAACTTCTTGCCGCACGTCGCGGGGGGATTAAAGAAGTAATAATCCCCGGAGATAATCAGAAAGACCTTCATGAAATTCCCCAGGAAGTATATGAGGGAATGACTATTACATCCGTTTCCCATATGGATGAAGTCCTGTCAAGGGCTCTTCTTGAAGGCACATTATCCGTGGTTGCTCCCTCTGGCGTAACAGTCTCTGAAGGTCAAGCAACAAATATTGTTACTGCCCATTGAGAAATAAAATTATGGTTGACAGGATGTATGGTGGTTTGGTATAAACAAAATCCGTTTTGTAAGGGCTTTGTTGTCGGAACTGACGTTATTTTAAGTGGTTAGTTCATTGTTCTTACTTATATTTGGGGTCGTAGTTAAGTTGGTTATAACGCCGGCCTGTCACGCCGGAGGCCGCGGGTTCGAGCCCCGTCGACCCCGCCAAATATAAGGGCGAATAGCTCAGCTGGGAGAGCGCCAGCCTTACAAGCTGGATGTCGGGGGTTCGATCCCCTCTTCGCCCACCACATAATGTCGTAAGGAGACTTATTCAGTACGGCATTACTGAAGTAAACAGTTGAATAGTTTGGGGTCGTAGTTAAGTTGGTTATAACGCCGGCCTGTCACGCCGGAGGCCGCGGGTTCGAGCCCCGTCGACCCCGCCATCTGCAAAAAAAGGTCATGCATCGCATGGCCTTTTTTTGTTGCTTATTTTTATATAGATCCTGTGTTATTTTCATTCAGTTGACCTGCTGAAACATAATTCTCTATCCTGCAAACAAAATTTATTTGTATGGGCGTCCGGTTTGCTAGCGGCGGCAGCATGGGAATAACGTATCTGAACCAGCGTATTTTGTGGAGGGAGAAAATCAGGTGAAGGTATATGTCGTCGTACCAACCTATAACGAGAGTGACAATATCGTTGCACTTATGGAGAAGATACTGGCTCAGCGTGACAACATACATGTCCTGGTGGTGGATGATAATTCTCCGGACGGCACGGGAGAAATCGCTGCCCGGATGAGTAGTGACAATCCACGTATCCACGTGCTCCGCCGTTCTGGTAAAATGGGGCTTGGCTCAGCCTATTGTGACGGATTCAGAGTGGCTTTGAGGGATGGGGCCGATTTCATCATCGAAATGGATGCCGACTTTTCCCACGACCCGGCAACTATTCCAGCGCTCCTTGCCGCTACGGACAAGTATGACGTTGTGGTTGGATCTCGCTATCTGAACGGCGTAAGTGTTGTCAATTGGCCCATCAGACGACTGATGCTCAGCTACTTCGCAAGTGTCTACACACGATTCGTAACCGGGCTTGCGCTTCGAGACTGCACCAGCGGCTTCAAGTGCTTCCGACGTCGAGTTATTGAATCCGTCGACTTGGATACGATACGGTCCGACGGATACTCATTCCAGATTGAGATGAACTACCGTTGCGTCGAGCGAGGTTTCCGTGTCGGCGAGATTCCGATTATCTTCATTGACCGTCATGCGGGAAGTTCCAAAATGTCGAAGAAGATTGTCCGGGAAGCCGTCTTGATGGTCTGGAAGTTAAAGCTAGGTTCATTGGTCAAAAAGCTGACTCGCAGGGGGGACCGCCATGCTGCATGATGGCTGGGCAGTTATCTGTCAGGTTGGTTTGTGGGGATGGATAGCCTCGACTATGGTTCTTATTGTTAAGGCATTCCCAAAACGCGGGACAATGAACGGTAAGGCCGCTGCAGGGTGGGGGGGAGCGATGGCCGTCTTTTTTACCATCTGGATTGTGGGGATGATGCTGGCATGAAGTCTGTTCTTCATTCGTGTTCTGTACGGTACTTATTATATCTCTTGCTCGGTCTCATCCTTCTGGGTTGTGCTGGAGTAGGCACCAGCCCCATTGCTCTCCATGACCCTGCAGTTGACCTTGTCTGGCCTCCGCCGCCTAATCCGCCCCGAATCCGATTCCTCCGCGAAATAACCGGACCAGAACAGATTGTGCCGATTCAGAGTAAGGTTGGGCGCCTTTGGCAAATCGTTACCGGGGAAGAGCGGGTGATGATACCCCTGATGACGCCATACGGATTAGCCAGTGACGGTGGCTCCCTCCTCTGCGTTGCGGATTCCTCTACACGGGTAGTACAGTGCTACGATCTGAATAATCGTGAAGTTTTCTACATCCGCCAAGCCGGGGACGAGCCGCTCGCAAGTCCCGTTGGAGTGGCCTTTGATTCGAACGGTAATGTGCTGGTGTCTGATTCAATCAATGCCAGGGTATACGTTTTTTCGCGCCAGGGAGAGTACCTTCGGGAGTTTGGCAACGGAGAGACCACGTTCAAAAGGCCGGCCGGGATTGCTGTTGCCGGTAACGGTGATGTTTATGTGGTTGATGTGTTGGCACATAAATTGAAGAAGTTTGACAAGGATGGACATTATCGTGGGGAGTTTCCCCGCGACGGGAGTGGCGAGCCACTCAGCTTGCCGTCCAACGTAGCGGTGGATAGGGAAGGAAACACCTACGTAACTGATTCCATGAACTTCACTATAAAAAAATATGATCGTAATGGAAATTTCCTTAGGAGTTTCGGCGAAGTCGGCGATGCCCCCGGTTCATTCGCGCGACCGCGGGGGGTGGCCGTGGACAGCGAACTTCATGTTTATGCTGTGGATGCCTCATTCGATAATTTTCAGATATTTGATCAGGAAGGGAAACTCCTCCTTTTCGTGGGAAAGCCTGGTAACGGGCCGGGCGAGTTCTATCTCCCGAGCGGATTATTCATAGACAAGCATGACCGGATCTTTGTTGCCGACACGTATAACAAACGTATCCAGATATTTGAGTACCTGAGGCAAGGCACGCCATGATGGTTAAAACAGACAACCTTTTTCCGGTTTTATTGTTTCTGATTGTTGTTTTTTTCGATACAGGCGCCGGTTTTGGTGCTCAAGGCCCCAAGTTCACGGAAGGCGGCAACAAACATAACCTCTCGTTCAGCAATACCGGCGTGAACTACAAAGCTACGAACGCTTCCGATCCAAGGGGCAAGCAAATCTGCATTTTCTGCCACACCCCCCACAACGCCAAACCTCAAACGGTCCTTTGGAACCGTAACGATACCACCCAGACCTTCGGCCATTATTCATCCAACACTCTTGCCATCCACACCGACCCTGCGGCGAAGACCTCAAGCGATTACAAGTCTGAGCCCAATGGTTCATCGCGCCTCTGTCTAAGTTGCCACGACGGCGTCACTGCACTGGGAGCCGTTTTGAACGGTGACGCCATTGAGGTGAACAACAACGTCAATACGGTTATGTCGGGGACCCATGTTTTTAACCGAACAAAGATAACCAATTCCCACCATCCGGTTTCATTTGTGTATAACGCCTCTGTCCGTGATCGGCTCAATGTCTTGGAGGGACCTGGTAATTCGTACCAACTTCCAACCAATGCTAAAATTCGTCTGGATAGAGAAAACAGGATGCAGTGCATAACCTGTCATGATCCCCATCAGACGCAGTATAACGATCCTTCCACGCCTTTCTGGGTTCTTGACGGAACGTCCGCAACAAATGCCCACGACTCGGTGTGCACTAACTGTCACAATTTCACGAATAATCCATGAGTAAGCAACAATGGCGATAAAAAATCTTATACTTACATTGGCGTTTTTGTTGTTTATGTCACCTGCGCCTTTCGCTGCATCCTATCCAAAAGATGCAGTTCACCTTGATACCAATAAGGTGTCCACCGGTTGTTCCACCTGCCACCTGAGCTTCAATTTCAAGTCGGGCGGTGGTCCTGAAACTTGTATAATCTGTCATGGTGACCCTTCAAGGTTGAAGCAATCATATAAAAATATGCCGAAAAATTTTGCTCCCGCCGGAAGCAATAGAAAAAATATTGAAGCGGAGTTCCTCAAAACTTATCACCATCCGGCGTTTGATGCCCGAGGGATTCACCAAAGCAACGAGATTCTCCCTGAGACGGATTCCCGTATCCCACGCCACGCCGAGTGCGTTGATTGCCATAATCCCCATTACGTTACCAGCGAGAACAAGTTCGCAGGAATCAGGGGAAAGCGGGTGGGTAACGTAATTTCGTCCGTAAACAAGGAATATGAACTTTGTTACAAGTGTCACGGTGAAAGTGCCAACCTGCCAGGGAGGCAAGTAAACAAACGGATGGAGTTTGCACTGACCAATCCTTCCTTTCATCCCGTGGAGGGGGAGGGGAAGAATACGGCGGTCATCAGCCTTCTGAAACCGTACAAAGAAAAGAAAATTAATGCGGGTGAAGTAGCTACAATTTCATGCGGTGACTGCCATGGGAGCGAGAATCCAGAGTCCCCACGAGGGCCCCATGGTTCGCAGTATGAACATATCCTCGTGGACCATTATTCGACAAGCGACAAGCAGTCGGAAACACCCTATACCTATGCTCTCTGCTACCGTTGTCACGATCGTACGAGCATTCTCGGAAACGAGAGCTTCCGTTACCATGCCTTGCACATTCAAGGAAGAGGAGGTGGAAACGGTGCCGACTCAGGAACTTCATGCTATACCTGTCACAGCTCCCACGGGAGTCCGGATAATAAGTATCTGATTACCTTCAATAAATCAGTAGTGTCACCAAACTCTCAGGGGCAACTCAAGTTTGTAGAGAAGGGTATTTCGACATTCCGGGGCGAATGCTACCTTTCCTGTCATGGTGTCGATCACAATCCCAAGGTTTACTAGACCCACAGAGGTGCCAGGCGATGTCATTCGTGAAGCAGGGAATTGGGGCTTGCGTTGCGGTGCTTGTTCTCTCGGGAACAGGGATTGCCGCGCCGGAGGTTCCGGATGGCGCAGTCAATCCCCACACCTCTCCCGAGAGTTGTGGGGTCTGCCATGTACTCCCCAAGGAAAAACTGGGAAGTTTTTTTGTTGCTAATGCAACCAAAAGACAGCTCCTCACCAACCAGGTGGCTCTCTGCAGGCAGTGTCACGGCATGGAGTTCGGCCACGGCATCGGCATGAAACCGGAGATGAACCGAGAAAGTCTCCCTTTGGCTGAGGACGGGACCATTACCTGTGCCATCACCTGCCATGCCATGCACGTTAAGAATCCTGGCAATCAGGAACAGGAGCGTTATCATCTGCGTCTTCCCCTGTCGAAAATCTGTTTATCATGTCACGAAAAATGAACTGCAATAGTTGATGCCACGGAATGTTAAGAATACGCTAAAACTGCGTATCTATTTGGTTTTTTGTTTATGTTTTGATTCTGTTGTGTTAAGAAAGACCTATGGCTCTCTACACTTGCAAGCTTGGCTCCACAGAAGGCAGAATCATTGTCAAGGAATTTGAAGCGGTAAATCCCGAAATCCTTCGCGTCAGTCTGGAGGAACAGGGTTTTTTTGTCTTTGAAGTAAAAAAAAAGCCGTTGCAGTTTTTGTGGGAAAGGGGCGGACGCAATAGGAGGGTGGACAACAAGACCCTTCTGACCTTGAACCAGGAACTGCTGGTTCTCATCAAGGCCGGCCTACCAATCATACAAGCACTGGATACCATTCTAGAGCGCTTTGATCGAGGGCAACTCGCGGATATTCTCAAGGAAGTCCGCGAGAACGTCAAAGGAGGCATGGCTCTTTCCGATGCCTTGGAAAAGTATCCTAAGGCGTTTCCCCATCTCTATGTTGCTTCCGTCAGGGCCGGCGAACGGACAGGAGACCTTCCCCTTACCATCAGGCGTTACATCGCTTTTCTGAAGAGGGTAGAGGAAGTGCGGAAAAGATTCGTCTCAGCCCTCGTCTATCCATCGATTCTTGTTACCGTGGCAACCATCGCGATTGCTTTCCTGCTGGTGTACGTGGTCCCGACCTTCAGCCAGGTTTATGCCGATGCCGGTTCGCAATTGCCGCTCCCCACAAGGATTTTGATCTCGTTCTCCTCAACACTCAAACACTACATTCTCTTTGTTATTGCATTGATCGGTGCCGTTGTCATGGCCCTGCGTCGATGGGCCGCAACCGAGCGGGGGCGCTTCTGGGTTGACGATCTCAGGATTCGCCTCCCTTTTATTGGTGAGGTTTTCTCGAAGTTTGCCGTTGCTTCCTTTACCCGCACTCTCGCAACGGTCATCGGCAGCGGTATTCCTATCGTGGAGTCGCTGAAGATGTCGGTCGGCACGCTTAATAATGTGGTTCTCGAAAGAAGGCTTCTCCAGGCGGTTGTTAAGGTGGAGGAGGGGATGAGCCTCTCCAATGCCATCGAGTCGGTAAAATTCATGCCACCTCTGGCGCTCCGCATGCTCGGGGTAGGAGAGACGACCGGATCTCTGGAGGAGATGTTGAGCGACATCTCGGAATATTTTGAAAGTGATATCGATGCACGGCTTCATCTCCTTACCACTGCCATCGAACCCGCCATTATGATTGTCATGGGGCTGGTGGTCGGCGTCATCATCATTACCATGTATCTTCCGGTATTCAAGATCGCTGGGACAGTTGGATAATCAAGGGTCGGAGACTAATTGCGGGCACAGGGCCTGATCGGATCAAACCATTATGAAGCATGTCTTTAAAAGGAAGAATATCGGCGAAATTCTTATCGAACGCGGGTCATTGAGAACCGATGACCTTCCCTTCGTCGTCGAAAGACTGAAGGCGACCGCAAAGCGTTTCGGGGAGATATGTGTCGAGGAAGGCTTCATTACCGAAGAGTCCCTGGCGGAGTCCCTGGCGGAGCAATTCGGCTTGGAGTACGTCGATGCCCGGGGACTGCGCCCCAACGAGGCAATTCTCAACGCGCTTCCTCCCGATGCCATTTACCGGTTCCGATTTGTTCCCTTGGAGGAGCAGGACAACAGCCTTGTCATCCTCATCTCTGATCCCACCGATGTCATAAAACTTGACGAGCTTGAACTGCTCCTCGATCGGCCTCTTATCATTAAATTGGCCACTGAATCGGCGATTTCCGCCATCCTGAAAAAAGGAGAGGCCACGAGCCGGGTCCTCAAGGAAGTTTCCGAGGACTTCATGCTCCAACTCGTGCGGGAGAACGAGACGGGTGAGGAGATCCTCTCCATGGAGAAGATCTCCGCCGATACGAGCCCGATCATTAAGCTGGTCAACTCTACCGTCATGGATGCCCTGACGCGAAGGGCAAGCGATATCCATATCGAAACGGCGTTGGAAGGGGTTGTCATCAAATACCGGATCGATGGGGTTCTCTACCGAGCAACGGAGACACTCGACGTCCATTTCCAGGCACCGATCATCTCACGCCTCAAGGTCATGAGCGAGCTCGACATTTCAGAGCGGCGCATTCCCCAGGATGGACGTTTCAAGGTCCGGATTGCCGACAAGGCCATCGATTTCCGCGTTTCTATCATGCCGAGCGCCTTCGGAGAAGACGCTGTTATCCGTATCCTCGACAAGGAGAGCATCGCCTCCGATCTCAAGGGGCTGACCCTTGAAACCCTTGGCATGAACCCGCGGGAGATGAAAAGACTGCGGAAAAAGGTCCGCGAGCCCTACGGGATGGTGCTAGTAACCGGACCAACCGGGTCAGGCAAGACCACGACCCTGTATGCTGCTCTTACCGAGATTCATACCGGTGAGGAAAAGATCATCACCATCGAGGATCCTGTTGAGTATGCCTTGCGGGGGATTGTCCAGATTCCGGTCAACGAGAAGAAGGGGCTGACCTTTGCCCGGGGATTGCGCTCAATCCTTCGGCACGACCCTGACAAGATCATGGTGGGGGAGATCCGCGATCCTGAAACTGCTCAGATCGCCGTGCAATCCGCACTGACGGGACACTTGGTATTCACCACGGTACACGCCAATAACGTGTTTGACGTTCTCGGTCGTTTTATTCACATGGGTATCGACCCCTACAACTTCGTTTCCTGCCTGAACTGCGTCATGGCCCAGCGATTGGTGCGCAAGCTTTGCTCCCACTGCAAGTTGCCGACTGTGCATCCTGATTCGGTACTCATTGAATCAGGACTTGACCCGGAGCAGTGTCGCAGCGTAACCTTTTTCGATGCGCGCGGGTGCGACGAGTGTAACGGCACTGGTTATCGCGGTCGCTCCGCCATAATTGAGCTGCTTGATCTCAACGACCACATCCGTGAACTGATCATGTCTAAGACGCCGGCTGCCCAACTCAAGGTGGCCGCCCGGGAAGCGGGAACGGTTTTCCTTCGCGAGTCGGCTGTGGAAAAGGTCTTGGCCGGAGAGACGTCTCTGCGGGAAATCAATCGCGTCACCTTTGTTGAATAGCGCTTGGTCCACTTTATCGATGAAAGGCTTTCATGTTTTTTTCCCGTAATGCAGTGGGGATGGAGATAACCCAGCATGGGGTCAGGATGGCAGCGGTTGGCGGAAGCAAGAACCGTCCGAAGCTGCTCGCCTGTGAAACCGCCCAGTTCCCGGCCGGAACCGTTAGACTCGTTCATCGGGAGCCGAACGTTGTGGAGCCGGCTCTTTTCGTGAAGGAGGTGAAAGAGGCGTACCTGAAGCTTCTTCACCGTACCGGCCTTGTCTCGGTGTCACTGCCCGACGCCTGCGGGCGGGTGGTCATCCTTGACCTGGAGACTCGCTTTAAGAATCGTGACGAGGGATATGACATTATCCGGTGGAAGCTCAAAAAGAGTCTTCCTTTCGACGTAAACGAAATGCATCTTGATTATCAGCTGCTGCGAGAGAAAGAGAACGGCGAGATATCGGTTCTTGTGGCAATCATTGCACGGCAAGTGGTCAGCCAGTACGAAGAACTGCTGGCCGAAGCGGGAATTCAGCCGGCTCACATCGATTTCACCTCATTTAACCTCTATCGGCTTTTCTCTCCGCGGATAGCCATGAGCGAAAGTTCCCTGTTTGTTGCATGTCATGATAATGTGTTGAGCATACTTATATTTCATCAAGATGTACTTGAGTTCTACCGGGCAAAGGAACTGCCGGGCTCTGATCTTGATATGAACCGTGTTTTCATGGAAACCAATAATTCGCTCCTTTTTTATCGTGACAAGAATCCTGGGCGGGAGTTTCGCGAAGCCTTCTGTCTGGCGCCCGCCGGGGATGGTGAGTTGTTCAGGACAGTCATTACCGAAGCGTGTGGTCTGGAGCCCTTCATGCTTTTGCCGGATACGTTCGTTGGCAATCCGGCCTCTTCCGTGGGGGGTGGTGGGGTGCCATTGGCTTCCTTGGCAGCTGCCCTTGGTGCTGCAACGAGGAATCTCTGATGGATCTGAAGATCAATCTTTCGACTCGCTATTTTATTGATACGCGGAAATTGAATGCTGCATTGGCCGCTGCTGTCGCCCTGCTGGTGCTGGTCCTGTTCTTCGTTGTCAAAGGGGTCGCCACGAACGCCGGTCAGGCAAAGCAACTTGAAGGTGAACTGGCGAAACTTCAGGAACGATTTGCGACATCGGCCAAGGGAGTGACAGAGCAGGAGTATCAGGGAATCATAAAGAAAATTTCAGTCGCCAATGGAATCCTCAAGAAAAGAGGGCTTAATTGGCTCCTTCTGCTCGATCAGTTGGAGTCTGTAGTGCCCGATGGCGTTACTCTTTCATCCATAGAGCCGAAACTCAAAGAGGGGACCCTGACGCTCGCTGGAACTGCGAAGGAATTTCGCAATTTGAGGACCTTTGTGGAAAATCTCGAAGGAGCCCCCCGGTTTTCCGACGTGTTTCTCCAGAGCCAGACAGAAGTCAAAGAGGGAACTGATCAGAGGGGCGTGGGATTCACCGTTACGTGCAAGGTGGATTTCCTATGACCAGAAATCAGTTTCTGGAGGTCCTTAAGGCCAAGCGGATGTCAATTGCCGTGATCCTCGTTCTCATTCTGGTGAATATGGGGATCGTGATGTACTCCCAGCTGGTTCAGGAGCCGAAACTCGTCAAGCTCCAGAATGAATGGACTGAGAAGCGTCGTCTCGTGACGGGTGGTGGGGACCTAGGGACGATTTATCGTCAGGGGACAGCCGACCTTGCAGCGTTTCAGGAGCGTATACCTCTGAAGCGGGATTTTACCCGGCAGATGATGGAAGTTTTTGAAATAGCTGCCAACAATGGGTTGAAGGTCAAGGGAATCACCTATAAACCCGAGGCCCAGAAGGAGGCAAATCTGGTCGTCTATGGTGTGACAATGAGTCTCGATGGCCAATACGCCGGCATAAAGAGTTTCATTTCCGATCTTCAGTGTCACGGAGGTCTTTTGACGATAGACTCGATTTCCCTCTCAAACACCAGCATGATCGAGGAGGCGGTTTCTCTCAAGATGCAACTTTCCGCCTATCTGCGTCCGGAGGGGAAATGAACCGTCAGAGGCTCATTCTTTCCATTCTCCTTGTGGTGCTCGTGGTCGCCGCCATCGTGAGCTACATCAGAATGCCGTGTCAGCAGACGGTATCGAAGGTGACATCCCCCCCGACGAAGGTCAGCCGTTCCCCAAAACCTAACGGAGCGGCTGCAACCGACGATAGAAAACTCAGGCTTGATCTTCTTGAATGTACTTCAAACCGGTTTGCCGGTTTTCGACGAAATATATTCCGTCCTATTTTCCGCGGCGAAACGCAGCAATCGCGTCCGTTGCCGTTGACCTTGCCGAAGGCCGTTCCGCTTCCTCCTCCGCCTGCAGCTCCAGTGGCGCTGCCGCCCCCGATGCCGGTCGCACCGCAACCGCCGCAGGTGGTGCGGGACATGGCAAAATTCACCTTCCTGGGGTTTCTCAAGAAGGATAACCACAAAACCATCTTCCTTGCCCGTGACAAGGAGATTATCCTGGTACGCCAGGGCGACAAAATTGCCGGGAACTACGAAGCGACAACCATCACCGATGAGGCGCTGTCAATCCGCTCTCTTACCGACGGAAGCGAGATGGTGATTCCCCTTGTCGAGAACCGGCCTCTCGCCGGCCAGATACGATGAACGTCCGATGGTTTAAGGAGCCGCATACATGAGGATCATCTTCAAGATAATAGCTTTCTTGTCCTTTTTTGCTTTCCTGTCAGGGTGTGGGGCCGGACTAACTGCATTCAGCAAGGGAGAGCGGCTTGAGCGGGAAGGAAAGCTCGACGAGGCTGTCATCAAGTATTCCGAGGCGGTCGCATCCAATCCGGAGATGAACGAATACCGCATGAGGCTCCTCAAGACGAGCGAGGAAGCGGCGCTTCGGCATCTGAGCAAGGGAGATGAGTTCATTGCCCTCAAGAATTACGATGCAGCGCTTGTCGAGTACCAGGCAGCAGTTGCCCTCGATCCGTCGCTTCAACGGGCGAAACAGGAGAGCGACAAGCTCGTTCGCCAAAAGAATTCGAGAACCTATTTCAAAGAAGGACAGGATTTTGAACGGGGTAACAAACCAAGAGAAGCACTCCAGGCCTATCGCAAGGCACTTGACCTCGACGGGCAAAACAAAGAGGCAAAGGAAGCCCTTGAGCGTCTGTTGAGCACAAAAAAAACCCGACTGGAAGGGTATGAGCTGAATCTGAAGTCCACAAAGCCAATTACCCTGAAATTCAAAGACGCAAACCTGAAAGACGTCTTCTACATAGTTACCCAACTTTCCGGAATCAACTTTATCTTTGATGACACAATCAAGGACCAAAAAGTAACGATTTATCTGGAAAATGCAAATTTCCAGCAGGCCCTCGACCTGTTGACCAACATGAACAAGCTCGGTAAGAAAGTGCTGAACGAGAGCACCATACTCATCTTTCCTAAAACACCCGAGAAATCAAAGCAGTATGAAGATCTGGTCGTCAAGACGTTTTTCCTGAACACCCTCGATGCCAAGAAGGCGGTGAACCTTCTCCGGACGATGCTTCAGGTTCGCAAGGTTTACGTTAACGAAGAGTTGAATGCTATTGTTGTGCGTGATACGTCTGAACTGGTCGATGTGGCGGGCAAGATTCTCGAAGCCAATGATGTTCCCGATGCCGAGGTGCTGCTGGACGTTGAGGTCATCGAGGTGTCGAAACGGAACATAGAGAACTTTGGCCTCGCCCTGAGCAAATATGCCGTGTCCCTGAATACCCAGACACCGGGCGGGGGGTTCCTGAATGATACATTTTCAAGGGCATCGGTGAGTTCAAGCACAGGAACTACTATACAGGGAACAGCTGGGAGTGAGTTGTTGCAGACGTTCTCATGGAACGGTTACAGCGGATTTATGACGGTCCCCAGTGCCTCGTACAGTTTTGGCAAGAGCATTACCAACGCGGAGGTGCTTGCCAATCCGAAAATCAGGGTCAAGAATCGGGAAAAATCCAAGTTCACCGTTGGTACCCGCGTGCCGATTACAACCACGTCAACAACCGGCACAACCGGCGGCTTCAGTGTGAACGTCCAGTACGTGGATGTCGGCGTCAAATTGAACGCTGAACCGACCATCATGCTCAATAACGAGGTCTCTATCAAGCTGGGACTTGAGGTCAGTTCGATTATCGATAAGCAGACAGTGGGCGGAACGGACTCTGCGACAACGGTCGTAACCATCGGAACCCGTAACCTCGATACGGTCTTGAACCTCAAGGATGGAGAAACAAGTGTCATTGGTGGATTGATTGAAGACAACAAGCAGAAGGGAAAGCAGAAAATCTTTTTGCTGGGTGACATCCCCATCATTGGCCCGCTTCTATCCAACAACTCCAACGATAACCAGAAGCGTGAACTGATTCTCGCCATTACTCCGCGTCTGGTCCGTTCCGTCACCGTTCCCGAGCCTGATCTTGTTTCCTTCTGGTCGGGCAAGGAGGACGATCCCTCGGTTGTCAAACCATTCGCTTCATTTGAGCTTGAGCCGGAGTTTGCCATCGGCCAACCCAAAACCGTCAAGCAGCCGGCAGCATCGCCTGCACCGGTTCCTGCTTCTGTCTCTGCACCTGCCCAGAGAGTTGCGCCTCTACAACCCGTTCCCGGTAGTCCGGCACCCACGGCAGCCCCGCAGACAACGACTTCCCCGGAAGTCAAACAATCGGCGGCGCCGGCTCCAGGTCAGCAGCCTGCCCCGCCGTCCACAGCGCAATCCCAGGCGGTTGCGCCCCTTCCCGTACCGGCTTCTCCTGCGGCTCCTGCCGCGACGGTGGCAGCAGCGTCTGCCGTCCCTGTTGCTGCAGCACCTGCGCCAGCCGTGCGCGGAAGCCTTAATATATCTGCACCGGCAGCTGTGAATCTCGGCTCCCAGTTCAAGGTCGAGATCAGGGTCTCCGACGTCAAGGGCCTCCTTAAGGCGCCCTTTGTCCTTATCTACGATCCGATTTTCATAGATTATGTGGGGGCAGTCGAAGGGACGTTCCTGAATCGGGATGGCAAGCCGACCAGCTTCAACGCCCAGGTAGATAAGGCGAAGGGAAGGGTGACCATTACATTGGCGCGAACCGGTGCCGAAGGCATCGACGGTGCCGGTTCGCTCCTCACCGCGACCTTCACTGCCAAGAACAAGGGGCCGGCCAGCCTCGGCCTCCAGAGCGTGAACTTCACTGACCAGGCAAATAAGCCGATTGATGTCGTACCCTACAATACGGTTGTCGAAGTTAAGTGAGCGTGAAGTTTATCGGTGTCTCGACAGTGAGGTATATACGAAACCGTAAGGGATTGAGCTTTATTGAGCTCATAATGACTGTAACCATTCTCGGTATACTGGCGACAGTGATAGTTCCCTTTACCCAGATGACCGTCAAGCGGAACAAGGAGCTTGAGCTGCGCAGATCCCTCAGGGAGATCCGCACTGCCATAGACGAGTACAAAAAAGCCTATGACGACGCCCACAAGGGGAAACAGATCCTGAACGAGACAGGATATCCCGAAACCCTGGAGGTTCTGGTTACGGGTACCGATTTCGGCGGCGAAGCGAAGTCGACCAAGAAAAAGTTCCTCCGGAGGATTCCCGTAGATCCCTTCAACCGTCCCGCGTCAGGGGAAAAGCCCGAATGGGGTCTGCGTTCCTACAAGGACGAGCCCGATAGCACGACGTGGGACAATTCGGACGTGTATGACGTCTATTCCCTGAGCGAGGGTACGGCCATCGACGGGACAAAATACAAGGACTGGTAACGTGCCGAGCTTCCGAAAAATGCTAACAAAAAGCAAAGGCTTTACGCTTGTGGAGTTGATGATTGTTGTGACCATCATCGGCATCCTGGCCACCATTGCTGTGCCGAGCTACAAGTGGAGCCTCATCAAGGCGAGAGAGGCAGTGTTGCGGGAGAACCTCTACAGCATCCGAAGCAGCATAGACCAATTTTACGCCGACCAGGGGAAGTATCCCGATACGCTTCAAGATCTTGTCGACAAGAAATATATCCACGGTTTACCGACGGATCCCTTTACCAGGAAAACTGACAGCTGGGAAACTATCGCCCCCCCGGCTCCGACTGGCGGGGCGGACGCCGGTAAACAGGAAACCGGTAATGTCTACGATGTCCATAGTGGTTCTGATCTGGTGGGAACTGACGGGAAACCGTATAAAGAATGGTAACGCGTTGCGGGTAACAACCGCACGGAGGCAGTGACGAGGAAAGAGGATACGATGATTCAGTTCCACAATGTTTTCCTGTCGTATCAGAGCGACGCGGCAGCTTTGAACGACGTTTCCCTCAAGGTCCCCAAAGGGGACTTTGTTTTTGTTACCGGCCCTTCCGGTGCGGGAAAATCGACCCTCCTGAAACTGGTCTACGGGGCGCTTTCCCCCTCGCGGGGGCAGGTCCTCGTTGACGGCCAGAACATCACCCGACTCACCCGGACACAGATTCCGCTTCTGCGCCGAACCATCGGCGTTGTTTTCCAAGATTTCAAGCTCCTCCCCAATCGGACGGTTCTGGAAAACGTGGCCATAACCCTTGAGGTGCTTGGCTGGAGTAAGCGTGATATCGGCAAAAAGGTCTACCATGTACTAAAACAAATGGGGATCGAGCACAAGATCAACGCCACCCCCCTAAGGCTTTCCGGAGGGGAGCAGCAACGGGTCGCCCTGGCCCGGGCGCTGGTGAATGAGCCGAAGATTCTCCTGGCAGACGAACCGACCGGCAATCTGGACGACGAGAACAAGGAACAGATTCTGTCCATATTCCGGGAAGCGAACATCAAGGGTACCACGGTGGTGGTGGCGACCCACGACCGCCGGGTGATCGAGAACAGCCATAGGCGCGTTATCGTGCTCGATAGGGGCCGCGTTGCGGAGGATACCGATGTCCCGAAATAAGCCGTCCATTCGTCCCGCCATGTCCAGTGACGGGGTAGGGGGGAGGATCCGCTACTTCTTTGCCCGGGCACTCCTCAATATTCGTCAGAACGTTCTGGTGAACGTTCTCGCCATCGGTACCATAACCCTGGCGCTTCTTATCGTTTCGCTGTTCCTCCTCATTTTCGTGAATCTGGAGTCTACGGCCGATGAGTGGAGTGGGAAGATTCAGGTGACCGCGTATTTCAATACTGAGCCAACCCCTCAGGAACTTTCTGCTATCATGACGAGGGTGAAGGCCATTGATGGGACTGATAAGGTCGGGTACGTCAGCAAACAGGAAGCCATGAAGCGTTTTCGCGAACGTCTGAAGGGCCAGGAAACTCTTCTCGAAGGGGTTCCGGCGGACGTGCTTCCTTCTTCCATCGAGATAACTCTGAAGCGTAATAGTCGTGAAGATGCCGCTATGGAGGCTTATGTTGGCAGGCTCAAAAAAGTTCCCGGCATAGCGGAGGTCCAGTATGGCGAAGAATGGGTCAGGCGCTTCAATACGTTCATGAACTTCCTTCGCTTTGTGGGAGCGCTCCTTGGAGGATTCCTCCTGATGGCAGTGCTCTTTATTGTGTCAAACACCATAAAATTGACAATCTACGCCAGAAAAGAGGAGATTGAGGTGATGGAGCTTGTGGGGGCCACCCGATTTTTCATCAAGGCTCCTTTCCTCATTGAGGGAATCATCCAGGGCGCTGCCGGAGCAGTTCTGTCACTTCTCATTCTTGTGGCTGCTTTTTTCGGTTTTCTCCACAGCGCGACGAATTTCGTCAACTTCTCCTCGTCGGTATCGGGGCTTTCGTTCCTTCCGCCATTGTATATTGCCGGAATTCTTGCCGGAGGAGTGGTCCTCGGGTTCCTTGGTAGCCTCACTTCCCT
Source organism: Geobacter metallireducens GS-15 (assembly GCF_000012925.1). Classification (NCBI taxonomy): domain Bacteria; kingdom Pseudomonadati; phylum Thermodesulfobacteriota; class Desulfuromonadia; order Geobacterales; family Geobacteraceae; genus Geobacter; species Geobacter metallireducens. The sequence continues at coordinate 2,068,585 of NC_007517.1, read as the reverse complement.
GAAACGATTCATCAATAACCCGCAATGAGATGGCTACAGTCCATAACCGCTTTGCTGGTGGTGCTCCTTACGGCGGCTGCAGCCGATGCCGATGTGCGTGACCAGTTGCAGGGGGTCAAGAAGGAAATCAAGGAGAAGAAGCAACTTCTGAAAAAGACCACAAAGGTGGAGCAGCAGGTGTCGGGCGAACTGCAAGCCATTGACCGGAACCTCAAACAAAAGGAAGCTCAGTTTGCGTCCCTTGCCAGGGAGCTCCAGGGCGTGGAGCGAACCATCTCCAAGACCGAGACGGAAATTAATACTGTACGGAATGAAGTTGAGCAGAAAAAGCATGAGATTGAGCGCCGACTTGTTGCCGTCTATAAAGCCGGGGAAATCGGTAATGTGAGGGTTTTTTACTCCTCTGAGTCGTTCCCCCAGATGGTAGAAAATCTGCGGTACATGAGGTCGGTCATTGATAACGACCGAAAACTCTTTGCCGACTACAACAAGAAAATTGCGGAACTTTCAAAGCTTAAGGTGGTACTCGAAAACGATGCCAACCGTAAGGAACGTCTCAAGATTGGCATCGAGCAGAAAAAGCAGGAGATCGCAGGCGAAAAAAGCAACAAGGCGGCCTATCTCGTAAAGGTGCGGCAAGACAAGCAGGCCCATCTGGCGTCCTTGCGTGAGCTCCAGGCCAACGCCGGAAGGCTTCAGGCAATGGTGCGAAAGCTTGAAGCCATGAGTAGAAAAAGCTATACTTCAGCTGCTCGGAAACCATCGGCAAAAGGGATGTCGCCGGTACTTCCTCCCATTTCGGACAAGGGTTTCGGTGCTCAGCGGGGGAGACTGTCGCTGCCTGTTAGTGGCAAAATTGTGAGCGGATTTGGACGTCATAAACATCCGGAATTCAATTCCTACACAGTAAGTAATGGTGTTTCCATAGCAGCCCCCTCTGGTGCCGATATCAAGGCTGTCTACGAAGGCAAAGTCATTTTTGCAAACTACTTTAAAGGTTACGGTAATATGGTGATTGTTGATCATGGCGGGGGATTTTTCAGCCTTTACGCCCATGCTTCGCGAATCGCCAAACGGGTGGGAGCAGAGGTGGCGAGAAACGAGACAATCGCCAGTGTCGGGGATGTCGATTCCCCGCGGGGTGATATGCTCTATTTCGAGATCCGTTATCAGGGACGTCCGGTCGATCCGGCGTCATGGTGCAGGTAGACTTAACTAATCATCGCGGGAGGCATGATGTTTGGAACCAGGAAGGGTAAAAAAATTGCGCTGTTGGCGGTAGTGCTCTTTGCGATGCTTGCGGGAGGAGGCTTTGTTGCCCAGAAACACTGTGCGGCACAGGGCGGAAACGATTATGAGTCCATCGAATTATTTACCGATGTCCTCGCCATCGTAAAAAAGAGTTACGTCGAAGAGGTCGATACCAAGAAACTCATCTATGGGGCCATCAACGGTATGTTGGCATCTTTAGATCCCCATAGCTCCTTTATGCCTCCTGATATGTACAAGGAAATGAAGATAGACACCAAGGGATCCTTTGGGGGACTCGGCATAGAGATAACCATCAAGGATGGTATCCTGACGGTTATCTCGCCAATTGAGGACACCCCAGCTTTCCGTGCCGGAATCAAGGCTGGCGATCAGATTTTGAAGATTGATGACCGCTTCACCAAGGACATGACCATTATGGATGCCGTAAAGCGAATGCGCGGCGCGAAGGGGACCAAGGTCATCCTGACCATCGTGCGGGAGGGATTTGACAAGCCGAAGGACTTCACCCTCGTACGTGACATCATTCAGGTTAAGAGTGTCCGTTTCTCGTCTCTCGACAATGGTTATGGTTACATCAGAATAGCCCAGTTTCAGGAGAAGACAGATGATGATTTGGTGAAGGCTCTTGCGACGCTGAAAGAGGAAAATGGCGGGTCCTTGAAGGGGCTTGTCCTTGACCTTCGCAACGATCCTGGCGGGCTTCTGGACCAGGCGGTCAAGGTTGCAGACCATTTTGTCGAGCAAGGACTTATTGTCTATACAGAAGGTCGAGAGAAGGATTCACGGATGCAGTTCAACGCCCACAAGGGAGGAACGGAACCAGCCTATCCGATGGTTGTGCTCATTAACGGTGGCAGTGCGAGTGCTTCTGAGATCGTTGCCGGTGCCTTGCAGGACCACAAGCGGGCAGTCGTTATGGGGACGCAGAGTTTTGGCAAGGGTTCGGTGCAGACAATCATTCCGCTTTCTGATGATTCGGGACTGCGTCTTACCACAGCGCGTTACTACACGCCGAACGGGCGATCGATCCAGGCAAAGGGAATAACCCCTGACATCATTGTGGAACGTGCCGAAATTCAACCAACCGAGAAAAAGGATGGCCATATCCGGGAAAAGGATCTGGAAAACCACTTCGAGTCCGGAGAGAAGGTGGAGGGGGAAGACAAGAAAACGGAGAAAGGGAAGGTTCCCGCCGCCAAGAGTGATGATCAGTTGAAAGGAGATTACCAAGTGTTGCGCGCGCTTGATCTCCTGAAAGGATGGGAAATCCTTAAGACGATGAATAGGGCTAATTAGGTCTATTAGCGGGGCAGAAGTAAAAAAGAGGGGAGTCCATCCCCTCTTTTTTTATGCGTCTGTTTTTAAAGGGAGCATTTCTTGACTCATTTCTCCTTTTGTAGTACAAAACGTGAAATCGTTTGTAATTTAATTATGGTTAATAAAAATGAACCCACAGCCTTCAGGTGCAACGGTTGATAAAGGATCGGTCAACCCTGAGCAGATTTCCATAAAAACCTTCGGTGGACTGGGACTTTCTTATCTCAATTCCCCAATGACCATTTTATGGGAAAGCCAGAAGGCGAGGATACTCTTCTGCTATTTGCTCATTTCCTACGACCAGTGGCTCCACAGAGACAAACTCATTGACATGTTGTGGCCTGGCTGTGACCCGGTCTCCGGCGCAAAGAATTTCAAAACCACCTTGAGCAGACTCCGCAAGTCATTTATGGGCCCGCGCAGTATTAATCCCATTATGACTCTTGGTGAAGCCATCCGTCTCGATTTCAATATTTTCTCCCTTGATTCGAGCCAATTCAAAGGATACGCTCAGACCGGAATCAAGATGCTGGCTCGTGGAGACATCTCCGGGGCCAGGAGATATCTCGAAGCTGCTCAGGATGAATATTCTGGGGAGTTCCTTCCCGAAGAGCCCTTCGATCATCATATCTGCGCTGAACGAGCGGAACTTGAAAGACTTCACGAATCAGTCCTTACTTCTCTTCAAAAGGTTTACCAACTCGAGGGCAACAACGATGCCGTTGAAGCCATTTCCTTCCTCAAAGCCGTTCACACAAACAGCTGATCTATCTATAGAGCTGCCAGGCTAAACCTTCATGTGCACAAATGCATCTGAAGGACCATATTTTTTGGCATCGTATGTGCTTTACCCTCAATCAAGAGATTGTTTTTCGTGGTGAATCTTGGCCCAAAAGGCTCTGCCACTCATGCTATTCCTGGTTGCGTCGCTGCAATTGCGTCAATTAGCGTGATTGTTTTTCTGAAACGGCCATTTTTGAGGCAATAATCGTAATAATCAGCAGACAGCATACCAGGTCATGAATGCCATCGTAATCACACCTCTGGCATGGTATCCCGGATTTCTGCTGAACGATTCTGTTTTACGGAGGAAAGTGAATGAAAGTCAAAAGCCTTTCCCTTCTTCTGTTGGGTGCTCAACTAATCATTTCTCCAATGACTTTTGATGCTGCGGCATCCTGCACTGGTCTCAACCTGGTGGATATGGGCAACGGGAGATACAGGGTTGTTGCTCTCGGCCTCATCAATGTTGGCGCTATTGATTTTACACTCACTTACGACAAGGCATCATTGTCGAGCCCTAAGGTCGTCAGTGGTGACTTAGCCACCTGGCTGGTTTTCGTGCCGAACGTTGTAGAAACGTCTGGAACGGTACAGGTAGTCATGGTCAATGAGCCGCCTGTTTCCGGTTCTGGCACGGTGGCAACTGTTACATTTTCTCCAGTCAGCAAGTCGTGGGGGAAACCGGCGCTCACCTGCCAGTTAACCGGTCTTGACGCATCGAATCAACCAATTGAGAGCCCCTTGACGAGTGAAGACGGTAAAGATGATACTGGCTTATCTTCAGGCACGGGAGGTTCCACAAACACAGGCTCCACTGACACAGGCTCCACTGACACAGGTTCCACAAACACAGGTTCCACAAACACAGGTTCCACAAACACAGGTTCCACAAACACAGGTTCCACAAACACAGGTTCCACAAACACAGGTTCCACAAACACAGGTTCCACAAACACAGGTTCCACAAACACAGGTTCCACAAACACGGGTTCCACTGACACGGGTTCCACTGACACAGGCTCCACAAGCACAGAAAATTATCCCGACAAGAGTTCCTCAGACACGGGTCCCGCGGACAAAGGCTCCTCGGGCAGGGTTTCCTCAGGTCTGGCTCCCTCAGTCACAAGTTCAGTGGACAAGGGTTCAGTGGACAAGGGTTCAGTGGACAAGGGTTCAGCGGACAAGGGTTCAGCGGACAAGAGTTCAGCGGACAAGAGTTCAGCGGACACGCAGGGTTCCAGGATACCGTTTGTAGCTCAAGGTACAATAATTTTACCAGACGCACCTCAGTCGCCCTTGGAACCTACATCGCCCGATGCACAGGAGCCGGCTTTGGGCGACCAACCCGCGCAGTGGCAACCATCTCCGGAGGCTGCCGACCGGGAGGACAAAGAGCATCAGCCTCCAACAGCACCCATTTCTCCACATACGGTCCCTACCACATCGGTACAGGAACAAAAATACGCGGTTTTCAAGGGAGTGCTTGAGCGATTCAAGGGTTATTCGGGTGACAGGACACCAAAAGCTCTTAGGGCATTGTTTGATGAACCCGTGGCCACATCAATCAAGCAGGATCCTGCGATATGCATTACTGACGGGAAGATGATGATAAAAGTCCTGCTTGAATTGCCTGAAAGCGGCAGTAATGCGCCAAATTTTGCCCTGAGAGGAGCCCGCCTCACGTCCTTGCAAAAGCAGGGAGACAACCGATGGCTGATAGAAGCCGTTCCTGAAGCAGGAAAAATTGAGGCTACGCTTACCATCGTAAATGGGGAGAAAATTGTAGATTATCCTTTAACCGTCGCTCCGAGGGTGGATGTCGATGTTGACAAAAACGGTGTGACGGATGAAGGAGACTTTTCACTCTTCCTTTCCAAGAATGGAGCCGCCAAGGTGCCGGCATATGACCTCAACGGTGATGGAAAGCATGATTATATAGATGACTATATATATACCGCCAATTACTTGACGGCTGGCGGAGGCAAAAAGAACAAGAAGTAAAGTTCCCTGTCAGGACAAAAGCCCGCCATACAGTGGCGGGCTTTTTTGTTCGTTGCCCGCCAGAACGGCGGTGTGTTATACACTACCAGCGTACATACCACTTACAGGATGATTTGTGGCTACATCTCGAAATGGCAAAATCAAGGTAAACAGAAAAAAAGGCGGACGTAATTCTCGTCCTCTTGTTGGTTTCATTATTCTTGCAGTCCTGGTTGTTGCGGCGGTGTTCCTTATTGATGGCCTGCTTAATCAGAAGCGCCCAGAGAAAAAACCGGAACCTCCAAAAGTCGTGGCACGGCATAAGCTCCCGCCCCGGGAATCCGCGGCGGAAAAGGAACCCGTTGTCCATGAGGACTATACGGCGACAGTGGTGCCGCCACCGACTGAGCGGCATGTCCGCCCACGTCCTGCCGGTTCCGGAAATCTCGCTATCATCATTGACGACATGGGAAAGGGTATGCAAGAAGCCCGATCGATCATTGACATCGGCGTACCGGTGACGTTCTCTATTATCCCGGGGCTTCCGAAGGTGCGTCAGGTTGCCCAAGAGGCACAACGGCGCGGGATCGAGGCAATGATCCATCTTCCCATGGAGCCGAAGGGGTATCCGGAGCGCCGTCTCGAGGAGAACGGTCTTCTTCTCAGTCAGAGTAACGATGAGATTGTGGTCCGGATGAACGGTTATTTCAAGGAAGTCCCCCAGGCGGTTGGCGCCAACAATCACATGGGGTCGGCATTCACCGAAAACAAAGAGAAGATGGCGATAGTGCTGAGAGTGCTGAAGGAGAAGGGGCTGTTCTTTGTCGACAGCAAGACGTCGGCAATATCTGTGGGAGAGTCGACTGCACGAGAGATGGGCTTGAGAACCGCGTCACGATCCGTCTTTTTGGACAATATTCAGGATGTTGGATATATTTCGAAGCAGATCAGGCAGGCTGCTTCCATCGCTCGCAAAAGGGGCAGCGCCATTGCCATCTGCCACCCCCATCCCGCCACTATCCAAGCCTTAGCTGCAGAACTGCCGAAGTTGCGGGATGAGGGTGTCACCCTTGTCCCCGCGTCATCCCTGGTACACTGAACCGTTTCCGTCAGTTGGGGGGCAGGACCTGCTGGGCAATCCTCTGTCTGAGGCGTGCGAACCCTCGGTAGCATTCTTCCTGGAGGATCGCTTCCGGCTTTTCCTGGTGAACAGGGTGAACGAGCAGAAAAGAGTCGGGTGAGGCATCCAGGCGGTTGCCAAAGGTTTCAGATAGCAATGAAAACAGCCTGCTTTTCTCCCTGGTCAGCATCCCCCCCTCAAATTCCCGCAGAGGATAGGCCTTTTTCAGAAGATGTACCCCATCGAGGCCAAAACGGTGGAAATCGACTGTTGTGCCGCTGCCATTGGTCACCGGCCTGAAGACGAACGCCGATTCCCTGGCTGCATCACGCATGATCTGAAGGGTGGGATCGTCATCCGCCAGATTGATGTCCAGGTTGTAGACGTTCGTCATGAGAAGACGGAAGAAGCACTCTTCTTCGAAAAAACCGGCGGCACTGCCGTCGGAGACCTCAAAGTAAAAAGACACCCTGTCACTATCTTTGCCGGAGACGGGGCGTCCACAGAGAAGACACTCCGACTTGATCCCCGATAGTCTGGCAAAGAAGGCTTCTTTCTTCCTAACTTCCTCACTCTGGAGCCACTGGTGGAAGAGAAAGGCGCGGGGTTCGGCGGTTGCTCGGAATTCAGTGATAATCGTCTGGGCAAGTTGGGCGAATTGGCCGTGGACTTCCGTCCACTTGGCATGGGTGAGGATCGGGTAGATCTTTCCGTCCGGGTTTGTATTGAGGCTCTCCACCTTGGGGCTCTTGGAGATGTAGGTTTCGAAACAACGATAGCCCCGGTTGATGGCGTAGGCCTTCAGGAGGGTCTTTTGGTCGGAGAAGGGGCCATCGAACTTGATTCGCTCGTCGACGAGACAGGGGATGAGCGAAAGGCTCTTGCGATCAAGGCCTCGCTGCTCGAACAGGGCGAAAATGTTACGACAGTTCTCAAGGCTTGGCATGTCCTTGACAGGTATAATGGCCCGGTCGGCTGCAAAGAGTGCATTCTGTGTCAGGATGTCCAGATCGGGCCGGGTATCGATGACAACTACGCCGGGGATTCGGGAGAGAGCCAGAAGCCGCGCGAGCATCATCGGCGTTTTGACGGTCCCTTTGAGGTCTGAAAGATTCGGCGATGAGGGGATGTAGCCGACTCCGTATTGACCGGTGTGAATCAGATCTCTCCCCGGAGTTTCAAGGAGGAGGTCGGCCACGGTGCCGGTCGTGCGCTGTCCCCTGATTTCAAACATCCGGTCGACGGTGAAATGGTTGTCGAAAGAGAAGATGGAAACCGGCAGGTTTTCATCAAGAGCTTTCAGGTAGATGGCAAGATTGGTTGCGAGGGTGGTCTTGCCGACCCCCCCCTTTTCTGAGGAGACGGTAATGACGTATGGATAACTCTGCATGGCGACCATACTACACTGAGGGGACAGCGACGGTCAACCGGTTTGACACGCCGCGAACCCTATGCTAGAACCGCTGCAACTAGCAGTATTTACGAGGAGATTTTGTGGAACTCTTTCCTGAAAAACGGATTTTAACCGTATCCCAACTCACCTCCCTCATCAGGGGAGTACTTGAAGAGAATTTCGAGCACGTTTGGGTGGAGGGTGAGGTTTCAAACCTTGCAATGCCTGCTTCCGGGCACCTGTATTTTACGCTCAAGGATGCCGGCGCCCAGATTCGCTGCGTTATGTTCCGTGCGTCAGCTCGAGCCCTTAAATTCCGCCCCAGGGATGGTATGGGATTGATCGTCAGGGGGCGGATTACGGTTTACGAACAGCGGGGTGACTATCAGTTTCTCGTTGAATATCTGGAGCCGCGGGGAGTCGGAGCACTCCAGCTTGCGTTCATTCAGCTAAAGGAAAAATTGGCCAAGGAGGGGCTTTTCGCCGAGGAACATAAGAGGCCGATCCCATCCCTGCCGCAGCGGATCGGAGTGGTGACCTCGGCAACCGGGGCAGCTATTCACGATATTCTCAACGTCCTGAACCGACGCTTTGCCAACGTGGAAGTTCTCATCAGACCCGTCAAAGTCCAGGGTGAAGGGGCGGCTGACGAGATTGCCGAAGCGATCATCGACTTCAACCGTTACGGTGCTGTTGATGTCATGATCGTGGGGAGGGGAGGGGGATCGCTGGAGGATCTGTGGGCCTTTAACGAGGAGAAGGTCGCTCGTGCGGTCCACCGCTCCAGAATACCAATCATATCTGCCGTGGGTCACGAAATCGATTTTACCATTGCAGACTTTGTTGCTGACCTTAGGGCACCGACTCCATCGGCAGCGGCAGAACTGGTCGTCAAGAGCAAAGAGGAGTTGGCGTCGAAAGTCGAGTTCCTCCGTCACCGGCTCATACAGACACTGCGGCGCATTCTGGCCGATGCTGGTGGTGAGTTGGAGAGCTTGAGCCGTGCCCTCCGCGACCCTACCGTGCTTTTAGGACACCTCTCCCAGCGCTTGGATGACATCTTCGTACGACTTGAACGCGCTATTGCGGGAGACCTTAAAGACCGTGGGAGGATGCTAGAAGCACTCAAGAATCATCTGAGGCTCAGAAATCCGGCCCTTAAGGTGGAGCGTGCACGGGAACGGGTTATTGCTTTGAGCGACAAAAGTGAAATAGCCCTGCTTCGTCACGTCGACCGCTACCGTGAGGCTGCGGCCGTGCATTCGGCACGGCTGGAAACGCTTTCTCCACTCGGCACCTTGGCGAGGGGGTACAGCGTAGCCCTTAAACTGCCTGAACGGGTTCCTGTCAAGACGTTCAGGCAACTCGCCCTGAAAGATAGGCTTGAACTTCTTTTTCATCACGGACGAGCCTGGTGCCGGGTGGAGTCCCTTGACGAGGATGCGTCCTGCAGCCATGAATGAAATCGTGCGCGCGCCGTCAGGGCAATTTGGGGAAACTGGTGCAAATCTGCTATACTTTCTTCTAGAAAAGCTGCTCAGATTCGGGAGGTGCTTGTTATGAAAAACATCTGGAAGGAACGCGAAAAGGCTCTCGAAAATCAGTACATCTACAAGCAGGAACAAGACAAAATCGAGAGAATGCAGAAGGAAGAGCGCGAGCGCCTGGTACGTGAAATGTGCCGGAACCGTTGTCCCAAGTGCGGAGACGAGATTAAAGCAATGACCTTCCGTGGGGTTCCCCTGGATCGTTGTCCCGGGTGCGGCGGGGTATGGCTTGGGCCGAACGATCTCAGGATTCTCGCCTCGAAGGATCACCGTAGTTGGTTCGAAAAATGGTTCAAGGAAGAAAACGAGACATCCGAAAAGGTTGCGTAGTTCGGCACGTTGTCCAATAGCATCAGCAATAAAAAGCCGGCTCCCCATCAGGAAACCGGCTTTTTATGACATCAAGGGTGCTACTTCCTGTGGCAGAGGCCGCAGCGCGTTGGCCCAGTTCCCCTCACCTCGTGGCATCCCTTGCAGGTCTTATGAGCGTAGTCTTTGCCGAAATTGGCAATTCTTCCAGGGGTTTTGTCGTGACAGTTCTTGCATTCCTTGAGGAGATCCGTGTGGTGTTTGTGATTAAAGGTAATATTTCCGTTTTTTGCCGGGAATATCATGGTATCCGCAGCCTTGACGACGGGTACGTTAACCATCAAAACAATCAGCAGGGGTACGGTCCTTTTCATGACGAGAGTCCTTTGGCTGTATCATGAATTCCTGCATTAAGCCGGATACTGTGAATGGACGTGCGACTGATGCGTGCACCGTGTTCAGGATGCCGGCGCGATGATAACCTTCCGGTCGTCGACGGTGAGGCGGCCCTGGGCAAAGAGATTGACCGCTTCAGGGTAGATGTGGTGCTCTTCCTTCTGGATGCGGGCCGATAGCGTATCCTCGGTGTCATCGTCGAGAACCGGTACGACGGCTTGAATAATAATCGGTCCAGTGTCGGTTCCTTCATCAACGAAATGCACCGTGCACCCAGAGACTTTGACACCGTACTGCAAAGCCTGACGTTGGGCGTGAAGGCCAGGGAATGCCGGAAGTAACGCCGGATGGATGTTCATGATTGCATGGGGAAATGCTCCAATAAGGACCGGGGTAACGATCCGCATGAAGCCGGCCAGCACCACGAGGCGCACCCCGTGGGAGCGAAGCAGTTCAACCAGGGCTGCGTCGTACGATTCACGGCCCGCATGGATCCTGTGGTCGAGGACGTGGACGGTGATACCGTGGCACTTCGCCCGGTCCAAAGCATAGGCATCGGCCTTGTTGCTGATGACGCAGGCAATTCGGGCTGGGAGGCTACCGTCCTCGATCCGGTCAATGATGGCCTGGAGGTTAGAGCCGTTTCCTGAGACAAGAACGCCGATAGTAAGAAGATCAGTCATGGGAATTAACCGTTTAGATCATTTCCACCGACTCGGTGCCGGCCTCACACTTGGCCACTTCGCCGATGACGAAAGCCTTCTCTTGGAGTCCCGAGAGGCGTATGAGGACTTCGTCCACATCGTTCTCGGGAACAGCCAGAACCATACCGATGCCGCAGTTGAAGGTGCGATACATCTCGGTCCACTCCATATTCCCGCCGTTCTGCAGGATGCGGAATATCTCGGGCATGGTCCAGCTGTCGCGTCGTATGATCGCCTTGCATCCCTTGGGGAGAATGCGGGGAACGTTTTCCAGGAGCCCGCCTCCCGTGATGTGGGCGATGCCGTTTACCCGGAAGTCCCGGAGAAGATTGAGAACTGACTTTACATAAATCCGGGTCGGGGTGAGCAGTTCATCGGCAACGCTCCGATCGTGTCCGGGAAGCATGTCGTTGATGCCAAACCCAAGGGTATCGAAAATGATTTTGCGGGCCAGGGAGTAGCCGTTGCTGTGGAGGCCGCTTGAGGCGAGGCCGATGAGGGTATTACCGACGGTGATGGAAGATCCGTCAATGATCTTGTCCCGATCCACAACACCGACGGTGAAGCCTGCCAGGTCGTACTCGCCGTCCTGATAGAATCCGGGCATCTCGGCCGTCTCGCCGCCAATGAGAGCGCATCCTGCCTGGATGCATCCTTCGGAAATCCCCTTGACGACAGCGGCGCCGCGCTCCGGCGAGAGGCTGCCGGTGGCAAAGTAGTCGAGGAAGAAGAGCGGTTCGGCACCCTGGACAACGATATCGTTGACGCACATTGCCACGAGATCGATCCCGACCGTGTCGTGGCGGTCCGCCATCATGGCTATCTTGAGTTTCGTGCCAACGCCGTCGGTGCCGGAAACCAGCACGGGATTCTTGTATTTGTTGGTGTTAAGCGAGAAGAGGCCCCCGAAGCCCCCGATGTCGGAGATTACCTCCGGTCTCGACGTGGCCCGCACGAACGGTTTGATCATTTTGACAAAAGTATTGCCGGCATCGATGTCAACGCCGGCATCTTTATAGGTAATTCCCTTAGCGCCCAAAATGTTTCCTCCCGTGAAATGACGAAAAAATTTACCCCATGAACCGTTAAAAGTCAAACCCTATCTGGTGGTCGTCAAGGCCCAAAAAATCAGTTTACAAGGGGGGTAACGTTCGCTTAAGATGCGGTCGAAAATGGGCGTTACGGATGTACATACAATCCATCAGATGACCTCCGGCGACCTCGACGAGGTGACGGCGATCGAGTCAGTGTCGTTCCCGCGCCCTTGGACAAGGGAACACTTCATCGACGAGCTCAATTCCCCCCACTCATATCCCCTTGTGGCACGTACCGCTGACGGTATTGTGGCGGGTTACATTTGTCCCCTGCTCGTTCTTGATGAGGGGGAAATCCTTGATGTGGCGGTGCGATTGGGCTCTCGCGGAAAGGGGGTCGGCGGAGCGCTTGTCCGTCGAGCCATCACCGAACTCAGGGCGCAAGGTGCCAGAGTTGTCTGCCTTGAAGTGCGTGTTTCCAATCTCCCTGCGTTGACCCTCTACCGGCAGTTGGGCTTCAGGGAAACCGGCCGGCGCAAGGGCTACTATGAGAACGGCGAAGATGCCATTTTGATGGAATATACCATCGACTACAGCGAGGGCCGTGCCGATGCAGTTTAAAGCGACAATCATTTCCAACCAGGAAGTTTCTCCGGGCTACTTCCGGATGCGGATTACCGCTCACCCGGAACTGACCGGGGCGCAGCCCGGGCAGTTCGTCATGGTCCGGGTTCGCGATGCCATCGATCCGCTGCTGCGGCGCCCCTTCGGCATTTTCGACGTGGGAACCGTCCCCTCCGAATATCCTGGCTGCAGTTCCGCCACGTACCTTGAAATGCTCTACAAGGTGGTGGGGAAGGGGACCGAAACGCTTTCCACCTATCATCACGGCGACCACGTTGACATTATCGCACCTCTGGGTACCGGTTTTGACCTGGGCGATCCGGAGGAGGAGAAGATCCTCGTGGGCGGAGGCGTCGGGATCGCTCCCCTCTATTACCTGGCAAAAACCCTGGTTGGGCGTTCCCGGGTACGGTTCTTCCTTGGCGGACGCACCAGGGATGACATTCTGTGTGTGACCGAATTCGAGAGGCTTGGGGTTGAGACCTACGTCTCCACCGACGACGGGACCCTTGGAGACCGTGGACTCGTGACTGACGTCATGGAACGGCATGTCCGCGAGGACGGACGAAAGAAGACCATTTACGCCTGCGGCCCTATGCCGATGCTGAAGGCGGTCGCCGGGATTGCCCGCCAGACCGGAACCTCCTGCCAGGTTTCGCTGGAAGCCTACATGGCCTGCGGCATGGGAGCGTGCCTCGGGTGCGTGGTGAAGGGCAGGGACCATGGCGACGAGACCCCGGATTACCGGTGCGTCTGTAAGGACGGACCTGTGTTCGCCTTCGATCAACTGATGTGGGTATAGTGGAGTGCCAATGAAAAGACCAGACCTCTCTGTCGAGATAGCGGGAATCAAACTCAGGAACCCGGTCATGACCGCTTCGGGGACTTTCGGCTACGGCGAAGAATTTGCCGCGTACGTGAATCTCGAAAAGATCGGCGCCATCATCACCAAGGGACTCTCTCTGAAGCCCAAGGCCGGCAACCCGACGCCACGCATCCAGGAAACCACCGGCGGGATGCTGAACGCTATTGGTCTCCAGAATGTGGGAATAGATGCCTTTATCGAGAAAAAGGTGCCGTTTCTCCGCACCGTCAACACGCCTGCCATCGTCAACTTTTTCGGCAATACCGTCGAGGAATACGCCGAGCTCGCCGAGCGGCTCGACAAGATTCCCGAAGTGGCCGGGATGGAGATCAACATCTCGTGTCCGAATGTGAAGCACGGCGGTATCGTTTTCGGCACCGAGCCCAAGGCGGCATATTCGGTGGTGAAGGCGGTACGGGAGGCCACCATCAAGCCGGTAATTGTGAAGCTCTCCCCCAACGTCACCGACATCGTGGAGATGGCCTGGGCCTGTGCTGACGCCGAGGCTGATGCCCTGTCCCTCATCAATACCCTGACCGGCATGGCCATCGACCTCAAGTCCCGGCGGCCCATCCTTGCCAACGTGACCGGCGGCCTTTCGGGACCGGCGGTGAAACCGGTGGCCCTCAGGATGGTCTGGCAGGTGGCTAAGGCGGTGAAAATTCCGGTGATCGGCATCGGCGGCATCATGTCCGGGACCGACGCCCTGGAGTTCATGCTGGCCGGCGCCACGGCCGTTCAGGTCGGGACCGCCAACTTTCTTGACCCGGCCGCTTCCGAGCGGATTGCGGCGGAAATGGAGCAGTATCTGGTTAACAACGGAATTACGGACGTGAAGGAGCTAATCGGCGCACTGCAGGTCTGAAAACCAGCAGACGAGTTGCTTCTGTGAGCGAAGGCGGGGTTCCTCCCCGCCTTTGTCCGTTTGTGGAAGGAGAGCGTAAAGATGGAAACGTGGCGAAAGGCCATCGCCGACAGCATAACCACCCCCGAGGAGCTTGCGGAGCTTCTGGATATTGATCCCGAACCCCTTGCGCCGCTTGTCCGGCGTTATCCACTGCGGATTACGCGGCGCTATCTGGGGCTCATCGGGAAGCCGGGCGATGCGATCTGGCGCCAATGCGTCCCTGACCCATGTGAGCTCGATGACGATCAGCTTTCCGATCCCCTTGACGAGGAACGGCTTTCGCCTGTTCCCGGCGTTATTCACCGCTATCCCGACCGGGTCGTCTGGCTCGTTTCCAACGAGTGTGCCGTCTACTGCCGTTTTTGCATGCGGAAGCGCCGGGTGGGATGCCCGCTGGCGGGGAGCAACGGGCGTTCCGGGGATGATGCGGTCAGGTACATCGCGGCGACACCGGCCATACGGGACGTGATCCTGTCCGGGGGAGATCCGCTGCTTCTGGATGATGAGCGACTCGAAGCGATCCTGGCACGCCTGCGCGCCATTCCCCACGTGGAGATGATTCGGATCGGCACCCGTACCCCCGTAACCCTGCCGGAAAGGATTACGGCACGGCTCTGTCGAATGCTCAAACGTTACCACCCCCTCTACGTCAATACCCATTTCAACCATCCGCGAGAGATCACTCCCGAGGCGACCAAGGCCTGTGCCCGTCTGGCAGACACCGGCATTCCCCTGGGCAACCAGACGGTGCTCCTTGCCGGCGTCAATGATGAGCCGGCGATTATGACGCTTCTCATGCAGCGTCTCCTCGCCATCAGGGTAAGGCCGTACTACATCCATCAGATGGACCTGGTTAGGGGAACCGGTCACTTCCGTACCAAGGTGACAACGGGGCTCGATATCATAGGGGCTTTGCGGGGGCATACCTCAGGGATGGCGACACCCTACTTTGTCATTGATGCGGCGGGTGGAAAGGGGAAGATACCGCTTCTCCCCGATGCCGTGGAGCGGCGGGGTGATACGTGGCTGTTACGGAACTACCGGGGAGAGATTGTCGAATACCAGGATCGGTGAGGGGGAGGGGAGTTACAGTTCCTCAGGGGGAAACGCCACCACGTCGTCAATGGTGTCGGCATCAAGCAACACCATCACGAGCCGGTCGATGCCGAGGGCGATTCCGGCCGCCTGGGGCATGGCAGTCAGTTCGGCAAGGAACTTCTCGGGGAGGGGAGTGGACGTCTGCCCCCGGGAGGTACGGAAGGCGTTTTCGCTTTCAAAGCGGGCGCGCTGCTCCACTGGGTCGGTCAGCTCAGAAAAGGCATTGGCAATCTCTACACCACCAAGATAAAGCTCGAATCGCTCTGCAACGGCTGGATCGTCTTTCTTTAGCCGCGCCAGGGCGCTGCGGCAGGAAGGGTAGTCATGGATGAACGTGGGACGGCCGATGCCGAGACGCGGTTCGATTTGTTCGACCATCATCTCGTCGAAGATGTCCCTTTCAAGGGCCTCATCCATGGTTATTCCACCATATCTGACAAACGCGTCACGCACGGTGATCCGCTCCCACACAGCGGTAATGTCGATCTCCTTGCCACGGAACGAAAGTGGCCCGCCGAATCCCGCCCCTTCAGCCACGAACCTTATCAGCAACTCGGTTTCATCCATCACCCCCCGATAGTCTGTACCTGCCCGATACCACTCAAGCATGGTGAACTCCGGGACATGCATTCTTCCCCGCTCACCGGCGCGCCAGCAGTGGGAGATCTGGAATAACCGCTCGTAACCCGCCGCCAACATCCGTTTCATACAGATTTCGGGAGAGGTCTGGAGGAACCAGCCGTCCGCCGGCACCGGGTCAATGTGGGACTCGGGCGCACAAGCAGGAATGCGAAGGGGGGTCTCCACTTCGAGATACCCCCCTTCAATAAAAAAGCGTCTTATTTCCTGTATGATGCGGGCCCGTGCCCGGAGCGCTCCATGGCGGCGGGCAAGGCGCCAGTTTGCCGTCATCGGCTTACCCCTTGACCCTCGTGGAGTAATCACCGGTGCGGGTGTCGACCACAATCATCTCGCCTTCCTCTATGAAGGGGGGTACGCGCAGGACGTAGCCGGTTTCCACAGTGGCTGGCTTGGAGTCACTGCCGGAGGTGTCACCCTTGACCCACGGGTCGGTCTGGACGACGCGGAGATTGACGAAGTTGGGAAGGGATACGCCTATGGCCTTTTCCCCAAACATCAGAACATCGACCTGGATGTTGTCGATCATGAAGTTCTTTGCATCGCCTACGGCGTCCTCGCTCATCTGGACCTGCTCGAAGGTCTGGTTGTCCATGAATGTATAGTGGTTGTCTTCCTTGTAGAGGTACTGCATCTGGCGCTCTTCAAGACGGGCCGGTTCGAAGGTCTCGCCGGAACGGTAGGTCCGATCGAGGGTAGTGCCGGTAATCATGTTGCGCATCTTGGTGCGGTACAGGGCCTGGCCCTTGCCCGGCTTGGAGAACTCGAAGGCGGTGACAAGATAGGGATCGCCGTCGAGGGTTATTTTCAGTCCTTTTTTTAAATCTGCCACAGTATACATACGTGAGCCCCTTTTGTTGGTGTTATCTGCAAAAAACGTACTTTTTTACACCATAATTGATTGGATGTTAAGTAAAAAATGGCAAGATGACGCAACACGATCATGGCTACCGATCAGAGCAATGCAACGGTCTGCCGGGCATAGAGAGGTGAACATGTTCTCAGGCTATTTGAGATGCGCTCTTGACCCTTGGTTGCAGGGTCGGGCACGTTTGCCCGAATCAGTTACGGCAGGTAATAGGGATAAGGCGCTTCTGCGGGGAAAGAGCCTGACTCCCACCGCAGAAGCGTGGAGGAAGGATTACTTGGCGCGGTATGTGATACGGCCCCGGCTAAGGTCGTAAGGAGAAAGCTCCACGGTTACCTTGTCTCCCGGAAGAATCTTTATGAAATACTTGCGCATCTTGCCTGAGATGTGGGCCAGTACCACGTGGCCGTTTTCCAGTTCGACCCGGAACATGGCGTTAGGGAGGGGTTCGATGACTGTACCTTCGACTTCTATGGCTTCTTCTTTACTCATGGGTTTGTTAGCGCTCCTTGGTGCAGATAAATAGATTGACGTGTAAAACTTCGCTAACTTACCCGCTATCCGTGGAAAATGCAAGCCGTTTTCCTTGTGCTTCGCGAGCTTGACCGCTTCTATATATCGTATTGGCAGCATGCTGTAGGGCGACAAACGCCTTTACTTCAGAACTGAAGGCGTAGTATGTAATAATTTCACCAATAAACTCGATTACAGGGAAGGTTTAACGCAGCATGGCGAGCTTGATCAGGGAAATGACCCTTGAAAACAGTCTGGTTGTCCGTTTTTTTGACCACACCCGTCTCTATTATGGCGATTTTTACCTGGTGAAAGTCGAGATTGTCTGTGTAGTCCCCCTGTGCCCCGACTATTTCGATGAACATGTGGAGATTGAGGAGGTGCGACGTCTTGTCGGGGATCCCGCCATGTACCGACGCACCGTGGAGCAGATGGGTGTTCCCTCCACCGCCATCGCTACCGTGACTGAACAGCTCATCGGCAATTTTATCTCCCATTCGCTTCCTTATTTTTCCGCGTCTGACTTTCCGCGCAAATTCCTCATGACTGAGCTCGCGAGGGCTCGAAATAAGCGCAATCTTTCTGCCCGCATCACGGCGTATCACCATGACTGAAGCCGTTGTCCGGATTGAGTCCCTGGCTTTCGGTGGAGCCGGCTTCGGCCGTGTCGAGGGGAAAGCCTGTTTCGTACCGTTCACCGCGCCGGATGACCTTGCCCGCATACGGCTGAGCCTGGTAAAGAACTCCTATCTTGAAGGGGAAATCGTCGAGCTCCTTGAAGCATCACCACGCAGAGTGGTTCCCCTGTGTCCGGTTTTTGGCATCTGTGGCGGATGCACATGGCAGCATCTTTCCTACGATGACCAGCTTGAGGCGAAGGAACGAATTGTTGGCGACACCCTCTGGCGTTTCGGTCGGATTGAGTCGGAGCGGGTCGCCAGGGCTGTTCCCTCCGACTCCCCCTACGGCTACCGCTCACGGGTCCAGTTCAAGGTGCGCTGGACCGCCGGAAAGCTCCAGATGGGCTTCTACCGCCGCGGATCCCACTATGTCGTGGATATCCCCGAAGGGTGCGCTATCTGCAATTCGGCCCTCAATCAGGTATTGGCGGAGATTCGCCCTGTCATCAGTTGTTTCGCTGAGCCCGACCGTATTCCCCAAGTGGACGTGGCCGTGGGAGATGACGGCGTCACCTTGGCCGTAGTGCATTATATCGGCGACAATCGAGATCGTGCACGGGCGCATTTTACCGCCTGCCGTAGTGATCTCCCAGCGGTGGGTGGACTCCATCTTCAGTGCGGCCGAAAGGAAAGCATTGAACCCCTCTGGGGGGATGATGCTCTCACCTACCGCTTCCCTGGCGACTTCTTGCCGAAACTTCCCTCCATGACCCTGAGCTTCAGCCGAGGCGGCTTCTCTCAGGTCAATTACCGTCAGAACCGGGAACTGCTGCGCGCGGTTCATCGAATGGCGGATCTGACCGGGGAAGAACGGTTGCTGGACCTGTTCTGTGGCAACGGCAACTTTGCCATTCCTCTGTCCCGATATGCCATGGCAGTTGTGGGGATCGAAGACTATGGCCCCTCACTGGAAGATGCAAGGCGCAATGCAGCGGCCAACGGTGCAGGAAAGATCGAGTTCATCCGTTCCGATGCCGCCGCTGGAGTGCGTCAGCTTGTCTCCCGTGAGAAACACTATTCGGTGGTTGTTCTCGACCCTCCGCGGACCGGCGCCAAAGAGGCGGTGACAGAGGTGACCTCCCTCAGGCCGGAGCGGGTTGTCTATGTTTCCTGCGACCCTGCCACCCTGGGAAGGGATCTCGGGCTCTTCCGCAAGTCCGGTTACGATGTCCGCGAATGCCTCCCCGTCGACATGTTCCCCCAAACGTTCCATATTGAAAGTGTCACCTTGCTGAGTAGAGCCGACTGATCCCTGGCCGTTTTAACAGACTTCCCCATACGTTCACGATTTAACGAACAGGAGGATCCATCATGTTTTTTTCCAAGTTATTCCGGAAGGATGCAGCGTCATGTCTGGAAAAAGGCGAAAAGCTCCTGGCTGCCGGCCGCTTTGCTGAAGCACGGCTTTCCCTGGAGGACGCCCTTGAGCGGCTTGATGCTCATTCTCCCGAAGGCGCGACCACGGCTGCCGTCATCAGAGAGAAAATGGTTGTGGCGGGAAACCGTCTCGCCGAGATGAATCTTCAGGAGGCGGAACATTGCCTGAAAAGTGGAGAGTTTGCCAAAGCCGAGGAACACCTTAATTTGACTCTCGATCTGGCAGATGACGTAACCATAAGGGACAAGGCGGTAAAGTCTTTTGCGCTTCTGGAAAAGCAAATCCCCCATGTGCATCACCATGAGAAAAAGGGGGGGTGTGGCGGCTGTGGCGGATCAACGTCGCAACATTCCGAAAACATTGAGCTTGAAGACGATGGTTTGAATGACATGGACCGGTTCGAGCTCCTTGTTCGTCCGTTGCCGGGTGATTTGCCCGAACGTTATGCTGATCTGGGAGAGGAATTTGCAGGAGGGTATCTGGCAGCCCACGGCGGTGACCAGATGACTGCTGAAAAGGTGTTCGAGCGGTTGTTGGCCTCCGGAGAGAGCGACATTCTTCTTTATGAATTGGCAATTCTCTCGCATCAGGGAGGGGACGGGCGCCGTTGCGAGACCCTGTTGCGTCGGGCGCTTGCTTTGAACGACACTAATCCTCTCTGCAACCTCAGCCTGGTGCAGTTGCTGACGGAAAATGGCCGCTTTACCGAAGCGGTGCCTCTTCTGGAACGGATGGTTGAGCGGGACATATTGCCTGATCAGGCAGGGATGTTCCTGGGTGAAATATATCGGGTGCAGGGAGAGAGCGATCGAGCCATTGCCCAGTTTTCGCAACTTCTTTCAACGCCTCTCAAACGGGAAGCGGCTGAGAGGCTGGTGGGACTTCTGGAGACAACCGGACGGTCCCAAGAGGCGGCTTTGGTCGCCAAGCAGTATCTGAAGGGGTGCTGTTAAAGATTCTTGGCGAATTTACTAAAGTTTTCGAGTCCGCATGCCGAAGAGCTTTCATGAGAGACGTACGTCTCTGCAATTCTTTCTCGATACCTAACCGGGAGGAGGTTGTGATGAACAAGTCTGAACTTATTGAGGCATTGGCGGCAGAAAAAGGGCTCACCTACAAGAAGGCGGAGGAGATTGTCTCCATAGTCTTCGATGCAATGACTGACGCCATGGTGCGGAACGAGCGGATCGAGATTCGCGGCTTCGGGAGTTTTGTCGTCAAGGATTACAAGGCTTATACGGGCAGAAACCCCAAAACGGGTGACCCCATTGAAGTGAAACCGAAAAAGCTTCCGTTCTTCAAAGTCGGCAAGGAACTCAAGGAGCGGGTCGATAACGGTCAGTAACCCCTTGCGCCGGCGTTCCGGTATCACCAGCTCTGTCGGAAGTTCAGCAGCCGTTGACAAAAAATTGTCTCTGTTCGAAACCCCTTTGGTGTCGTCGGACCCACCAGGTACGCAAGGCGCTAACTCTTCATGACAAGACTTTGTGTTTTTATCATAGCGGCCCTTGTCTTTGCCGCATCGGCCTTTGCCAACCCCGCCATGAACGGCTCGACGGGCCTCATCACGGTGCCTTCGGCCGAAACGCTCGACGCAGGGAATATCTGCGTGGGGGCTTGGGGAATCAGCACGGCGAAGAACAGCGACAACGCACTGACTGTTCCTGTTGCTCTTACCCTCGGCATTGGTACTTTCTGGGAACTCTACGGCTCATATCCGAACCTTCTTTTTAACGGCGACGAGGAGAAGGCGGGGCAAGGGTACGCCGAACTGGGGTCAAAGCTCAGGGTAATTGGGAAGCGGAGTTCACCCTTTAAGCTGGCGCTTGATCTGTTCCTTCAGCGCCAGATATCAGAGGACGCAGCTGTAGACGGTACCACAAATGGTGGTGGGAAGGTCATCGCTTCCTACACCACGGACCGGTTCGGGGTCCATGCCTATTCCGGGTACCTGCTGGCTGGCTCTCCTGAGGGCAAAAATTTCGATAATGAGATTCTTTACGGCGTGGGCATAGAGTATTCACCGGCGCTCCGAATGAGAGTCACTGGCGAACTTACCGGTAACACCAGCCGTGATCCAGCCCTTGCGGATTCATTGGAGGGACTGGTTGGTTTCCAGTACTATCTCTCCCCCCATCTTACTCTCAACTTGGCCGGCAGTATCGGTTTTGCCGATGGCAGCCCCGATTGGCGTGCGATTTTCGGCCTGACTGCCTGTCAGGGGGTCGGCAGCTACGTTAAGCCGGTGCCACGACTTGGACAGGGACTGGACCCTCTTGATGAACAAAAAAAGAAGGAACCAGTCAAAATCCGCAAGATTATCCCCATTTCCTCGCTTCTTGTCAGCTCCCTTGCACCTCAGGCGCCGGCCAACAAGCTTGAGGTTACGGTTGAGCCCGGTAAGGAGGAGATCACCATCAAGCCCTACGGTCAAGTGACTATTTCGGCTCAACCTGCTGCAGCCAAGGCCGTTTCTTCCGCCACCCTTGAAGAGGTTTCCCTGACTCAGGGAGGGGAAGAAGTCCGGCTGGCGTCACGGGTTTCGGGGACTCTGGAAAACTCCGCCCTTGAGTATACCCTTGCCCGTCTCGAAGGGATCACTCCTCTCTACAGTGTCGATGTGAAGGGGCAGAACGTTCAGGTTGCCTCGGCCCGTGATGGGGATATTGCCGACAGCATGAAGGTCTATCGAAAATTTCGCTTCCCGGACGTCACCTTCGACTTTGACCAGTGGAGTCTCTCGGCGGAGGGAAAGAAGTCCATCTCCGAGGTTGCAGAGCTGGTCCGAAAGGACACGAAGTGGGTTTATCTCAGGGTTGACGGCTATACCGACAATATTGGCTCGACCGACTACAACATGGATCTTTCCCTCAAGCGCGCCGTTTCCGTGGCCAGCTACCTCGTTGCACGGGAGGGAATTGATGCGGCCAAGATCTTCATCAAGGGGCTCGGCAAGTCCAAGCCGCTGGCAGACAATGCAACTTCTGACGGGAGAAAGTTGAATCGCCGGTGCGAGATTCTCTTCCTTATCCCCAAGGAAAGCTGATGAAATCGGCTGTTCCTCTCCTTCTTCTCTCGGCATTACTGATCTCTATTCCTGTCTCTGTCTATCCCCAGGCATCGTCAATTCAGGAAGAAGAGATCGGTACGGTGCGCCTGGGGGGCAGGGCTCCCTGCTTCGACACGAGGGTACGGCGAGAACTTGATTCTTTCGTTTCCAGACTTGCCACCCTTGACTCCGGTCGAGTTGTCAAGATTGAGGCAAATGCATCCTGGGGAGCCAGTCGGGAGGAACGGGTCAGAAATTCGTTACTGCTTGCCCTTGAAGCACATCGGTATCTCCGGTCACGACTCAGATCCGGACTCAACTTGTACATTGCTGCTGCATCCAGTCGCGAAGCGGAAAAGACTACCTTCATCAGGGTGGTCTCTTTTCCTGATTCCTTTGCAACTGCTCATGTCTCAACGGTGGGGAACCGGCAGCCATAACCGGAAACTGTCAGTGGAGTTGCGCCTGAGGGGGCTTTTCGATTACCGGGGGGGATTGGTTCCTGACAGCATGACCGGGACGTGCTACACTGTTTTTCAAGTTCAAGCGTGGCCTGTAACAGAACCGATTTCCTGCAGGGGGTATATGCAATGAGAACTTTGGTGCTTTCGTTCCTCTGTGGTGCTCTTTTCCTTGCGGGGTGCTCTCTCAAGGTTGTCCCGCAGCAGGTTCCCCAAGGGGTCATCAACACCGCCGACAATTCCCAGACAATTACGAATGATGGTATAGCCATCACGGCGGCGAATTCCGACCGGGAAATGGTTTCCTACAATCTCGACGGAACGGTCACCGCATTCGATGTCAGCATCCATAACCGGACCGACCGGGAGGTGGGGTTCGGCGTCGACTCGTTCGTTCTCCTTGATGACCAGAACCGCCAGCATCTCCCTCTTACACCCGAGCGGGTAAAGGAAATAGTTTCACGCGATTCCTACTACCTGATTCCCTATCCCTATGTGGGGTTTTACTATCTGGAAGATTACGAGAGGACATCTTCGTACACTGAAACCGGATCCCAACTTCCCTATTACTATGAAGTCTATCCCCAGGACATCTTTACCCGGGCACTCAACGCCGCCACTGTTATTCCCGGAGCCACGGCGGAGGGACTCGTCTATTTCAGGATCGATCTGGCAGCAATAAAGGGAATGAAGCTCCTCGTCTTCCGGAAGGGGGCGTCAAAATCCGCACCGCCCGATTTTACCTTCCCCTTTGTCATCTCCAAATAACGCGCAAGGACACGGACGTCCATGACTATCCTCTATGTCCTTGAGGCCCTGGGGGGGCTCGGCCTTTTCATCCTCGGCATGAAGACCATGACCGAAGGACTCCAGAAGCTTGCCGGCGACAGGTTCCGCCGAACTCTGGAGAGGGTTGCCGGTAATCGGCTGGCCGCGGCCCTTCTTGGCAGTTCACTTTCGTCACTTCTCCAATCGTCGAGCGCCGCCTGCATCATTACCATCGGCTTTGTCAACGCCGGGCTCATTTCCCTCTACCAGGCCCTGGGAATTCTCCTCGGCACCGGCATCGGCACGACACTGGCGGTCCAGTTCATCGCCTTCAAGATTACTTCCTTCGCCCTTCCCGCTATCTTCATCGGGGTGGCACTCAGGTTCTTCGTGCGCCGCCGCCGCTGGGTGAACGCCGGCGAGTTGCTACTCGGCGCAGGGCTCCTCTTTCTCGGCCTCCGCGTAATGGAGGCAAATCTCCAGCCCCTGCAGCAGAACGCCATAATCTTCGGCCACGACACGTTCTTGATTTCCAAGCACCTTACAGCCGTTCTCTTCGGGGCACTCCTCACCCTCCTCGTGCAGTCGGGAAGTACCGCGATCGGCATCGTCATGGCCCTGGCAGGAAGCGGGCTCGTCTCCTTCGAGACGGGTGCCGCAATGGTCATCGGCGAACTTGTCGGCACATCGGTCATCACTGCTGTTGCATCCATAGGGGGTACCCTTGAAGCGAAGCGCGCAGTCTTTTTCTACTTTGTAATCAATATATTTGCCGTTACCGTTGTGATGCTCTTTTTTCCTGCATTCATCGAGTTCGTCGTTACCCTGTCGCCTGCGGATCTTTCCTCGTCAGCCTCGGTTTCGCGGGTGCTGGCCAATACCCACACGGTCTTCAGCATCCTCAGCGCCTGCATCTTCCTTCCCCTCATCGGCTTCTTCGCCCGCTCGGCCCCTCGCATCATTCCCGGCAGCGAGCGGGCTTCCAGTGTCGAAGCACGGACGGTCTTCATTGACAACCGCGTCATCAACACCCCTCCCATCGCACTTCTCCAGGCCCGGAACGAACTGAGAAGAATGGCCGGAATCACCCGCACCATGTACGATGAAATGGTCGAGCAGTTCTTCCGCTATGATGCCAAGAAGTCCACTGCCATTGCCCAGAAGGAGAACACCATCGACATCCTCCAGAGGGATCTGTCCGATTTTTTGGTGACCCTTTCGCGGCAGCCGCTCCCACCGGAAGAGTCAATGGATATTCCGGTCATGCTGCAGCTCATCAGTGAGCTTGAGCATGTTGCGGACCAGTCTGAGGCGATCCTCGATTATTTGCGAAAGAAGAAAGAGGAAAAACTCCTCTTCTCAACCACGGCAATGCACGAGATCAGGAATCTGGCGCGCAAGGCAGAGGAAATGGTTGCTCTGGCGGTGGAAACAATCGAAACTCCTGCCGCGGATGCCATTGAAAAGGGGCGGGGGCTGAGGGACGAGGTGGTGCAGATGCGGGAGGCGATGCTCAATGGGCATATCAAGCGCCTCTCCACCGGCAAGTGCACAGTGCGGGCCGGGATCATCTACGCTGACATGATTTCGGCGTTTGCCAAAGTAGCCGATTCCTGTCTCACCATCATAGAAACCAGGAGGGAATTCACCTGATGCATGACGTACTGGCATCCATTGACCTTGGCACCAACACGGCTCGGCTCCTCATCGGGAAAGTGGAGGGAGGAGCTGTGGCCCCGATTCTCGTCAAGCGCCGCATAACACGACTTGGCGGGGGATTCACTCGGGAGGCCGGGATTTCTCCCGAGGCGTGGCAACGCTCCCTCGATGCATTGATTGATTTTGCCGCAGAGATGAAACGGGGAGGCGTTACGCGGCTGAGGGCCGTTGCCACGAGTGCGGTCCGCGATGCAGTCAATGGCGCCGCGTTCTGCAGCGAGGTGACTGAGCGGACCGGCATCCGGTTGGAGGTGATCGACGGTGAGGAGGAGGGGCTGTTGACATTGGCTGGGGTGATTTCGGGATTGAACCGCAAGGAAGGGGACTTCTTCGTTTTTGATGTGGGAGGAGGGAGCACCGAGTACACCCTGGCCGAATCACGCAGGCCGCTCCATACCGAGAGTCTCCCCCTCGGAGTGGTCAGGCTCACCGAAGGGAAACCCGATGTCCCGGCCATGGAAGAAAAAATCGGCAGGGAACTGGCCGGGCTCGGGAAAAGTCTTGAAGGGGAGGGCCTCCGGGGACGCCTCGATGGGGCAACGCTCGTCGGTACTGCCGGCACGGCAACAACCCTGGCAGCCATCAGCCTCCAGATGACCGACTATGACTACCGCCGCGTGAACAATCATGTCATCACCCGTGATGAGATCGGGAGGATCTTTACGATGCTCCTTCCCCTATCTTCAGAAGAACGCCTTACGGTGCCCGGGCTCGAAAAGGGACGTGAAGACCTCATAATCGCGGGCATCCTCATCACCCTCAAGACTATGGATGTCTTCGGTTTTGACCGGATGACCGTGAGCGACTTCGGGCTTTTGGAGGGAGTGTTGCTTGGCCTCGGCGTTTGATAGTATCAAACCCCTACAAAAGCTCTAAAAACCCAAAGGAGTTGACTTACAATCCGCTTATTTTGTATAGTCCTTGAACCGTTAAGGGGGGCTTTCCCCTTATTTTATTTTCCAGGGATTATACACACCATGAAGGAAATTCTTTCCGGCAACGAAGCCATCGCTCGGGGTGCTTTTGAGGCGGGGGTGAAGGTTGCCAGCGCCTACCCCGGCACCCCATCCACAGAAATCCTCGAAACTATCGTCAACTACAAAGAAATAGACGCCTCCTGGGCATCCAACGAAAAGGTTGCCGTTGAGGTGGCCATCGGTGCCTCCTTTGGCGGCGGACGGGCCATCGCGTGCATGAAGCACGTGGGGGTCAACGTGGCGGCCGATCCCCTGTTCACCCTGTCCTATACCGGCGTCGGGGGGGGATTTGTCCTGGTGGTTGCCGACGACCCGGAGATGCATTCGTCCCAGAACGAGCAGGACAGCCGCAATTATGCCAAGTTCGCCAAGGTGCCGATGCTGGAGCCGTCTGACTCCCAGGAGTGCAAGGAGTTCACCCGGATCGCCTTTGAACTATCCGAGCAGTTCGATACCCCGGTGATGCTCCGCAGCTGCACCCGCATTTCCCACGGGAAATCCATCGTTGAACTGGCGGAACCGGTGGCCGGTCTCCCGACCCCGAAGCTCGTAAAGAACCCCTCCAAGCTCGTCATGCTTCCCGGCAACGCCAAGATCCGTCACCCGTTCGTGGAGGAGCGGCTCGTGAAGCTTGCCGAGTATGGCGCCACGGCAACCCTCAACCGGATTGAGATGCGTGACACCGAGATCGGCATCATCACTGCCGGCGTTTCGTACCAGTATGTGCGCGAGGTGCTCCCCACCGCGTCGGTCCTCAAACTCGGCATGGTCCATCCGCTCCCCATGGCGCTCATTAAGGAGTTTGCCGCCAAGGTGAAGAAGCTGTACGTTGTCGAAGAGCTTGATCCCTTTATCGAGGAGCAGGTGAAAGCCGCCGGCATCGCAGTCATCGGCAAGGAGATCATCTCCCGTTGCGGGGAGCTCACCCCCGGAAGGCTCCGCAAGGCATTCAACCTCCCTGACGCAAGCCAGACCACCGTTGAAAAGCTCCCGGGTCGTCCTCCCAACATGTGCCCCGGCTGTCCCCACCGGGGGGTCTTTTACAGCCTCAGCCAGCTCAAGGCATACGTCACCGGCGATATCGGCTGCTACACCCTCGGCTTCATGCCCCCCCTCAACGCCATGGATACCTGTGTCTGCATGGGTGCGAGCATAAGCAGCGCCAGCGGCATGGTCCGGGTCCTTTCCCCCGAAGAAAAGAAGAAAGTGGTGGCGGTCATTGGCGACTCCACCTTCCTTCATACCGGCATAAACAGTCTCATGGAGATGGCCTACAATCAGTCTCCCGCCACGGTCGTGCTCCTCGACAACCGGATAACCGCCATGACCGGACGCCAGGATAACCCCGCCTCCGGCTGGACCCTGTCGGGCGGCGAGACCAACGCCGTCGATCTTGTGCAACTCTGCAAGGCCGTCGGTATCAGGCACGTGCGGGTGGTCGACCCCTTGAACCTGGAAGAAACCCGTGCAGCGCTCAATGAGGAGATGGAACGCCCCGAGCCGTCAGTCATCATAACCAACCGTCCCTGTGTGCTGGTGAAGCGTGAAGGGGTATTCAAAAAAGGGCTTCTCCTCTCGATTGACCAGGATCACTGCACCGGCTGCAAAGCATGCCTCAAGATCGGCTGTCCGGCCATCGAGTGGCAGCCAGCCCCTGACGGGAAGAAGGGGAAGGCATACATCGACCCGCTGCTCTGCAACGGATGCGACGTCTGCCGACAGCTTTGCAAATTCAACGCGATCGGGAGTGCCAAATGAGCGACACCATCACCAACATCCTCCTTGTCGGCGTGGGTGGGCAGGGGATTCTGCTCGCCTCGGAGGTTCTTTCGGAGACCTTCATGCAGGCCGGTTACGACGTAAAGAAAAGCGAGATCCACGGCATGTCCCAGCGGGGAGGGAGCGTCGTATCCCACGTCCGTTACGGCCGGGAAGTTCACTCCCCCATCATTCCCGAAGGTGAAGGGGATATTCTTTTCGGCTTCGAGATACTGGAAACCTACCGCTCACTTCCCCTCATGAAAAACGGTGGGACAGTGATTGCCAACGACCTGCGCATTCCACCGCCATCGGTTCTCCTTGGGCAGGAGACCTATCCGGACGACCTTCCCGGCAAGATCGCGGCCATGTTCCCCGATTCACTCCTGGTTGACGGCCAGAAGCTGGCCGCCGAGGCGGGAAATGTCCGTGCAGCCAATACGGTGCTTCTCGGGGCTGTGTCGAAGCGGCTCGACATTCCCGATGAATGTTGGATCAAGGCCCTGGAAAAGATGATTCCACCGAAGGCCCTCAAAGTTAACCATGTTGCGTTCCAACTGGGCCGGAGTCTTTGATCGGGTAAGGAGTTCACGATGAGCTATTACAATGAAGAGTTCGAGACGCTTCCCCGCCAAGCCCTGGAGGCCCTGCAGCTCAAACGGCTTCAGGCCACTGTAGCCCGGGTTTGCACATCGGTTCCCTTCTACCGGCAGAGCTTTGACCGGGCCGGCATCACCCCCGACAGTGTCAAGTCCCTGGCCGATCTGCAACGGCTCCCCTTCACCCTAAAGCAGAACATGCGCGACAGCTACCCCTATGGCCTCTTTGCGGCGCCCATGGAGGAGATTGTCCGCATCCATGCTTCCTCCGGCACCACCGGTAAGCCGACCGTGGTCGGCTACACCCGCAAGGACATCGATACCTGGTCCGAGCTCATGGCCCGCTCCTACGCCGCCGCCGGGGTCCACCGGGGGGACATCATCCATAACTCCTACGGCTACGGCCTCTTCACCGGCGGCCTTGGCGCCCACTATGGCGCGGAGAAGCTCGGCGCTTCAGTCATCCCCATGTCGGGGGGGAACACCAAGAAGCAGATTTTAATCATGAAGGATTTCGGTTCCACGGTCCTCACCTGCACCCCGTCATATTCGCTCTTCATGTCCGAGGCCGCACGGGAGGAAGGAGTGGATTTCCGCGAGTTGAAGCTCCGCGTCGGTATCTTCGGGGCAGAACCGTGGTCAGAGGCGATGCGGAGCGAGATTGAGGAGAAGCTGAACCTCTGCGCCATCGACATCTACGGCCTGTCGGAAATAATGGGGCCGGGTGTGGCCATCGAATGCTGCGAGGCGAAGAAGGGGCTCCACATCTGGGAAGACCACTTCATCCCCGAAATCATCAATCCCGAGACCGGTGAGGTTCTTCCGGAAGGGGAGCGAGGCGAACTGGTCATCACCACTATCACCAAGGAGGGGATCCCCCTCATCCGGTACCGTACCCGCGACATCACAAGCCTCACGTACGAGCCGTGTGCCTGCGGCAGGACCCACGCCCGCCTTACCCGTATGACCGGCAGAAGCGATGACATGCTCATTATCCGCGGAGTCAACGTGTTCCCGTCGCAGATTGAGTCAATCCTCATGGGAATCGAGGGGGTCGAACCCCACTATGTTCTCATTGTCGACCGCAAGGATAACCTGGATTCCCTTGAGGTTCAGGTGGAAGTGGACGAACGGCTCTTCTCCGATGAGATCAAGGTGCTCCAGTCCCTGTCCCAACGGGTCGAAAAGGAGATAAAGGACATTCTTGGCATATCATGCCGGGTCCGTCTTGTGGAACCCCAGACCATAACCCGGAGTGAAGGCAAGGCGAAGCGGGTCATCGACAATCGGAAAAGCAGCTGATGCCCGCCGGGGCACACTCGTGCCGCGTCCAAAACAAGGAGAGCGAGCAGGCCTGACCCTGCGAGGAGGATGGAATGAACGTTGAGCAGATCTCAATTTTTATTGAAAACAAGTCCGGCCGTCTTGCTGAAATCACCAAGGTCCTTGGCGACGCGGGGGTAAATATCCGTGCACTCTCCCTGGCTGACACCTCTGACTTCGGCATTCTGCGCCTCATCGTCAATGACCGGGAAACAGCGAAGCAGGTCCTGAAGGAAAGGGGCTTTACCGTCAGCAAGACCGAGGTGGTGGCCGTCGAGGTCCCCGACCGTCCCGGCGGCCTCTCCCAGATCCTTCAGGCACTGGACCGCGATCAGATCAACGTGGAATACATGTACGCCTTTGTGGAGCGGTGCGGTGAGAATGCCGTCATCATCTTCCGTTTCGACGAGACCGCAAAAGCAATCAGTACCCTCACGGGAAATGGATTCACTGTTCTCAAGGGCGCCCGGCTCTACGCCATGTGATCGCTACGCTGGGAGAGCCGCGGGGATCATCAGGGGAGACTGGGAGTTGGTGAAGTAATCAACGGGGAGGTTGTCCATGCTGAAGAAAAGTTCTTTCATACTGACGTTTGTCGTGTCGCTGGCTCTTCTGGCCGGAAGCGCCCTTGCGGCTCCCCCCATCAAGATCGGCGGGCTCTTCGCTGTGACTGGTCCTGCATCGTTCCTTGGCGAGCCTGAGCGCAACACCGCCCAGATGGTGGTGAACGGGATCAATGCTGCCGGTGGCGTCAAAGGTCGCAAGCTTGAACTGATCGCCTACGACACGCAAGGGGATGCCACCAAGGCGGTGCAGGCTGCCAACCGCCTCATCAAAGAGGACAAGGTTGCCGCAATCATAGGCCCCAGCACCACTGGTGACACCATGGCCGTCATTCCGGTTGTGGAACGGGCAAGAATTCCGATGATTTCCTGTGCCGCCGGAAGCAAAATCACCGAGCCGGTCAAAAAGTGGATTTTCAAGACCGCTCAGAATGATGGCCTCGCCGTGGCGAGAATCTATGGGGATCTGAAGAGGAAAAAAATATCAAAGATTGCTATCCTCACCGTTTCCGACGGTTTCGGTTCGTCGGGACGCGAGCAGCTGAAGGCGCAGGCATCGGCCTACGGGATCAGGATCGTGTCTGACGACACCTATGGCCCGAAGGATACCGACATGACAGCCCAGCTTACCAAAATCAAGGGGAGCGGCGCCCAGGCCGTCATCTGCTGGGGCACCAATCCGGGGCCGGCAGTGGTTGCCCGCAACGCCAAGCAGCTTGGCCTGAAGCTTCCCCTCTACATGAGCCACGGCGTTTCCTCCAAGAAGTTCATCGGTCTTGCCGGAGGTGCTGCCGAAGGAATCCTTCTCCCGTCCGGACGAGTTATCGTGGCCGATCTGCTTCCCAATTCAGACCGTCAGAAAAAGTCCCTTCTTGCCTTCGTGAAGGATTACCAGAAGCACTACAAGGCGGAGGGTGACCACTTTGGCGGCCATGCCTGGGATGCGATCATGCTTCTCAAAGGCGCTATCGAGCGTGGCGGCGAAAATCCGGCAGCCATACGGGACCAGCTGGAACGGACGCGGGGCTTTGCCGGCATCGGCGGTGTTTTCAGCTACTCTCCTTCCGATCACGCGGGACTCACCAAGGACGCTTTCGTCCTTGTGGAGATAAGAAAACAAGATTTCGCCCTGGTCAAGTAACCGCTTAATCATACATGGACCTTCAACCAATCAAGGGAGCGCAGGCTTTGTCGGTCTGCGCTCCCTCCTTGTGAGCCAGACACATAATCTATGCATATCGGTCAGCAGATAGCGCAGTACCTTCTTTCAGGCCTGTCGACGGGAGCCATCTACGCCCTTATCGGCGTCGGCTTCGCCATTATCCACAATGCCACCGGCATCATAAATTTTGCCCAGGGTGAATTCGTGATGTTGGGGGGCATGTTCACGGTGTTCTTTCTCACGGTTCTCAATCTGCCGCTTCTGGTCTCGGTAATTTTGGCAATAGCCGCATCAACCATTGCGGGGGTTGCCTTCGAGCGGCTCGCCATACGTCCCATGAAGAACGCTTCCCCCATCAGCCTGGTCATCATCACCGTCGGCGGGAGCATCCTCATCCGGGGAATCGCCATGCTCGTCTGGGGGAAGGATACCCATGCGCTCGAAACCTTTTCCGGCAACGAGCCGATCCAACTGGGGGAGGCGACGATCCTGCCGCAGCATCTCTGGATTTTCGCCGTGACGACGGTTGTCATCATCTGCAGCAAGCTCTATTTCAACTACACTATCAGCGGCAAGGCCATGCGGGCCTGTGCGTACAACAGCCGCGCCGCGGGGCTCGTGGGAATTGACGTCAGGCGCATGGTGCTTTTCTCCTTCGCCATCAGCTCCGCCATGGGCTCCATGGCCGGCATCATCATCGCCCCCCTCACCATGACCTCCTACGATGTCGGCGTGATGCTGGGCCTCAAGGGATTTTGTGCCGCCATCATCGGAGGAATGAGCAGCGGACTCGGCACCGTATTCGGCGGTGTGATCCTCGGAATTCTTGAATCCCTCGGCGCCGGCATTTTCTCGTCCGGCTACAAGGATGCCATCGCCTTCATCATTCTGCTCATTATCCTCTTCATCCGTCCCCATGGGCTCTTCTCAAAAGGCGATACGGAGCGGGTTTAACAAACACGGGCTCTTGTTATGACGAAATTGAGATCATTCCTGAAACATGAAATGGTGAAGTTCATCCTGTTCACCATCCTGATCCTCTTCCTTCCCTTGGCGTTCAAGGGAGGGTATCTCCTCAACGTTTTTGTCTTTGTAGGGATCCACACCCTCCTTGCCGTGGCGTTGAACCTGCTTCTTGGGTACGCGGGGCAGATTTCCCTGGGGCATGCCGCCTTTTTCGGGCTCGGCGCCTATGCTTCGGGGATACTGACCGCAACCCATGGCCAGAACCCCTGGCTTGCCATGGCGGTTGTGGCTGCTGCCGTGGGCACCCTTGCCTTCATCATCGGGTTCCCGATCCTGAAGCTCAAAGGGCACTACCTGGCCATGGCAACCCTTGGCTTCGGCATTATCGTGTACATCGCTTTCAACGAGGCGGTTGAGTTGACAGGTGGCCCTTCCGGGTTTTCGGGAATTCCGAATCTCTCCCTTGGTGGATTTTCCTTCGACACGGATTTCAAGAATTACTACCTCATCTGGGGGATGACGCTGGTGACGATCCTCCTGTCGCTCAATCTGGTCAATTCCCGCATCGGGAGGGGATTGAAGGCGATCCACGATTCCGAGGTGGCTGCACGGGTGATGGGGGTGAACGTACGGTTTCTCAAGGTACAGATTTTTGCCCTGTCGGCGGTAATTTCTTCCATAGCAGGCAGCCTTTACGCCCACACCATGACCTTTGTCTCCCCCACCTCCTTTGGTTTCAATTTTTCGGTGGAACTGGTGACCATGGTAATCATCGGCGGACTCGGGAGCATCTACGGCTCGTTCCTCGGCGCAGCGCTCCTGACATTCCTGCCCGAGATTCTCAGGGCGTTTCAGGATTACGACATCGTGGTCTACGGCCTTCTGCTCATCTTCATGACCCTGTTTATGCCCGGCGGCCTTGTCCGGGGGATTCCGGCGCTCGTGGGCCAGATCGTCTCGCGGGCCGGGGCAGGGAGCAAGGCCGATGCTTGAGGTTCAGGGAATCACGCAACGTTTTGGTGGGGTCACCGCCCTCGAAGATGTCTCCTTCCGGGTGGCGGATGGGGCCATCACCGGCATCATCGGTCCCAACGGCGCCGGGAAAACCACGCTCTTCAATATTGTGACCGGCATCTATACGCCAACCTGCGGTACGGTGCATCTGCAGGGAAAGAACGTGACCCGTTTCACGCCGGAACGGCTGGCTTCCCTCGGCATGGTCCGTACCTTCCAGAATATCGAGCTCTTCGGCAGGATGACGGTGCTGGAGAATGTGATGGTCGGTCTCCACACGAAAGGGAAGAGTGGCATCATCGCTTCGTCTCTCAGGCTTCCCTGGCAGGTGGCCGAAGAGCGAAGGTTCCGGGAGCGGGCTCTTCACTGGCTCGAATTCACGGGGATCACCGACCTGGCTGACCATGAGGCGGGGAGTCTTCCCTTTGGCAAGGGTCGACTCCTTGAAATCGCCCGGGCAATGGCCCTAGAGCCGAAGGTAATTCTCATGGACGAGCCGGCCGCAGGCCTCAACAGCCGGGAAACCCTTGAGCTGGCGCGTCTCATCCAGAAAATCCGGGAATCGGGTGTCACCGTTGCCCTTGTGGAGCATGACATGGAACTCGTCATGGACATCTGCGACGCCATCGTGGTTCTCAATCTGGGGCGCAAGCTGGCCCAAGGGACGCCGCGGGAAATTCAGGAAAATCCGGAAGTGATATCAGCCTATCTCGGGGAAGGATAGGGAATGCTGAAAATCAAGAACATCAACACCTTCTACGGCAAGGTTCACGCCCTCAAAAACATCTCGATTCACCTGAAGCAGGGAGAGATTGTCACGCTGATCGGCGCCAACGGCGCGGGCAAGACGACAATCCTCAATTCCATCTCCGCCGTGACACCACCGGCCACCGGGCAGATTCATTTTGACGACCAAGATATTGCTGGCCTCGGACCCGACAGGATCGTGAAGCTTGGCATCTGCCAGGTTCCCGAAGGGAGGCAGGTCTTTAAACCCCTCTCCGTGGAGGACAATCTGGACCTGGGAGCCTATCTCCGCTACCGGGGGAGGGAAGGGCGGAGCGCCATCCGCAAGGACCTGGACGACATGTATGCCCTCTTTCCCCGGCTCCACGAGCGGCGCAAGCAGGCTGCCGGAACTCTTTCCGGCGGCGAGCAGCAGATGCTGGCCATGGGGAGGGCACTCATGGCGCGGCCCAAACTCCTCCTGCTCGATGAGCCTTCAATGGGACTTGCTCCCCTTGTGGTTCAGGAGATTTTTCGGGTCATCGAGCAGCTCCGAAGCGAGCGGGGGACCACCGTGCTCCTCGTGGAGCAGAACGCCAAGGCGGCCCTCAAGATGGCAGACCGGGGGTATGTGCTTGAAACAGGTAAAGTAGTGCTTGAAGGAATTGCCTCTGAGTTGTTGGAAAACAAGGAGGTTCAGAGGGCTTACCTCGGGAAAGACAAGAAGGAAATCTGGGAAAGATAGGCGAGGTCACCGTATGCAGATCTGGGAACCAACATACGAATGCATGCCGCGCGAGGAGCTGCAGCAGCTTCAGCTGGAACGGCTCCAGGCAACCATCAACCGCGTATACAAGAATGTCACCTGCTACCGGAACAAGTTCAACGAGCTTGGTATCGTCCCTGAGGACATCCAGTCCCTCGACGACCTCAGGAAACTCCCTTTCACTACCAAGGAGGACTTACGCCTGAACTATCCCTACGGGATGTTCGCCGTGCCGCTCCGGGAGGTCGTGCGGATCCACTCCTCGTCGGGAACCACCGGCAAGCCCACGGTGGTCGGTTACACCAAGCACGACATCAAGGTCTGGTCGAATCTGGTGGCCCGCTTCATGACCGCCGCCGGCGTCACCCTCGACGACGTGGTTCAGGTCGCCTTTGGTTACGGTCTCTTTACGGGCGCTTTTGGCCTCCATTACGGGACTGAAACCATCGGGGCGTCGGTGATTCCCATGAGCTCCGGGAACACCGAAAAGCAGATCATGATCATGCAGGACTACAAGACCACGGCGCTGGTCAGCACCCCCAGCTATGCCATCACCATCGCGGACCGGATGGAAAAGATGGGAATCGATCCCAAGACCCTGTCGCTCAAGGTGGGGCTCTTCGGCGGTGAGCCATGGTCAGAAGCGATGCGGAAGGAAATCGAAAGCAGACTTTTCATCAGTGCTACCGACAATTACGGTCTCTCGGAAGTTATTGGCCCCGGCATTGCCGGCGACTGTGAACACAAGTGCGGCATGCACATCTTCGAGGATGCCTTCATCCCCGAGATCATCGATCCGGATACCGGCGAGGTGTTGCCGCCGGGGAGCGTCGGTGAACTGGTGCTGACCACCCTCACCAAGGAGGCGTTCCCCATGATCCGTTACCGGACCCGGGACATCACGTGCCTCGATTACTCCCCCTGCGCCTGTGGCAGGACCATGGTCCGCATGAAGAAGACCATGGGGCGCAGCGATGATATGCTCATCATCAAGGGGGTCAACGTCTTCCCGTCCCAGATCGAGGAGGTTCTCTTTGCCATCGAAGGGTGCCAACCCCACTACCAGATCATCGTTGACCGCAAGGGGACCCTCGATACCCTGGAGATCCAGATCGAGGTCATCGAAAACATCTTCTTCGACGAGATGAAGCGCCAGCGTGCGTTCCTCGAAATGGTCGAGAAGCGGATCGATTCGAGGCTCGGCGTCGGCGCCACCGTCAAGCTTGTGGAGCCGAACAGTATTCCCCGCCATGAAGGGAAAGCCCAGCGGGTCATTGACCGGCGCAAGCTCTGAACAATCCTATCCACCATTCAGCAAACATTCAAGGAGTTCCCATGCCAACAGCAACCGCCCGTCACATCCTCGTGTCCACCGAAGCCGAATGCCTGCAACTCAAGGCCGAGATAGAAGCCGGCGCCGACTTCGCCGAGATAGCCAGAAAAAATTCCGCGTGCCCGTCGCGCATGCAGGGCGGCGACCTCGGCGCCTTTGTCCCCGGTCAGATGGTCAAAGAGTTCGACGAGGTCGTCTTTTCCGGTGAAATCAACAAGGTTCTCGGACCGGTCAGGACCCAGTTCGGCTATCACCTGATCGAAATCACAAAACGCTGGTAGCCACCATGAAAGGAACTCCCGGAATGACTCAACTCGATGAGGCGCTGGTTACTCTGCGTCAGGATATGCGCGATGCAAAGAATCAGTCGAAGTTCTACGATCTCTTTCTCAACTCCACTTTTTTCGTTCCCATTCTGGATGAGCAGTCCCTTGCAGAGGTGGTGGAGGCACCGCAGGACGGGCAGGTGCTCCCCCTGGTCATTGAAGCTGAGGGAAATGACTACCTGATGCTCTTCGATACTCGGGAGCGACTTCAGGCCTGGACCCAGACCGACGCCAAAAGCGTGGAGGTACCGGGCCATGTTCTGGCGGCAACCACTATGCCGCCGCTGCACTGGGCGCTCAACACGGGGACCGAGTACTCCAAGCAGTTTCATCCCGAAGA
Organism: Geobacter metallireducens GS-15; assembly: GCF_000012925.1. Lineage (NCBI taxonomy): Bacteria > Pseudomonadati > Thermodesulfobacteriota > Desulfuromonadia > Geobacterales > Geobacteraceae > Geobacter > Geobacter metallireducens. The sequence goes on along the minus strand of NC_007517.1, from coordinate 2,031,308 downwards.
GATCGCCTGGCTCAGGGACGCTGTTGAACGCTGCAACGCCGAGGCAGCCGGGCGAGGTGATTCCTCTAAAGGAGAAGTTATATGAAAATATTGGCGATACTTGCCAGCCCCAGGGGGACGCGAGGAAATACCGGGCGCTTGCTGGATGAAGTCCTTGCCGGAGCAAGAGAGGCCGGGGCAGAGACCGAAGTTCTCTCCCTCTCCGCCCTGAAGGTCCAACCTTGCGTCGGGTGCGACAACTGCCACAAGACGGGCATCTGTCCCATCAATGACGACTACGAAGGCATCAAGGAGAAACTTCTTGCCTGTGACGGGTTCATTCTGGCCAGCCCGAATTACATCTTCAGCGTCACCGCCCAGATGAAGGCCCTCTTTGACCGCTGTAACGGAATGATTCACTGCATGGCCCTGGAGGGTAAATACGCCGCTGTCGTGGAAACCTCCGGAGGAGGCGAGGACGCGGACGTTATTTCTTACATGGAGCGGGTCATTAACATGTTGGGGGCGACTTCTGCGGGCGGAATAGGCTCTCCTGTCGCTGGCGTACGGACGTTCCCCGATGAGGCAACCCTCTATGGGAAGGCCAGCGCCCTCGGCCGTGACCTCTGCCGCTGTATCAGCGAAAAACGAAGATTTCCGGACCAGGAGCGCTTTCATGAGGCATTTCGATCAAGGATGTCCGGCCTCGTAGACTTTATGAAAGAGTTCTGGTTATTCGAACGTGATTACTGGCAGAAGAAGACACTGGCAAGGTAGCGACCATGTTCGAAACGCAGTACAACGACGAAATGGAAGCAGAAGTGAGGCGCCTGGAGGCGAAGAAGCGGGCCGCCGACGCGGGACATCCGGAATGGGTGAATGCCTGTGTCCGATGCGGATGTGAGTTGCCATCACCGGACGTTACAACATGCAGTCACTGCGCTTGACATAACATTTTACGTAATCTCCCCTGAACGAATAACGGGCCGAGTCTTCTGATTCGGCCCGTTGTATTTCGGCCGATTTTTCTGGCCGGTCGGACCGCAGGGTAGTGACCAGCCATGATACGATTTCGGGCGAGAACGGCTATCTGCGCGTTCGCAGGTAATTGATCAGGTTCCAGCGGTCCTGAACCGTGAGTTTGCCCTGGAAGGGTGGCATTCGGCCGAAACCCGAGGTAATGGCTCTGAAGATATCTGAGTCGGACAATCCCTGCACCATGTCGTGATCGAGTCCTGGTGGGTGGGGAGTGAGTTTCTTGCCGACCGGGCCGCGCTCCGCCGAGCTTAGGCCATGGCACAGGGAACAGTTAATGGCGAAAAGCGTTTCTCCTTGCTCCAGGGATTCCACGGTCGGCGCAACGGGATTTTTCTCTACGAACTCTTGCGACACGTTCTCCTTGCCGGTGACGGGAACAGCACCCTTGGGCGGAGCCAGGACCGGTGCCTGGTATGGTTTGTAGGCGGGTTGCTCATCCATCCAGATTGCTGCCATCAGCACCGGTGTTGCCGTCAGAATGGCCAGTTTCACCGCACGTCTCATATCCTATCCTCGGCAATGATCCTGACGGCTCCGGCCGCCTTCATGAGTTCCTCAGCCCGACTCACCTGCTCGTCGGAGGGAAGAGCCGCAACCGTGCCAATACACTCGCGGGGCGACACGTCCGCTTCGCAGGCTACGGCCACGCCTCCGGAATGTATGGAAACGCTGATGCCAATGTACCCCTCGGCTATGAGAGGATCGTAAACGCGTTTTCGTAACGAAGGGAGGCCCATTTCCAGAAACATCCCGATGATGGTTCCTGCAAGTGCAAAAAGCATGGTGAGCTCGTAGGTGACGATGCCGGTCGGGTAAAAGGCGATAATGGGCTTGTCGCCGGTCTTAACCGGATAGAGCCAAGCAGTGCCTGCCGCAAGAAGGAAACCGGCGCCGGCGCCGGCTATGCCGCAGGCCAGGGTGAACCAACGGAACCAGGTACGCTGTTCTGTCCTCACAAGCACGCCGTCAGGATAGGCAACCGACGTGAGAGAGGTGATTTGCCTTTCGACGAACCCTTCTTTGATCAGGTGCTCAACGGCTACCCCTGCGCTCTCCTTGTCGCTGAAAATCCCGAGGACTTCCATTCGACTACTCCTTTTCCGCGATCGACTGAAGCCGGGTTCGGCCGAGCGTGACCACGCTCTTTTGTGCCTCCAGCTCCCGCACATCGGTTACCGACACCATCGGGAAACACTTGGCAAAGAGGGTATACATCAGGGCGAAGCCTGCAAAGGCGCCTGCGGTAACAGAGAGTTCCACCCAGGTGGGGCGGTAGGTTCCCCAGACGAACGGCATGTTTTTGTGGGAGAGTGACGGCACGATGATCAGGAAGCGCTCGATGAACATGCCGACATTGATCAGCACCGAAACCACCAGCATCACACCGATTGAGCGACGCAACCGCTTGAAGCAGAGTGCCACGATCGGGAGAACGGAGTTGGCGAAAATCATTAAAAGAAGCAGGAAAGCATATTTGTCGGCCATGAAACTAAAGACTTCCCACTCAATCGGTTCATGGGCGTACCAAGTGGTCTGGACCTCGACGAAATAGGCATAGGACCAGAGGAGTGCGATGACCAGGAGGAGTTTTCCCATGTTGTCGAAGTGAAGCGGCGTCAGGTAATCCTCCAGGTGGAACACCCGGCGAATGATGATCATCAGGGTAATGACGGCGGCAATTCCCGAATGGATGGCGCCTATGACGAAGTATGGCGGGAAAATGGTGCTATGCCAGCCAGGAATAACGGTAACGGCGAAGTCCCAGGCGACGATGGAGTGCACCGAAACGGCCACCGGGATGATCAACGCTGCCATCAGGGTGGATGCCTGATGAAAGATTGCCCATTCCCGCGCCGTCCCTCGCCACCCCATTGCCAAAACTGAGTACAGCTTGAATCTCCAACCACTCGAGCGGTCCCGGGCTACTGCGAGATCGGGAAGCATTCCGAGATAGAGGAAGAGACTGCTCCCGATGATGTACGTGAAGATTGCCGTAGCGTCCCAGAGGAGCGCCGAGCGGAAGTTCGGCCACAGTCCGCGCTGGTTGGGATAGGGGATGAGGTAGAAAAAAACCCAGTTGCGGCCCAGGTGGATGAGCGGGAAAAGGCCGCCAACGGCAACGGTAAAGACGGTCATTGCCTCGGCGGCGCGCAGGATCGGTCGCCGCCAGTTGGCTCTGGAAAGGCGCAGGATTGCAGAAACCATGGTTCCCGAGTGGGAAAGCCCGATCCAGAAGACAAAGTTGACGATGTACACCCCCCACATGACCGGCCTGTTCAGGCCGGTGCAACTCATGTCGGTCGTCAGCATGTAACCAAAGGCGTAGAGTCCCCACGCCACCACGGCCCCGAGGAATAGCGCGAGCGCGTACCAGCTCCAGGTGGGGGTCCGCAGGGAGGACAACATCTCGTCATTCAACTGGCTGGAGTTCTTGGCGGCAGGAAGTGTCGGCTCAGACATGCTCGCGTCCTCCTCCCTTGAGATAGCAAATCGAGGGGTGGGTGCCCAGATGCTCCAGCAGCCGGAAGCGCCTGGGGCTGCGGGAAAGGATGGCGACCCGGCTCCGAGGGTCGGCCATGTTCCCGAACACCAGAGCGTCGGTTGGACAGGTCTGGGCGCAGGCCGGTTGTATCTCTCCGTCACGAATGGTGCGATTTTCGGACTTGGCATCTTCCTTGGCCCTTCGGATGCGCTGGATGCAGAAAGTGCATTTTTCCATCACTCCCCGGGTACGCACGGTCATGTCCGGAGAAAGTTGATTATCGAGGGGGTTGGGCCATTCGTGGTTGTAGAAGTTGAAGACTCTTACGGCATAGGGGCAGTTATTACCGCAGTACCTGGTGCCGACGCAGCGGTTGTACACCTGCCCATTAAGACCGTCGGGGTTGTGGTAGCTGGCATAAACCGGGCAGACCGGCTCACAGGGGGCGTCATGACAGTGCTGACAGAGTACCGGGAGAAAGCGCGCCCGCACGTCCGGATACTGTCCCACCCAGAACCGCTCGATGCGTAACCAGTGCATGTTGCGTCCTTCGGATATCTCCTTCTTGCCGCAGATGGCCACGTTGTTCTCCGCCTGACAGGCAACAACGCAAGCGCCGCAGCCGGTGCACCGATCAAGGTCGACAACCATCCCCCATCTGTACTGACTCGTCATTGTTTCCATAATCGACTCAATCCCGATGACCGCTTGCGCGGCTTCCCTATATCTCGACCAACTCGCTCCGGAGGCTTCCCTGGGGATGTCCTGCCGTAACCAGTTCCCCATTCCCTGAGATTCTGGTTATCCGCACCCGGGTAGCATTCCAGGCAGGCTGCTGTTTCGTCCCTTGCCGTGCCACCAGCGCGAGAGGATTTACCCCTTGCCCCTGGGCATAGCGTCCCATCCCCCGATGCCCCTGCCCCAAGGGGATCGCCACCATGTCCGGACGGATTCCGGGATAAACGACGGCCGGCAGACGGAGTGTGCCCTGGGGCGATGAGACCTCCACCAGATCGCCAAAGCCGATCCCGTGCTCGGCTGCGGTCTCGGGGTTGATCTCCACCCAACTTCCCCAAACGACGGTGGTCATCGGGTCCGGGAGTTGCTGCAGCCAGGGATACGGTGCACCGCGGCCGTCATAAAAGGCGGTGGCAGGGTAGGCAATCAGATGGAATGGGTACGTCTTCTGGTCCCCGGCAAAGTCCGGGTCCTCGGGCAATGGCGGTGGTGCGTCCGAGGACCATCGATAACCGGTGGGCTGGACACTCTTGGTTTTAAAGAGCCCTCCGTGCTGAAGCAGGTCGACCCACGCCGCTTCGAAATCCACGCCGGCCCCAAATCCGGCTTGCTTCCTGACCGCTCCCTTCAGCAACTCCAGGTACGACTCGTCCGGTAATGCTGCAGCCATCCGGCCTCCCAGCTCATGGGCAGTAGCCAGCAACACTTCGGGGAACTGGCGGGTATCGAACAAAGGCTCCACAACCGGCTGCATAAGCCCCACCAGCGGTTCCCGGGTGCCGGCGACCGGTATCACGTCTCCCCAGCTTTCCAGGGCGGCGTGGTCCGGAAGGACCAAGTCCGCGTGCAGGGCGGTATCGTCGAGCAGCGAGGAAAAGCTGACGATGAACGGAACCTTTGCCAGTGCGTCGTGAAACCCAGTCGCCGGAGGAACGGAATAGAGCGGATCGCCATGAATCATGGCCACCTTCACGTGGCCGCCGCGCATCGTCTCGATAAGAGCGATGAGTTCGGCAAAGGAATTTTCCGGTCCGGATGGGGACCCTGCATCGGGGTAGATCCCACCCGGCCGATTCAGGCTTCCCACCAGGAGATTGAGCAGGTGGACCGCACGGACCGATTCAGGGCCGTTGCTCTGAAAGGCAACCATCTCCCCGGCCAGAGCGAGTGCGGGACGGGTCGAGGCAAACTCCCGTGCCACCTCAGCGATCGCTCCTTGCGGCAGACCGGAGAGCTGCGCCACTCGGGGGAGATCGTATCTGTCCAGCGCGGCCAGCAGTTTCTTTGCCTCAAGCCCGTTCATCGCGAGTGCTCCGCTGTCGTAAAGCGACTCGGCCAGAATCAGGCGTGCAATGCCAAGGGCCAGGGTTCCTTCGCTCCCCGGCTTGGCAGGCATCCAGCGGTCGGCCGAGGCGGCAGTCAGTGACATGCGCCCCCCCACATAGGTGAAATGCCCGCGAACCGTGTCACGGCCCTGGCGCATCTCACCAAAGGCGGAACCATACTTGACCGGCGACAGGTGAGAGTCCACAAAATCAGCCCCGAAACTGAGCAGATAGCGCGTTTCGGCGATGTCGTAATAGGGAAGGGTAGGCTGCCCGAAGCTACGACGGGCAGCAATCCGAAGCAAGTCGGGGGTGAGCAACTCATAGGAGACGTGGTTGGTCGAGCCGAACGTGCGCATGAAGCGACCCGTGAGTTCCGCCAGGGTACCCCGCAAATGAGGCGTCAGCAGAGCCAGGCCATTAGTGCTCTGTTCCCGCTGCAAAGCTTTGAGCCTATCCGTGAGCAGCCCAATACCCTCTTGCCAGGAAATCCGCGTGAAGGCACCGGAACCACGGGGGCCATTCCGTTTGAGGGGATGAGGCACGCGGTCGGGATGGTAAAGTTCCTGAACAACGGCCTGCCCCCGGGCGCAGAGTTTCCCTCTATTGATGGGATGTTCCGGGTTTCCCTCAATCTTCTTTGCCCGTCCCTCGGACACTCGGACTAGGATGCCGCAGCCGGCAGGACATGCATTGCAGGAGCTGGCATAATAAGTACCTTTGCCGGGAGTTATCCCCTCATCCGGCGGAATGAGATAGGGGATGAGCTGCTCATTTTTTGACCGGCATCCATCCAGTACGGCGCCGGCAGCTATTACTGTACCAAGCTGTAAAAACGTTCTCCGTTTCATTTGCGCTCCGCTACTTGTGACACGTCCAGCAGTCGATACTGGCCTTATGCTGATGGTGGCAGTTCAGGCACCATCCCATCTTGAGGCTTGCGGTCCGGGTGATCCGTTCCATGGCAGCCACCTCGCCGTGGCAGGCTGCACAGGAAAGTTTAGCGCGGACGTGCATCATGTGCGGGAAATAGACGAAGTCCGGCAGGCTGTAAACCTTGACCCAGGGAATCGGTTCACGCTTTTCCCAGTATTTCATCAGTTTCTTTATTTCTGGAGTGTTCGGTGAGATGAACAGATGGCAGGCCCGGCACTCCTCCATCGATGGGATACCCGCAGCCGGGGACTTCGCGGCGTAACTATGACAGAAGAGACAATGGATGCCGTTGTCGCCTGCGTGCAACTTATGGCTGAAGGCAATCGGCTGGACAGGGGAGTGGTCTCGAACATCCAATGGCAGAAGGTACAACAAGACAGAGGCGGCGACGATGGCCACAGTCACAATCGCCAATCCGATGATAAGCCTCACTTTATTCATGCATCCACCTGAACGGGAGCGGGCAGTTGCGGTGACGGCGGAACGTTACGGTTCAACTAATAATAGCAACCAGTTAGCTTCTGTCAAAATGGGAGAGGCAGACATTAATCTTCAAATACCCAGGTAGGTCAGGGGCAAGATCAGCCCTATGGTTGTGGCGATGTCATCAACAACTACGAGGGAATAGGGGGGTACGAGGAAATTCATCAAGTCTTTCGCAGCGGAGGGATTCTCGACCCTCCGCTGCCCGACCAGATCGTTCCCTATATCGCGGAAGAATCAAAGGTGAGGAAGAAGCACCAGGCCTGGTGCGATTTGCATGGAAGTGGCATAAGACCGAAGCTACAGCATATATCCTCGAACAAAAACCATCATTTCTCCGGTTTCACTGTCCACTGCTATCTGTCGTTCTTCAGGTGTCAGCATTTCATGGAGATATTTCCGAGCCCGTTTCCGGTTGCCTGCAATACTATCTGAAATCTTACACATAATGGAAGCCGGCAGACCCGACCTGTAGCCCTGAACCAGCTTGGCGATTTCCTCGCGTCGTTGTGCATTGCTCCAAGTCTTGTAAATCTCGGTCCCAACATCCTCCTTAAGCATGACTTACCCCTCTGGATTAAATGATATTGATATTGGCTTTTGCAGGGTCGCATAGTCTTCTGAATCTTTCAAGGGCACAGGACAAAAATTTATTTCGCGTACTTGACATAATATATCTTATGGGACGTAAATCATGAAGTGATTGCCGCCGTGCCAGATCATCGGCGGTAAAGGCTCCTTCCGTCCCTGCTGGTCAGGTTATAGGCACAGAATGGCACCAGCAGGCCATCGGGAGACACAACCGATATGCAGCACCCCCTGAGGCGCTCCAGATCCAGGTTTTCCGCATCTTGAAATGCCATGGCAGAGATGGTTAAACTCCTGGTGGCGACATCCCGGAGAAAGCTATCCAGATCAATGGCCCCTTCGACCCGGACCGGGTTTGATCTGCCCGACTCACAACAATCGGTCTGCTCCGATTCTCTGGGATTGCCGCAGCATGGTGCGGCTGAGGGAAGCTTCCAGCGGCGCGACACGGTATCCACGGTCCTCCTGATTCCCCCGCTGCCACAGTCGGTCGTGCAGCAGGAATCGCCCCCCATCGCCCCGAGGGAGCGCAGCCCGCCGTCGGCCGAGTAGAGATATGTGGCGTGAAAGGAACAGTGGGCATGTTCCCCACCGGGAGGAGAGAAATCGGCCAGCCTGAGCAGTCCGTCGGTCTGCTCTTCGAGACACCCCATCAGTTCGGGTAAAGTGAAGCGGTTGCCGCAGCCCTGCTCAGGGAAACGGCCAAAATAGCTGACAGGCTGGAAGTGAATCCCCCGCACGATTGGGGCCAATTGAAGGGCCTGCCGCACGATGGCGCCGACGGCATGGCTGTTCACTCCGCTCACGATGGTCGGGACCAGGATCACGCCGAGGCCGGCCTCGCCGGCATGCCTGACGGCCCGGAGCTTCTGCTCCAGAAGCGGACGTCCCCTCAAGGTGCGGTAGATGCCGTCGTCGACCCCGTCGAACTGGAGAAAGACTGCCGAAAGCCCCGCCGACCGCAACCGGGCGGCATAATTCCCGTCGGCGGCAAGGCGCAGGCCGTTGGTATTGAGCTGGATAAAGGAAAAACCGATCCGCCGCGCCGCTGCCACGATCTCCGGCAGATCGTCCCGCAGTGTGGGCTCTCCGCCGGACAACTGGAGATTGCACGGCCCAGCCGCTGCCATGGCCCGTTCTAGCAGCCAGGTGATCCTGTCCAGGGAGGTATCCACGGAATCCTTTCGGCCGGAATCGGCAAAACAGACGGCGCACTGCAGGTTGCACCGGTCAGTCACCTCCAGTAGCACCGAACAGGGCATCTGTGCATGGGCACTGCAGAGGCCGCAGTCGAACGGGCACCCCTGCTCGACGGTCCCGTAGCAGAGCTCGGGGTGGACGGGCGGCTTCGGTCTCCGCCACTCGGCCAGTGACGGCTTTCCGCGCCAGATAAGGGTCCTGAACGAACCGTGCTCGTCGCACTCCTTGACCTGGAAGACCTCGTCACCCAGCACTTGTCGTGTCGCCGCTATCCTTTTCAGGCAGACGGGGCAGATGCTTTCGGTTTCACCCAGATTCACTGTTTCCATGACACTATCCTTTATCTGTTACGGAAGCGGGTCTTCAGCCTTTCGGGCCACCATGAGGAAATAGCCGAGGCCCCCACGGGCCGCCTCCCCTTTCCTCTCCGTACCACCCTTCCACGCATCCGGCAGGCATTCGCCGGCCAGGATCATGCGGACCGCGAATTCCTTCAGCAAACGGTCGTGGGTTTCCCACCGAAGGAGGGTGAAGCCATTACCGGCCACCGCGGCAAGGAGTTCCTTGCGGGTGAGGAGCCCGCCGGCCTGTCCTGTGGCCTCGTCTCCAGCCGTGCTGAAAACGTCGCTCACTACCAGATATCCGCCGTCCTTCACGACCCGCGCAAACTCCCGGAGGGGAGCCGACCGGCCAGGGAGGACGGAAAGGACGCATTCACACAGAAGGAGATCGACGGTGGCGCTCCGGAGGGGGATCGTTGCAGCCTCCCCCCGGATAAGGCGGGCCGTTTCGAGGCGGGGGGCGGCATCCCCGAGAAGGGTCTCCGACGGGTCGAGCCCCACCAGGCGGCGGAAACCGATTTGTTCCAGGTGATACAGGGTTCCGCCGGCACCGCAGCCGACATCGGCAATCAGGGAATCGGCGGAAAGGTTGCAGACCTCCAGTGCCCGGTCTGTAAGCGCGGTCCCACCCGGCCGTAGGCACGGACCCACGGTGCGACAGAGCTCCAACCAGTTGAGTGCGGTACCGTTCATCGGTTCACCGTGCCGCCGGAAAGTTACTTGTCTTCCAGCGCCTGTTCTGCCGCGGCCAGCTTCCCGGTTGCCAACTCCTCAGTGACAAGGATGAAGCCGCACCCGGAGCAGGCCGGAAGAGTGATGGGAAATATGGACTGCATGTACTGGAGCCTGACAGTTTGCTCCTCCAGGGGGGCCTGGCACTGATTGCAGAGCCATTCGCTGCCGCTGCCGGATTTTACCCACTCCTGCGTGCTCCCGCTGGACTTCATCGCCATCCGGTGGGAATACGCGGTGACCAGCCGATAGTCATCACCGGTCCGGACATACTCCGCCCAGTAGGTGACCGCTTTGGGGCGATGGAAGGCGAGAAAATGGCCGGTGGCAGAGTTGAGCAGCTTCCTGCCGGTGGTCTCGGCATGAAGGATGACCTTCTGCGCATCCTCCCTCAGGATCGAGCGGTCCTCCATGAGACGCTCGACCTCCCCGGGTATCTGCAAACTGATCTGCTCATACGCGTTCATCTGACGGTCCCCCATCCTGTCGCATGATATCTACCCCTTCCCTAACGGGTTGCCACCCGCACCCTTCTCTCGAAGGTCTCCCCCTCTTCCGACACACGGTCATCAGGTACGCAACCGGCAGTGAGGTTCGGTTCTTCCAGCAGGACCAGGTCACCGCGCAGCAGATGTACCTCCACCTCTTCCCCTGCCGCCACCACCGACGGTCCTTCGGGGAGGATGACAATGGCATTGGCCCGTTGGATGGTACTCAGCCGGCACGCCTTGTGGTTTCCGACCGTGGTGGCCATGTAGCGGCCGTTCTCCGCCTCTACCCGGACCGACTGGCAATGGACCCGGCCGGGCTCCTTGCGGATATCTTCCCGCAGCCGTGCCTTGAGGTTCGGCCTGACCGTCCGGCGATGCCCCATCAGCCTGAGCAGCCCCGGTCTGACGAATTCCTCGAACGTGACCATGGTCGACAGCGGATTGCCGGGAAGGGAGAAGACCGGGATCCCGTCCTTCATGCCGAAGGCCTTGGGTCCGCCCGACTTCATCTCAATCTTTCCGAGCATCTGCCTGACCCCCACCTCAACCAGCACATCCCGCACGAGGTCCCGGGCTCCTGCCGAGACGCCGGCCGTAGTGATCAGCGCATCGGCCTTCAGTCCCGTCTGAAGCTGCTCTTTCAGGCTTTCCCGGTTGTCACGACCGATGCAGAGGAGAATCGGCTCGGCGCCGATCTCCCTGAGAGCCGCAGCCAGATACTGGGCATTGCTGTTGATGATGCGTCCGTTTGACGGCTGCTCTCCCAGTTCGATCAACTCATCGCCGGTGGAGAGCACCGCCACCCGCGCCTTCCGGTAGACCGGCACCACCGCTTGGCCAAATGAGGCCAGCAAGCCTATTTCCTGTGCCTGAATGACCGTCCCCTCCGTCAGCACCAGGTCACCGCCTGTCAGGTCCTCACCCCGGAAGCGGATATACTGCCGGCGACGGACCGGCGCCATGACCGTCACCTGGCCATCTGTCTCCAGGGTATCCTCCCCCGGCACCACCGCATCGCAGTTGTGGGGGATAGGTGCACCGGTCATGATCCGGACGGCGCACCCCCCCAGAACCGGCTCCGACACATTGCATCCGGCCGGAATAAAGCCGGTAATCCGTAGGGTGGTCCCCTCGCCCGTGCAGTCCGCACTTCTCAGGGCGAATCCGTCCCTCGCCGAATTGTCGAAAAGCGGCAAATCCCATGGTGCCACCACATCCCTGGCCAGGACCCTCCCCAGGGCGGACTGCAGGTCGACACGCTCCACTCCGAGCGGAGTTATGTTATCAAGAATAATCCGGAGGGTTTCCTCTGAGCCTGGCATCTCACCTTCTCCAAAATCCGTTCAGCTTCCATGTTGGACGCATGTTGTGGTCCCCCCGGCCCTGCCGGGGGGAGTATCATGCTACCCGTTCTTGCGCCCGGAAGTAGTATCACTTCTTCGACATTCGGGCAACCGTATCCATTACCTTGTCGAAACCATGTTTTCGCACCAGCGATTCCAGACCGACCTCCATCTCGGTCACCGTTGTTTGTATATCCTTCTCTTCCACTTCCTCTTCCCGCTCCTCGTAGACTAGGGCATCGACCAGGCACCACTTGACACATACCGGCTCATCTTCGCCGTCGCACATGTCGCATTTCAGGGGCAGACCCGAATCCGGTTCCTTGAACAGATCCCGTGAGGGGCAGGCGGCACGGCAGGAGTCGCACTCGTTGTATTCCTTGCCGTCGATGATGTACTTGTTCCGCCCCATGCACTCGGATTCGGTGTACTCGCCGGCAAAGACCGGCATCCAGATGTCCTCGAGCCGGTTGGTGATGACCTGGATGCGCGACCGTGCCGGGTTGTTGCTGCTGTACGGCGGAACCGCGTGGAAGGCGGAGCACATGATTTCGCAGGTCCGGCAGCCGTTGCACTTGTCGGCATCAACCGTGATCGTCCTGACTTTCCGTTTAATTTTGGCCATTTTTCAAGATCCCCCTCTTTTCCAGGTCGTCGGCGACATAGCCCAGGTCCAGTTCTTCCAGCTTTTCCCGTGTGGGAATGCCGTCGTGGTTCCATCCCTTGTACGTGTAATAGGTGGAAAGAAGCTGCTCTTCCAGTTCGGGGAAGCGTTTCTTCCAGTGGTCAGCGGGCGGCTTTTCGTCAACCCTCCTGATACCCAGCCTGTTGTTGTAGGCTCGGTGCAGGTTCCGGCTCCTGTTGGCAATCTGCTTCAGCCCTGACTCGTCCAGATCCAGGCCGGTAGCCGCGGAGATTATTTTCGGGTAGTTGTGGATGTGATAGGGCGGCTTCAGGCAGAAGGACGACATGCCGCAGCACATCCCCACGGCGTCATCGATGTTGTGCATCATCTCCATCCAGTCCACGATTTCAGAGCACATGTCCGGTGTCGGGAAGTAGGGAATCGACTTCTCCCCCCTCAGTTCCCAGTCCAGCACGATCTGCTTGAACTTTTCGTCGGGAATCTGGGGCCAGTCGCGGACGAATTCCTCCCGCTGCTCCATGGTTGGGAAGGCCGATTGGGGCCACTGTCCTTCCATCTGGGTGATGCTGATCTTCTCGTTGGTGGAATACATGAGGAAATAGAGCGGATCCAGGGTCCCGAGCTTGACCGGGAGCTGCTCGTGCTTCTTGATGGTGTTGTGATCGAAGGCTTCCGCACCGTTGCCGATCTTGCGGGCTGCGAAATAGACGCCGTCGGCCAGGATATCGCCAATCCCCTCACGACGTGCGACCCGGTCGAGGAGCCAGAAGAATCTCCCTTCCTTGTCGGATGGACACCCCTTGAAGTCCTTGTCAGTGAGAATGCCGGCTTCATAGAGCTCAACGGCAAAGGCAAGAATCTGGGGCGTCGAGAAGGAATCAACCCCGTACTCGGTGGCGCGCTGGAGGATCTTCCAGGAGAAATCAAGGTCATCCACATAAGCCGCCATGGCATAGGTGAGCTTGCCGAAGCATTTCGCCATATACCGTGGGGTATCCTTGTGGGAAATAAGCGCCCCGCAATGGGTCGGACAGTTGTAACAGCTGATCAGACGCTTTACTGCGCCATGCTGTGACTTTGACCATGACTCGTCGATCTCTTCGGTCCAGAAGTCCCTTCTCCGGGTCCGGGCATTGCCCCAGGCGAAGTTCTCCGTATGCCATTTTTCATCGGTATGGAGCATCTCCTGGGGCGACCCGATGCCGGAAAGGATGGTCATGACGTCCTTAATGGGGTTGGCCCACCGGTACTTGATATAATCCGTCACCCCCTGCAACTCTTTCATGAACTCTTCCGGCCGGGCAAGGAAGACATCGCCGGTGCCGCGGACAGCCACGGCCTTGATCTTCTTGTCGCCCATGATCGCGCCGCCGCCGAGTCGGCTGGCGCTTGAGCGGGATTGCTCAATGGAAGCCGTAAAGACCCGGTTCTCGCCGGCGATACCGATGGCAGCCACCTGGGCTTTCGGATCGTTCAGCTCCTTCCGGATGAGTTCCTGGGTCTCAACCGCCCCCCTCCCCTTCAGATGCGACGCATCACGCAGCTCCACCTTGTTATTGGAGACGTACAGGTAGACCCAGTCGGGCGACTTGTTCTTGAAGATGATCTTATCGTAGCCGGCATACTTCAGCTCGGCCGCGAAAAAGCCCCCCATCATCGGATAGGCCAGTGTGCCCGATTGGGGCGAAATGAAAGAGACAACGGTGCGGTTGGCGCTGAACACCGGCGTGCCGTTCAGCAGGCCGGTACTGAATACCAGCAGATTTTCGGGATCGAATGCCCTGGTTTCCGGTGGTACCCTGTCCCAGTGGAGCTTGACGCTTGTTCCCAACCCCCCGAGATGGAGCTCCATCAGCCTGGGATCGGTTGCGACCCGTTCGATGTTCCCCTTCGCCAGGTCGACTTCCAGATAATATCCTGCCTCTGCGTATCTCATTTTTCCTCCTTTTTCCCGATGTACACCCTGTGTCTAATTTTCTATGCGGAGGCAGGTCTGTAGCGAATGCTGGCAGAATCCCTCGCACGCTTCCCCGATGCAGGCCCCGGGACGTCCCAGATGCTCTCTCATTACCTCGGGTTCCAGCGCCACCCGTTCGATAGTTCCCGTTGCCAGATTGATTTCCAGATAACATCCGACCTCTTCGTATTTCATATCCTCCTCCTCTCTCCACTTGTTGTCGTAATCCGGCATCATCACACCGGACACGTTGTACGCGGTCTATCCCGCAAAAAAACAACAGGGGCGCTCTCTGGATAGAAAGGCCCCTGAACGTCGCGGACATACCTCCGCGTCGCTGGGTCCCCTTTGCATAAGGAAGGCAACGCCGTTTCCAGCGATACCCATAGGCCGGACCGCCATGGGGATGTTCCCTTTAGGCGCCGCGGCTCGGAGACGGTTTTAAATTTTTTCAAGACCCGCTTTCCGCCGACAGCCCGCACTAGAGCCTCGGAGGGAAAAAACAAAAGGGGCGCTCTCCTGGATAGAAAGGCCCCTGAACGTCGCGGACACACCTCCGCACCGTTGGGTCCCCTTTGCATAAGGAAGGCAACGCCGTTTCCAGCGATACCCATAGGCCGGACCGCCTTGGGGATGTTCCCTTTAGGCGCCGCAGCTCGGAGACGGTTTTAAATTTTCGCGGTGCAAAGCATCTGCCGCACCCTGTTACTACGACTCCACCATAAGCTCACGCTTATTTGCGTAAATTAGTACTACATTACTATTTTACTTGTCAAACAAAAAAATCTCGCTTAGTGTGCAAATATCTGTAAGGTGCCTTGTCTGCCCAAGAATGACAACAGGCCATAAAAAGATTCACCTGGAGAACAACACCATGAACGACCAGTCAGTGAACACGATCACCTTCGATGGCCCCTATCTCGACATTTTGCTCATGAAGCATCAAGGGCTCTGTTGCAGCCAGATCGTGGTCAAGCTGGTGTTGCGCGACCTGGGTCGGGACAACCCGGACCTGGTCAGGTCGATGGCGGCCCTCTGCAACGGTTTTTACGCCGGCGTCACCTGCGGGGTGCTCACCGGTGCGTCATGTGCGTTGTCACTGGCACTGGATGGTTCGAGGGAGAGGGAGATGCAGGACTCGGAGTTTCCCCTGCTGCTGGCTGAATTGTGGGACTGGTTCTCGGTCAGGGCGGAAAAAGAGTACGGCGGGATCAACTGCGATGAAATCCTGAAGGCGAGCCCCGACAAGCGGGCCTGCTCGGACCTGCTGCTGGCAACCATGGAGAAACTCCAGTCGATACTGGCGACCGTGGGCGGTACAGGTCAATGACCACTCCGTTACCCCCTGTGAAACAAGCATGGAAGAAAGGGGTGCCGCGATGAATAGGACGCCGCTGGAGGGGTGGATACGGGACAAGTTGCTTCTGCCCGGCACGCAGGCACTGACGCGGAGCGACCTCGAGGCCTATCAGGTGCGAAAACTGCGGGAGGTGGTCGCCTATGCCCGGACGAAGAGCCCCTTCTACCGGAACCTTCTTGCCGAAATCGACGGTCGGGACGTGAAGGATCTGCAGGCATTCAGCCGCCTCCCCTTCACGACGCCGGACGATGTGCGAACCCAGGGGATGCGGATGCTCTGCGCCTCCCAGGACGAAATCGAACGGGTGGTCACCCTGCAAACCTCAGGGACCAGCGGCGAGGCAAAGCGGATATTTTTCACGGCAGAAGACCTGGAGCTGACGGTCGATTTTTTCCATCACGGCATGGCGACCATGGTCGCTGCCGGGGCAACCGTCATCATCTTTCTGCCCGGCGAACGACCCGACAGCGTTGGTGATCTGCTGGCTCGGGGATTGGCACGGCTGGGGGTGAGGCCGGTCGCCTTTGGACCGGTACGGGACCCGATAGCGGCACGGGCGGAGATTCTGCGCCACCCTTCCCCTTGCCTGGTGGGGATACCGACCCAGATTCTTTCTCTGGCCCGTGGTGAGGGTGGCGAGGCGATTCCACGGGGCTGGGTGGAGAGCGTCCTTCTTTCCACGGACTACGTGCCCACGGCGATCGTGGAGGAACTGAAGCAGCACTGGGGCTGCCGGGTCTTCACCCACTACGGCATGACGGAAACCGGGCTGGGGGGAGGCGTGGAGTGTGAGGCAAGGGACGGCTACCATCTGCGCGAGGCCGACCTGTACACGGAAATCGTCGACCCGGCCACAGGCCGGCCGGTAGCCGATGGCGAGTTCGGGGAAGTGATCTTCACGACCCTCACCCGAAGCGGGATGCCGCTCGTGAGGTACCGGACCGGGGATATGGCGAGGATGATGCCGGAATCCTGCCCCTGCGGCACGGTGCTGAAACGTCTCGGGCGGGTGCAGGGACGAATCGGGGCGACCGTGAGGCTCAGGGATGGGGCAAGCATCGCCATGGCAACTCTGGACGAGGCGTTGCTTCCGATTCCCGGACTGCTGAACTTTACGGCCGAAATCGCCGATAACGGCGGCCGGGATCAACTCAACCTCTGTCTCCAGGCATGCGAGGGGCAGGAAGAACAGGTCGCCAGAGGGGCCGTTGCCGCCCTTGTGCGCGCCGAATCAAGCGATCCCCTGTTCCGGCAGGGGGGGCTGACGCTGGGGAGCATCACCTTCGACAGGGCCGGCTGGTTCACGACCGGCACCGGGAAACGGCAGATCAGGGATGTCCGGCAGGAGAACCAAGGTGCCGTAAGTGCATAAATTCCTTCTGCAGGGTAATCGGCACGCGGTTGGGCACTCCCCGAAAGGTTGATCCGCTATCCTTTCTGATGTCGCTGAACAATCCGACTTTGCCGATAATGTTGCCTTCTTCATCGGTCATGGGGGTGACACGAACTGATACAGGGATTCTGTGACCATCCTTGTGATAGAGGTACACCTTTGTTTTATACAATTCTCTGTTGGGCCTGGCGGGTAATTCCTTCGATGGCCAGCGTCCCGTGGTCGTAACGGTCAAGGGTTGCCAGCGCATAGGCGTAATCGTCGATGACCCGCAGCACGTCCCGGCCGGTATCGCTGACAAGCTCCTGATTGGTCAGGGTCCGCGCCAGCAATGCCACCGTCTGCTGCATCGCCTGCAACTTGGCGCTCTCCTCCCGCAGCCGCTGCTCGTTGAGCGTGTACCCCTTGACGATATGGTCATGCAGCACCCTGGTCGCCCATTGGCGGAAGCGGGTCCCTTGCTGTGACTTCACCCGGTAGCCTACGGAAATTATCACGTCGAGGTTGTAGTGGGCCGTATCGTAGCTTTTACCGTCTGAGGCAGTTATCCGGAATTTCCGGATAACTGAAGCATCATCAAGCTCCCCTTCCCTGAAGATGTTCCTGATGTGTTCGTTGACGGTTCTGACATCCTTTCCAAACAGTTCGGCCATCTGCTTCTGTGTAAGCCAGACGGTGTCATGGTCGAGATGGACTTGAAGAGAAGATGACCCGTCCGGAGTCTGATATAGGACTATTGCCTTATCGGCTCGGTTCATACAGGTTCCTCATAAAGTTCGGTGATGCTGCTGGTCTGGCCCAGCGGTACGACCCACTGCCAGTAGAGGTTTTAACAGCTCGCTGAAGCTCCTACAGAACTAAACCGGGGAGCGCCTCCTATTTACCTCCATCGGCAAGCGCTGCATGCTGCGCTAACGTGTCGACAGGCCACCCTTTTTTGCATGTGAGGCAGCCATAGAATTGCTGTCCAATTCGAGGGCCACTCTGGAATTGCCGCAAAACTAATTCTTCACCACATTGAGGGCATAGTTTCTTACTGGCATCCACTGGGGGGATAGTCGGTTGCATTGTTACCTTTGCCTGGTCTGTGTCCTGATTTATTGTAACGGGGACAATTCCCTTACACTTTGGATAGGTTGAGCACCCCCAGAATTCCCTGCCAGCATTACTGCCCTGTCGTGCTACACGCTTTTTCATTTCAGCTCCGCACTTGGGACAGTTAGGAGAGGAAACCGCTTTCGGAAATATCTCGTGGCGAACGACATCTGTCGATGGTCTACGAGCATTATCGATAATCTGCCGAAGCTGGCGACCATCAATCAATTCGACATTCAAACCGCGAGCGAAGTCAACCGCCTCGTCGGTAAACTTGCCTGAAGTGACGACATAACCTCCAACGGCACCTCGCGATGCCATCACGCCGTATAGCTCACGAACTGGCTGCACACCGACCTTGTAAGCTTTCCACTGCTTGCACTGCACAAGGTACGTTTCGCCGCCATTCTTGAGTATCAGATCAACACCACCATCCGGACCGTTTCCTCCCTGTCTGGTCACCTGGAACCCTTGACGGCGGAAATGCTCTCCTACCAACATTTCAAACTCATCCCATCCCATTTCATTCAGAGCTGCAACATCGCCACGACCTGCAACGGTATCGTAAAGCTTTTTCTGACGAGACGACGTAACGGCCGACAACAGAGCAGCCAGTGCAAAAGCGAATGGCATCACGTACTGTCCGAACATGGCCAGAGTCGTAATGAGTCCCCGGGCTACGGCGTCGCCCATCTGGCCTGGAACAACCGTAGCAGGCATTACAGGGCGCATTGCCATCGTGTGAAGCACGGCGTACGACACAAGCGCCAGTAGCAGGCACGCCCACCACGGAAGTTTGCTGGCGACCAAAATCATATCTTCCATTGGGCTAGTTCGTTGTCGTGCCATATCTCCTCACTTCTGACTCGTATCTAAATATGTATTCGTAATTCATGACGTATTTTACAACCGCCATTCCCGTCGATGCTCGGCCAGATACTTCGGCGCAGGCCAGTGATCGCGCTCTGCCGGAGGGATAATGCCACGGCCGGAGAGGGTTAGGAGCAGGCCGGGGACGTTGCGATCAATGCCGATGCTGCGGGAGGTGATGACGGTGTAGTTGTCGGAGACGCCGAGCATCCCCTCGTCGACCCCCCAGTGGCAGAGCCGGCAGAGTGCCATGCCGTTGCGGATGTCGTCGTTCTGGCTTCTGCTCCACGGTACGATATGGGCCGCCTCCACCATCGTGTGGCCGTCGGGAGTGACGATGCGAATGCCGCACAGGGCGCAGCGGGGGTCGTAGGCCGTGGTCACCACCCGTCGGAAGGCCTGATCCCGCACCGCCGGCCGATAGTTGTCCGCTTCCACGATCTCCTTCACCAGCGGCAGGTGGGCCTGCTCCAGATTGGCCAGCATGCCCCGAGGGTCACTGCTGCCAATGATGCTGGGTGGTGCGAATGATTTCGAAATAGCCCGGCTCCCGCACGACCTCTTGATATCCCGGAACGGCTCCCACCCACTTGCCCAGTCGGACGTTGCGTTCCTGGGTGAGATAAAGGGTGGGCAATCCCATAAGCGCCGGTCCGTCCATGCCGGCAGTGGTAACGCCAATCTGGCCCACCAGGCCGTGGCGGCATCTCAACTCTTCAAACAGTTGCAGTTGCGCTCGGCGCATGTCCGGCCCCTGGAAGAGCGGCTCTTTCCAGCACAGGGTCAGGTTGACTGCGCTTGGCGGAACAAGCTCCAGAGGAACTTTATCGCCGAAAAAGATGGGGGTGAGCCCGGCATTCAATACCAGTTCAGAAAGCTGACGCAATTCATCGAAACAGGTATTGCGCTGGGCATCGTGGTCACCCGTTCGAACCCAAAGCAGCACCTTCTGTTCCAGCTTCCCCCCCACCTTGCCATCAATCCATGATCTTAAGGCAGCCGACGGCGATTCGTCTCCCAGAAAGCCTGCGCGCAGCGTGCACTGTGCTCCTGGCGCGTCGGTGCGAAAAGCCTCGGCAATGATATGAGTCAGATGCTTGGGGCTCGCCGGACGAGACCGATAAGGGCGAAGGGATCCTTCTAACCCGGCATCGAAAAGGAACCGCCTGACTTGCAATTCTTGGGCAGCGCCAGGTCTGATCTGAATAGAAAGGCCGGCAAACAGTGCCGCAGCAGCCAGGTACCAGCCTTCGCCAAACGAGAAGCCGGGATCGGCATGGAAAGTATATGCGCGGTTCCGCTCCAGGACGATTTTCCTGGCGGCTTTTCCGGCAACTTCAGCTCTGCGGGCAATCTCTCTCGCTTTGGCCGTATTAAGTAGCTGGGCAATACGTGCGGTCTCCAATGCCGCATCTTCTGCATTGCAAACGATCTGCTCTACTCGCTGCCAGCCGTCTTCGCAATCTTCCAATGTGGGCGCCCGCTGAGAACCGCGAGAGAGCTGCCCGGCACCATAGCGCGCATCCTCTCCCCGGGCCCCTAAAGCCTGAACCAACACCCATTGGAGCAACGCAACCTCCCGGTTCTCCCCCGCATTGCCCAGCGCCCTTCTGGCCAACAGAACAACCTGCTCCAGCCGAGATCGATAATCATCGCGTACTCCGGGCATATGCAGCGTTCCCTGCAATGCGGTAGCCTCTCCCAAAAGAGTGACGACCTTTCGTGTGAACTCCCCGCTATCAGTTTCGTTATAAAGCATTCTTGTCACAGTATCTTCTTCGACCATGTTTTCGGCGCGAGCAGCCCGTCTTTTTCCAACGAGTTAAACTCCACCAGATCGGCGGTGACGTCGATGAACGGGGTGGTGATGACGCCGCGATGCACCAGGTCCAGCACCGCCAGGAGGAGCAACGGCTTATGTGGCGCCTTGCGTCTGGTGGCCTCGGTCCAGACCGCGCCGGGGGCGCGGTAGAGGGAGGTAAAGAGTTTGAGGGTGGAGGTGAGGTCGATCGTGAGCATCTAAGTTATTGTGTCGGTAGCTTATCTAGAAAGCTCGGACTGCCTCCGTAGAGTTCTTTTAATTTCACCAAGCGTTCGCTCAACTGTCTATCATTAGGAGAATTATTGATCCCCTTTAACAATAGTTCAATTGCCTCTTCTAGCCGCCCTTCAGCAGCCAGCAGCTCAGCACATCGCATGATCAATGACGCGATATTCCCCATCCGTGGGCCGTTTATGCCGTTTTTAAGAAGCTTAATTGCTTCCCGAGCCTGGCCCAATTCAGCCAGGAGGTCCGAACACGTTTGATAGAGCATGATTCTACCCGGCAATCTCGGAATTTGCATAGCCGTTTGTAGAAGTTTAATTCCTTCATCAGCACGACCAACCTGCGCCAGTAGTTTGGCGCATTTTTGATAAATTACTCCTTTGTTGGTCAACCCCGGAACTTCAATCCCCCGCTTCATCAAGGAAATAGCTTCTTCAATCCGATTAGCCTTAACCATATAATCAGCGCAGTCTTTGTAAATGAAGTCAATGTTGTGGTATTCGTTTCCATCAATCCTTGTCAAAAGAATTGCAATAGCTTCATCAAGGCGGCCCTGCCACACCGCCATTTCAGCACATTTTTGCGCCAATTGGTTCTTTTCCTTCAGCTTGGGCTCCTGCAACCCTTTCTGCAATACTTCGATGGCACCATCTAAGTCCTTTGCATTGGACAACAAATCGGCGCAGGCCCGATAAATTGAGGGCTCTAACCTAGTTCGCGGGTTGGTCATCGCCTTCTTGAGAATTTTAACGCCGGTATTGGATTCACCGTTTTTTCCCAATAATTCGGCAAGATAATGATAAAGCGGCAGTTGGTCCTTTACCTGACGTGAAATAATCCCGCGTTGCAGTAATGAGACAGCTTCCGAAGTTCGGCCGTTCTTCACGAGAAGTTCTGCAACATAGCGATACATCAATTTGGCGTCGAGTACACGGCTATCGTGAACCCCGCTTTTCAGGAGTCGGATAGCCTCTTCATCACGCCCCTCATTAACAAGGTTTTCGGCGAGGAGAAGATAGACCGAATAATATTTCGTCATTCCAGGGACATATAGCCCCTCTTTCAGAAATGTTATCGCCTCGTCCATGCGATTCAGGCGAGCCAACAATCCCGCACAGTGAATATAAACAGTACCGAGTTCCTGTACATTCGTCATTACCACGCCCTTCTTCAAAAAGTCGATGGCGTCATCAAACCTTCCGGCTTCCTCCATGCATCTAGCACACAGGCTGATTAATGACGTAACACAGGCGATTCCTGGAATGGTGACGGCATTCTCCAATAGCTTGATGGCATCATCCAGTTTGTCACTTTTTCTGAGAAGGTGAGCGCAATGATGATAAACCGCAAAAGCGTTGCTCCCGCTCCCCAAAAATCTGATGGCTTCCCGTTGCGCGTCCATCATGGCATCAACACCGTTGATGGTGTATTCAAGGTCAAGCAGCAGCAACCAGACCGCGTAGTAGGCATGAGGACCAGTTGCTCTACGCACGTGTTTGAGAGCATTGTGAAGATCATCACCGATATTCCGATGTTTCAGGCACAAAGCAAGGTGATACTCCAACCCTTTTGTTCTCTGCGTTTCCGGAAGTGCGCTAATCAGGGCAATATGCTCTTCCAAGGTTTCAAGGTTATCCGGGACCTTGGATTGCGCAGGCTTGGGAAGTAGGGCGATGGCGAAAGCACTGAGCTTTGCGCTGGCCTGATACAGTTCATCTATACGACCCGATTCAAAAAGATGATGACGCAATTCGGCGTAAGACGAAGCCAGCTTTTTTGCCCCGGAAATTTGCGGATTTTTGAAAACATTGAAGTAATAATTGGCGGCAAGTCCGTGAGCTAGACACCACTCCTCGTTGTCTTCTCGAAGACGGGCAAGGCTGATTTCCCGAGCCAATGGATGCAAGGTGTCGCCGCTGTTGGAAAATTCCAGCAGATACCGGTCAATAAGCTGTTTTCGAAGTGAATGTGGCGGAAGTTCAGAGTCGGTGTATTCGGCATATATCTCGTTTCTGAATGGTCGTCGATACACCGCGAGGCGTCGCATAAACCGCAAAAGCCCACCATCAATTCTGGAAAGTGTGCGTTCTATCAGCTCCCGCTCAAAATCCTGCACCAATTCGGGGTTAAGGGTACCGTCCGGTCTGGGGGCGAGTGAAATCAATTCATCCATCGGATAGTATTTCAGGCCCTCTACCAGCGTTTTAATTGCCCGAGGATTGCCACCCAAGCGACGGCCCACCTCAACGAACCTGTCCGATGGAACATTTGCCGTTAACCCACTTAATGCAAGAGATTCGGACAGAAACTCCGCTGATTCAAGCTCAGTTAGCCCTTTCAGTTCCCTTGAAACTGACTTCTCACACCAACGAGCTCTTTTCACGTAACGGTTGCTGATGAGTAACAGACGGCCTGCCACGTGAGGAGCATTAATAAGGCGTTCAAAAAAATGCTGCCATTGATCTGGCGGCAAATTTTCGTTTGGAGACAAGAGGCGCTGGAATTCATCGATGATGATCAGAATTTTCTCTCTGTGCAATGTCACGAGCAGTGCATTGAAAAGATCGCCTTCAGCGCCTTTCTCAAGTTCCTGCATCAAATCAGGAATACCTTCGTAATCAAGGTCTAGTGCTAAGTCGGTGAGAAGATCCAAAGAAGGATTTTGCGTTTCCAGTTGAGGTTCGTGCCGCACAACAATGACTTTCGGCGTCTGCTCCACGATGGATGAGGCAAGCTGGGTTTTCCCGCTGCCAGGGAAACCTTGTACGATGGCGACTGGAGGGCCGTTCGGTAACCAATCGGAGACAAAGAACTGAAGTAACCCTCTTCGTTGCTTGCCGTGATATTTGGATTCCAACGGTGACTCAACTGCTGGTGCGTCGATTCTGTCTGATTGCGGCTCTTCACTGGGACGTGCAAATAACGGCGTGGCTGTACTGGTCCTGAGTTCAGGCTCGGAACCGATAGAGGGCTTAAGGTGAAGCGGGCGGTTCAAGACCTTTCGTAAAAGCGTCTCGTATCCAGTGTGATTGTCGAGAATGAAATAATCGTAACCTACAAGCTCAAGAGGGATGTGATGGTCATCCGACTTATCAAAGAACACTGGGAATATCCGGTCATTATGGAGTTTCTTTTGATACAGCAGACGTCTTATCAGACCTGATTCCCATCCAACACCTAGCCCCCTGTCCGGCAACTCCTTGTCGTTAAACCGTCGAGCATAGGTTTCAGTGACCACGCAGACAATAAAATCTGCTTCGGTCAACTGGCGAGTCATCCACAGCGGCCAGTCTTCGTCGGTATCCTTGTAGAGATCGATGCGGCAATCACAGCCGTCGCGCAACAAGCAGGCACCGAGGCCGAGCACCTTGTCACGGTGCTCGGCAGAATCATGACTATAACTGATGAAGACCCTTTTCCCATTCATAGGCAAATCATCCTATCCACCCCTTCGGTTATCCTCAAACATGACAGAATTCGGGGGACACAATACTCATCTCGTATCAACAGAATCCATTTTCTACTCTCACCATATCTTTCATTTCATTGTGCCAGCAAAAAGGTCTTGATCCGTTCGAACTCCTCCCCCATTCCTTCCTGCTGCGACCAGCGTTCCACCTCTTCCAAGTCAATCTCAGCATCGTGTGCCACCATGATCGCCTGCTCCAGGCACTGTCGATCCAGCCAATGGTAATAACCGGCCAGCCGGTCCTTGACGCAATCGGTCGGAGAGAGGAGGCGCAACGTGCCGGTGGCAAACTCAAGCTCTGCTATGGCACCAGCGGGTTCGGCGCCGAGTGCCAGCGGGCCGGAAGGAAATTCCACGAAATACATTGTGTCAGGATGGATAAAGTAGCGATCCTTCTCCAGGAAGCCGATCTCCATGAGGATGGCAGCAATTTTCTTTCTGGAGGCTCTGCCCACTTCAATGAAGTCCAGGTCATAGGAGAGATAGCGGTTGTCTGTGTAGATTGAGACGCAGCTGCCGCCTGTCAGTACCACTTCGACGCCGCCCTGGCGAAGGTGTGCGGCCACATAGGCGGCAATTTCGCCAATGGTCATCTCTTTGAGCGGTTTCATAGCGGCTTGCCCTTGCGCCGCGGCCGACGCCTGTTTTCCTGGAGGCCAACGCGAATATCCTCTGGGTAAAAGGTCAGTGCCTTGTCCAGCAGGGCCCTCAGTTCATTAAGAAATGGGTAGCGCGGATTGAAGCCGTAGAGGCGAGTGCGACCGGCCAGGCGGCTGAAGAGGACCCCGCCGTTTTCCAACTTTTCTAATTGTTTGAGTAGCGGCGCCGGCGCAGTCTGGTAGAAATCTGCCATCTCTCGAAGATACCCCTCACCGCGAGCAGCGATGAAGATCAATACACGTTCGCAGTTGGTTGATGACAGCAATGGTTCGAGCATGTTCCGCCCCGTTTATGATCTTATTTAAAGAACATATGTTCTCTATTTAGTATCAGAATATCGGTATCTCACCGTCCATACAAGATTTTTTTGTTATCAACATTACCCCTTCCCTTGCCCCTCCGCAAACATGCGGCTCCGCAGCCACTCTCCTATCACCCCATTGGCCTCGGCCACGTTGCGCCAGAACATAAGAAAGACCTCTCGATCACTTCCTCAATGGCCGCATTCAGGTAGGCCACCGCTTCACATGGGCCATTAAGCACCATTTTACACTCAGTGTTCTCAGCTATGGTCCCTCATCCGGCATCCCTGCTGATAAGACTTAATCACCGGCAGATCGGCCTCGGCCCAGTCGAGGGTGTGGAGTTCATCGGGAGGAAGCCAGGTTACGGCAACGTGTTCGTGGAGGACGATCTCTCCCGATTCGATGGTGCAGAGAAAGGGATAAAGCGTGACCGAGAACGTCGGGTATTGATGGGTGCTGACGGGAAGACTCTGTCCCACGCGCACGTGAACCGCCATCTCCTCCACCAACTCCCGTCGGAGGCATTCTTCGGGCGATTCACCGGGGTCGATCTTACCACCGGGAAACTCCCACTTGAGCGGCAGGCTCATGACGGCGCTCCGCTGGGCGGCAAGGACGAGACCGTCTCGCTCGATGATGGCGCAGGTGACGTGGATATGCTTCAACGAGGTGTTAGCGGCAATGTAAAAATGACCCACCTCGGAAATTGAAAATTGACCCACTCTTCCTGATAACCTAGCCGACCTGGAGGGTCGGCATGATCGGAAAGGAAGAGTGTATGGAAGTCAGAATTCTCAAGAAACAGGGCAAAAGCATCCGGGAGATCTCGCGGATCACCGGGCTATGCCGAAACACGGTCAGGAAGTTCCTCAGATCAACGGCCGATCCCAGATACAAAGAACGGGCGAAGCGGCCGGGGAAGCTAGATCCATTTAAAGCCTTTCTCGAAGAGCGGGTGAAGGCGGCGCTGCCACACCGGATTCCTGCTCCGGTGCTTGCTCGGGAAATTGCCAGCTTTGGCTACGATGGCTGCGAGCGCACCGTAAGAACGTTTTTGGCGACACTTTACTCCCGTGTCACTCCGGAGCCGGTTGTCCGGTTTGAAACGGAGCCCGGCAAGCAGATGCAAGCCGACTGGTGCGAATTGCGCAGGGGTAAACACCCATTGTACGCGTTCGTTGGAACCCTTGGTTTCAGCCGCGATTCGTTCGTCGTCTTCACCACCAGCCAGGCCTTTGATGTCCTTCGTGAGTGCCATGAGATGGCATTTTCCTTCTTCGGCGGCGTCCCGCGTGAAGTGCTCTATGACAACATGAAGACTGTGGTTCTGGAGCGAAACGCCTTCGGCGAGGGCAAGCACCGCTTCCACTCCGGCCTGTGGGACACAGCCAAGCATTTCGGGTTTATCCCCCGGCTGTGCAAGCCGTACCGCGCCAAGACCAAGGGAAAGGTCGAGCGGTTCAACCGCTACCTGCGGTACAGCTTCTACTATCCGCTGGTCTCGCGCCTTAAGCAGGCAGGATTAACTCTCGATGTCGCGACCGCCAACATCGAGGTCCGTAACTGGCTTAATGACGTAGCCAACTGCCGAATCCATGGCGAGACCAGCGAGCGCCCCTGCGATCGTCTCAAGATCGAGCGCGCGGCAATGTCGCCGCTGCCGCCAAGGGTTAAGGTTGAGCAGGGCAAGCCGGAAGTCATCACTCCCATGCCGTGGCCGGTGATCCCACTTCAGCGCCCCGCCTCCTTCTATGATCAGATCCTTCAGGAGGGGCGGCTATGAGCGACATCCAGCACCAGCGTATGGTCACCCTCTGCGACGACTTGAAGTTTCTGGCGGTGACCGATGTGTACGCCGACCTTGCCGATGCTGCGGCAAAGCAGGAGTCGTCATACATCGACTATCTCGAGCAGGTACTCAAGGCCGAGAACGACGTCCGGCAGGGGCGCTCGCGCCACACCATGGCAAAGCTCGCGGGCTTTCCCGCGATCAAGACCCTTGAGGATTATGACTTCGATTTTGCCACCGGCGCCCCGAAGCAGCGAATCCTGGACCTATCGGCAATGGCGTTTCTGGAGCGTCGGGAGAATGTAATCCTGCTCGGTCCCAGCGGTACCGGCAAGACTCACCTCGCCATTGCCCTCGGCTACCGGGCAACCCAGTGCGGCGTGAAGGTGCGCTTCATTTCCGCTGCGGACCTGATGCTGCAACTCGAAAGCGCCCAGCGCCAGGGGCGGTACAAGGAAGTAATGCGGCGCAGTGTCCTGGGGCCGAGACTACTCATCATCGACGAGATTGGATACCTTCCGTTCAGCGAAACACAGGCAAACCTGTTCTTTCAGGTGATCGCCAAAAGGTACGAAACAGGTTCCGTCATCCTCACCTCGAACCTGAGCTTTGGGGAATGGGAACAGGCTTTCGGCGGCAACACGGCACTCACATCAGCAATGCTCGACCGGTTGCTGCACCACGCCCATGTCATTCAGATCAGGGGTGACAGCTACCGATTGAAAGAGAAGCGCCGAGCTGGCATTCTCGGGCAGCAACTGCCGACACCCCAGATGGATGATTAACCCAGGAAGGTGGGTCATTTTTCAATTGCCGATCAACCGGTAAAGTGGGTCAATTTTCGATTGCCGTTGACACAGGAGGAATCGAGGGCCGGCCGGTGTGGGAGTACATGGCCTCGAATTGCGGGCTGAGCTCTGCAAGGGCCTTATCCACCATCGCCCTGATCGACCGCAAGGGGTGGTCCTTCGGGACGTACGACTCAGGGGAGAGATAACAGAACAGAGCTTCGGTTTTTGTCTCGGCGCCGCGCATAACTTTTCTCCTGTAAATTCAGATTGTTACGCGTAAAAATATAGCACAGTTCGCTAACTTATTGAATCAAAAAGGTTTAGTTTTTCAACAACCTGTTAAAACTTGATCCGCTTATGATACACGATCCTGCCATAGGATATCAGATTCAAACCTTACGCCTCCAAGGCAAGCAGAACGATTACGAGAAGGTCATAGATGCGGTTAAGAAGCTGCCGATCACATCCTATAGTGATATCAGCAAAGCGAGATTGAGCGTCAAGAGCGATTATGGCGCCCTCATCGCCGCAATTGCCGAAGCCTTGCACAAACCCTTTGAATGGCCAGAAATCCGCCGTTTGTACGATGCATTGGCAAGAGACTTCGATGGAACTGAAATCGATCCAGATATAAAAAGTCCGGAAAGCTTTGACAAGACCATCAAGACCAAGATGGTTGAATGGCAAAACAAGTACCAACTTTCGGAAAAACAAAAATAAATCCATTTCCGCGACCGCTGCCCGCCTTCATGGCAACTCCTTAGGAAAATTCCAATCCTTAGGAGGACCCATGCTTAAGCAACAATCACAGCAACACCAAGCATCTCCACAATTACCATCCACAGAACACACAACCGAACACCACCAGAAACAGCCCTCCGGCTCGCCTGTGGTTCCCGGCTTAGCCGGGACCATTGGCGGGACGGAGGAAAGAACCGCCACACCTTCCCCTCCCCTCCCCGGCCTTGAGAGTTACTTTCCGCCTTTGCCTCTTGAACTTGATAATAGTTCGAAAACTCTGACACCAGAGTTAAAGGCCCTCTTTGAGAAGTGGGATAATGAGAAACCCCGCAAAGGTGCCTGCATCACCATCTTTCCCAGTGGTGAGATAACCGGTGGGTACTACCGGACTGGCAGACGAACCATGCCCCACAAAAGGGAGAAAATAGCATCCGAGGAGTTTACCCGGCAAGCGCGCAAGACTATTCGGCGGGCAGTGGAATGCGGCCTAACCTCGTTCAAGCTCTTTATCACCCTAACTTTCGATCCGAAACTGGCACAACTGGACGATGAAGGCAGGGTTAATCAAGATTGGGGCAAGAAGCAGTTCAAGCGATTTCTAAACACTCTGAAGAAGAAATATGACCGCAAGCTTGAAAAGCAAGGCAAAGATCACCAGGAACTGACGTACATCTGGGTTGCCGAAATCCAAGAGAAGACCACACAGAATATCCATTTCCACATGCTGGTGGATCAGCCTTTCATTCCGGTTCAGTGGCTTGTGGATATTTGGGGGCAGGCAAATAACAGCGTGAACGTCAAGAAAGTCAGCAATCAGGAGCATGCGGCCCACTACATGCTCAAATACATGAGCAAGGGGCATTGCCCCATCGAGGGCAAGCGCTATGGGATGACTCAGAACCTTCTGGAAAAGATCAAACCCCAACGGATCAGGCTAGAGGGTGAGGCTCGCCGGGAAGCCTTCAGGAGGGTTAAAAGGGACTTCTACTGGCAGATTGAAAACAATGGGGGGTGCATATCTGATTTTGGATTCTCTATCCCTGCTCCGAGAAGGGAGCGGGTTTGGCGTGACAGACAAGGGGTCATGCGCAAAACGAAAGCTATTCCCCGTTCCTTATCGGAAAAATTCCTGCAAACCCTGGAAAGTCGGGTGAAGCAAATAGAGCGGGAGAAAGAAGTCGATTCTGCATACTCCAATGACTATTCCGATGAAGTGCCATTTTAGGAGGGAGCCATGATGCCTGATTCCTTCTATCCCCCTTCCCTACCTGAAGTACTGACGGTTGAGCAGTTGGCGGAACGGCTGCAAGTGTCTCGTGCCACCCTCTTCTCCTGGATGCAGAGAGACATCCTTATTGCGGGTAGGCACTATTTTAAACAAGGGAGGGTCTTACGGTTCCTGTGGTCCTCTGAACTGGTCATGGAACTCGTGGTAGGCAGTGAGGCTCGAAAAAATAGACGGCCGGTCACAGGACCCGTTTCACCTCATCCTCGGAAGCAATCAAACCCGATCAATTGGGAGTACTGAAATGAGCAGTGAAATGTGCTATGGTCAATCCCGGACTTTGACCGGTGGGGACGTGGATAGCGGAACGGAGACATCCATGAAGCGCACAACCCACCATGAAGCATTGCTCTTTGACAACGAGGAGAAGAAACAGGGAACCATCATCCGAAAGCCCGGCTCCAGGAAGCTCTATATCCTCTTCTACTACTTCAACCGCCGGGTGGAGAAGACAACCGGCTTAACCGACACCAAGAAGAACCGGGAGAAGGTCCGGCTCTGGCTGGATCGGATCATCGAACGCCGGGACGCGGGGAAGCTCATCTTTGCCGATGCCTTCCCAGGGGCACCGGAAGCGGAGAAGGCTTACTTTTCCAAGCTGGAGGGGTGGCAGTATGCCCCAGAACCGCGGGACATCCTCTTTGGGTCGTACCTCCAGGAGTGGTACACAAACGTCTGGAGCCATTACCCGGAGGGGACGAAGAAGGACGACTACCGACTGATTATCGACTATTGGCTGGTGCCGTTCTTTGGGGAGATGACCTTCTTCCAGATCAGCGGGGTGGAGATTCAGAAGTTCATTGCCTCCCTCAAGTGGAAGAAGGGGGCCAAGAAGGGGCAACCCCTCTCGAAAGCCAGGGCGAAGAACATCCTGATACCGCTTCGCACCATCTGGAACGATGCCTGCGACCAATACCGCTGGGTGCTGCACAACCCCTTCACCAACTTGAAAAAGCACCTTCCCAAGACGCAACCGAAACGGCGGGAAGGGTTCCGTTTCGATGAGTGGCGGGACTTCCTGGAACACATCGATCCCTGGTATCAGCCGGTAGTGGAGTTGATGATCCTCACGGGGATGATCAATTCGGAAATGGCGGGACTCAGAAGAAGCGACATCCGCCCCGACCACATCCTGGTTCAGCACACCATCGTTCGGGGCAAAGAACACGACACCCCGAAGACCATCTACCGGATCAGGAAGATTCCCATCACCCAGGCGATCAGAAAACGCCTCGACATCCTCCAGCAAAGAAGCACCGGGGAATTGCTCGTCACCACGAAAACCGGCACCATCTTTCGACCGGCAAACTTCCTCAAAGATGTTTGGACCAAGGCAGGGAAAGCCAGCGGCATTACCGACAAGGTGCCCTACTCCATGCGCCACTCCTTCGCGGCCTGGGCGCTTACCCTGCGGATCGATCCCAACCGCCTTGTCAGGCTCATGGGACATGGATCAAAGAAGATGGTCTATGAGGTCTACGGGGATTACATCGACGGGCTGGAGGAGGACTTCTGGAAGATTCTGGAATACTTCGGCCGGGACTTCGTGGAGACAAAGGCAAAAAGGCCGCCCCACCTCCTGGGATACCCTGGGAATATCTACCCGATGGTTCCCGGCTCTTATCTCCAGCTAGAGCCTGAACAACAAAGCCCCGGCCTTCAGTTAAAACTCTCTTAGTGAAAGTTTTGGTGAAAGTCGGGGCAACAAAAAAGGAATCCCGAAGGATTCCTTATTGTTAGATGGAGCGGGAAACGGGATTCGAACCCGCGACTTCAACCTTGGCAAGGTTGCACTCTACCACTGAGTTATTCCCGCGCAACAGGTTCCCGTTATATAGCAAACGGTCCCCGGGAGAGTCAACTCTTTTTTTTCGCAAAAATGAAAACCAGTGGGATGCTCTCCGAGATTCAGTCGGTACTTCGCGTAGTTACGGCGGAAGTGATCTCATTGACAGTGAGGCCGTTGTGGAAAGTGGATGGTGCTGGCGACGAGGGCGATCATTAACTCTAGTGAGACAAACAGCTGATCGGTAAAGATAACGACCTCTCGGCGCTCCGGGAGATTGCGGTTGACAGTGCCAACCCCTCTCGGTATATGTGTGCTCCTTCACATTACGCTATCAAGGAGTTCTTCAGATGGAATGGCTTACCGACCCCCAGGCGTGGATCGCCCTTGCTACCCTTACTGCGCTCGAGATCGTTCTCGGCATCGACAATATAATTTTCATCTCTATCCTGGCGGGGAAACTCCCCCGTGAGCAGCAGGAAAAAGCCCGCGTCACCGGTCTTGCCCTTGCCATGTTCACCCGCGTGGGGCTCCTTTTCTCCCTCACCTGGCTCATGGGTCTTACGGCACCGCTCTTCTCCGTGGTGGGCCGCGAGATTTCGGGCCGTGACCTGATCCTCATCGCCGGCGGCCTGTTTCTTCTGGCCAAGAGCACCATGGAAATTCATGAAAAACTGGAAGGCGACGAAGGCCACTCCTCGACCAGGGCCGCGGCGTCGTTCGCCGGGACCATCGTCCAGATCCTCCTCTTGGACATTGTCTTCTCCCTCGACTCCATCATCACCGCCATCGGCATGGCCAACAAGCTGGCGGTCATGGTGCTGGCGGTCATCATCGCAGTGGGCTTCATGATGTTCTTCTCGGGGAACATCAGCGCCTTCGTGCATAAGCATCCCACCATAAAAATGCTGGCACTCTCCTTCCTGATCCTTATCGGTGTTGCCCTCATCGGAGACGGCCTCGAAATGCACATTCCCAAGGGATATATCTATTTCGCCATGGCATTCTCCGTGGGGGTCGAGATGCTCAACATGCGGATGCGCGCCAAAGGCAAGCCCGTGAAGCTCCATGAGCCGTACCTGGAGGAGGGACGGTAGGCTCGTTCACTTTTGAACCGCTCTCTGGTAGACTGTGATGTAATTACTTTGTTACCGGTGGGACACCATGAAAAGAACCTTTATCTGGATGGTGTTTCCCCTGATGGGAGCGATCCTCTTCTGGGGGATTGATGCACTTGTTATGGCGCACCATGGCACATGGTCCACGGCAGCCTGGATTACCGCCAAGAGCATTGCCCTCCCCGTGGCCTGCGGCAGCGCCTTCTGGCAGATGGTAAAGCTCTTCTTCTGCCAGGACCGCCTCATGGGCGCCGCCATGGCCATGGCAACGGGAATCTGGGTGTCCGGCCCCCTCTATTACATCTACTTTTATCTCGCCTTTGGAACGCGTCCCATGTCCACCGCGGAGATGCTCTTCCACGTCGCTCTTTTCCCCATCACAACCCTTATGGTTTCCCTCTTCAACGGCTCCATCGGCGGACTACTGATCACCTCTGCGCTACTCGTCATTCTCGGCACCGGCTGGCTGGGGATTCCTGGTCATTGCGAGGGTAATCATCAGTGAACCGAGAGGGGGGCGGACGCCGTGGGAACAAGGGCGATATCAAAATTGGCCGCCCCCCAGGCAAGAACCTCCTTCCCGTTGGATCCTGCGAGGGATTCAGGAGGACGCTGCCCCAAGAAGCGTAACGCGGCCAGGATAAGCCTCCCTCCTTCGACGGCCAGATCGAGGCCGGCGGCGAGGGACACGGCATTGTCCCGCTTGGAGAGCTTACCCCCGCCGGCGGCGGTAACCAGGGGAAGATGGGCGTAGACCGGTGTTTCGTAATCGAGGAGACTCTGGAGCAGGATCTGCCGAGGAGTCGATGACAGGAGGTCGGCACCCCGCACCACCTGGTTCACACCCTGGTCGGCGTCGTCCACGACCACAGCCAGTTGGTAGGCGAAAAGCCCGTCGGCCCGCTTCACCACGAAATCTCCGCAAATTTGTGACAGGTCATACCGCTTCTCCCCCATGACGAGATCCCGTACCACGATAGGTTCGCTCCCCACCTTCACGCGGTAGGAGCGCGGCTCTTTCCCAGGCTGCAGGCCGTTGCGGCAGATATTGGGATAAGCCACCTCCCCTTCGCCGTCGTGGGGGGCCGAGGCGGCTCGGGCGATCTCGGCCCGGGAGCAGCCACAGGGATAGGCCTCGCCGATCGCCAGAAGGCGCTCGAAGGCGGCACTATAGGCATCAGACCGGCGGCTCTGCCACATGACCTCGCCGTCCCAGGCAAAACCGAGGGCTTCCAGGGTGCGGAACATGTCATCCGCCATCCCCGGCACGACCCGAGGGGTATCCAGATCCTCCATCCGGAGGAGCCAAAGTCCTCCCTCCCGCTTCGCCATGGCATAACTACCCACGGCGGCCACCAGGGAACCCAGGTGAAGGGGACCAGTGGGAGACGGGGCGAAGCGTCCCACAACGCTGCGGTTATCAGGTATCTGTTCAGACATCATACGAATACGGACCAACCCTTGATGAGAATCCCTTCAGGTGCGATAAACTTGAGGCAGGAGGCTGCCATGGGGAGAGGAGTGGTTCGACTTTTCATACTGGCCGGTGTTTTGATCGTGCTGTTGATGACCCTGACCGCCACCGGTGCGGCCGGTTCTATCGGCCCCAAAGGCGAGGTAACGCTTTACTTTTTCTGGGGCGAAGGCTGTCCCCATTGCGCCAAGGCAAGACCATTTCTCGATGACCTCCGGCGGAAACACCCCGGCCTGCAGGTTTGCGACTACGAAGTCCTATCAAATCGCAAGAACGTCGATATTCTCATGGCCATGGCCAAGAAGCGGGGATTTGAGGCAACCGGTGTCCCTGTCTTCATCATCGGCAATCACGTCATTGCTGGCTTCTCCGAAGAAAAAGCGCGGGACATCGAACAAAAGGTCTCAGTAGAGTTGGCGGGCCGGGAGGCTACGGCGCCACCTGCAACAAACTCGCCGCCGGCAGGGGAAACCATCACCATCCCCGGTATCTGCACCGTGAACCCTGCCGCCATGTCGCTGCCGGTCTTCACCGTCGTCATTGCG
Source organism: Geobacter metallireducens GS-15 (assembly GCF_000012925.1). Classification (NCBI taxonomy): domain Bacteria; kingdom Pseudomonadati; phylum Thermodesulfobacteriota; class Desulfuromonadia; order Geobacterales; family Geobacteraceae; genus Geobacter; species Geobacter metallireducens. The sequence continues at coordinate 1,996,301 of NC_007517.1, read as the reverse complement.
GCCCTTGACAGCTTCAACCCCTGCGCCTTCTTCGTGCTGTTCTTTCTCCTGAGCCTCATGATCCACGCCCATTCCCGCAACCGCATGGCGCTCGTGGGAGGAACCTTCGTCTTGTTCTCGGGGCTCGTGTACTTCCTCTTCATGGCAGCCTGGCTCAACCTCTTCCTGCTGACCGGCACCCTGGCCGCTGTCACAACGGCAGCGGGAATCATCGCCCTCATGGTGGCTGTCATCAACATCAAGGACTTTTTTTTCTTCGAAAAGGGGATCTCCCTTGTCATTCCTGAGGAGAAAAAGCCAAAACTCTTCGAGCGGATGCGTCATCTCGTCCACACCGGAACGCTCCCTTCAATGCTGGCGGGGACGGTGGTTCTGGCTGTGGCGGCCAACAGTTACGAACTTCTCTGCACCGCCGGATTCCCCATGGTCTACACCCGGCTTCTGACCCTGCGCGCCCTCCCCTCCTCCGAATACTACCTCTACCTGGCCTTTTACAACCTGATTTATGTGATTCCCCTTGCCGTCATCGTCGCCATCTTTACCGCAACACTCGGCAGTCGCAAACTGACGGAGTGGCAGGGGCGGGTCCTGAAGCTCCTCTCCGGCATTATGATGCTCATGCTCGGCCTAGTCATCCTGCTGAAGCCGACCCTCTTGAATAATGCCCTGGCTTCGCTGGTCCTCATGGCGGTGGCCCTCAGCGTCACGGCCATCATCGCAGTGGTTGCACACCGGATGAGTCGACAAACCGAAAAACCCCGTCCTTAGGGGACGGGGCTAACAGCACGGACAACACCTAGCCGAGGAAAGAGCAACAGTAATCGGTGAGGGAGAGGACCTTCATGGTGAAGGAGGAATTGGCCGGCACCTCGAAGGATTCCCCGCCTCCGATCCGGTCCCACAGATCGCTGCCGGGAAGCTTGAGATCCAGTTCGCCGGTGAGGATCTCCATGATCTCCGGGGCGCCGGTATTGAAGGTATACTCCCCCGGTTGCATGATGCCGAGGGTCTTCTTGGTGCCGTCGGGGAAAATGACGGTGCGGCTCACGACGCCGCCATTGAAGAATACGTTTGCCTCCCGGACTACGGTTACGTTGATGAATTCAGACATATTTCCTCCATTCTGAAATTGGTGCAGCACTGTTTTTTTATGCGATTCCCGCCAGTTCAAGCCGGCCTCCCCAACGCCGAGCCAGCTCCGTCCGGAGCTTATCGTGCCGGGGCAACCGCAGCTCCGGATCCACCTCTGCCACAGCGAAGGCCTCCTGTCGGGCCTCTTCCAGGATACGACCGTCCCGCAGGATGTTGGCGACGCGAAAATCGGGAATTCCCGCCTGGCGGGTGCCGAGGAAATCGCCGGGGCCCCGGATCTCCAGATCGGCCTCGGCAATCCTGAAACCGTCGGTGGTGGACTCCATGACCCGGAGCCGCTTCTCGGCGTCCTCGGAAAGGCGCTCGCCGGCCATGAGGATGCAGCGGGATTTCTCGCTCCCCCGCCCCACCCTTCCCCGCAGCTGGTGGAGTTGCGACAGGCCGAACCGCTCGGCATGCTCGATGACCATCACCGTGGCATTGGGGACGTCGATCCCCACCTCGATGACTGTGGTGGCCACCAGGATATCGATCTCCCGCGCCTTGAAGGAGCGCATCACCGCCTCCTTCTCCTCGGGCTTCATCCGGCCATGAAGGATGCCGAGCCTCAACTCCGGGAAGATGTCGTTGGCCAGGTGCTCGGCCATCTGGGTGGCGGCCTTGAGATCCGACTTCTCCGACTCCTCTACCAGGGGGTAGATGACGTACGCCTGATGCCCCTTGGTCACCTCGTCGCGGATGATGCCGTAGACCTGCTTCCGGCGTGACTCGAAACAGATCCGCGTCTCGATGGGGGTCCGCCCCGGCGGCAACTCGTCGATGACCGACAGCGAAAGGTCGCCGAAAACAGTCATGGCAAGGGTCCGGGGAATGGGGGTGGCGGTCATGACAAGGATGTCGGGGTTCTCACCTTTTTTCCGCAGAAGCCCCCGCTGCAGGACGCCGAAACGGTGCTGCTCGTCCACGATGCCGAGGCCAAGCCGATGGAACTCCACCTTGTCCTGGATCACCGCATGGGTGCCGATGACGATCTGTGCCTCCCCACCGGCTACCCGTTCCAGGGCATCCTTCTTCGCCTTCCCCTTCAACGACGAGGTAACGAGCGTCACCGAAACGCCCAGTTCGTCGCACCAGCGGTGAATGTTCAGATAATGCTGCTCGGCAAGGATCTCGGTGGGTGCCATGATCGCCACCTGGTAGCCGTTCTCCACCGCCACCAGGGCCGCCATGAGCGCCACGAGGGTCTTGCCGCATCCCACATCCCCCTGTACCAGGCGGTGCATGGGGTGCGGAGCCATCATATCCTCCTTGATCTCGGCCAGGACCCGCCGCTGGGCCCCGGTCAGCGAGAAGGGGAGGAGTTTCAGGAGCGGCTTCGTGTACGTGTGGCTGACAGTGAAGGCGATTCCCGATTCGAGGGTTACGCCACGTTTTTTCATGGCCAGCCCCAGCTCAAGGAAAAAGAACTCGTCGAAAACCAGGGTGCGATTGGCGGGATCCTTTCCTTCCTCAAGCCCCCGGGGATCGGCATCGCTGTCGGGGAAGTGGACCCGTCGGAGCGCGTCAGAGAGGGGCAGGAGTCCCTGGCGCCCCGCCACTTCCAGCGGCAAGGCGCTCTCCACGCAGGACGCATACTGGTCCACTACCCCTTTCATTACCTTCCGCAGAGTCTTCTGGTGGAGTCCCTCGGTGAGGGGGTAGACCGGCACCACGCGGCCGAAACTGACCGGATCCCGGGCCATGACAGATGCCACCGTTTCTCCCTCGGCCAGCCATTCGGCGTCCGGATGATGCACCTCGCGCTGGAGTCCAAACTGAGAGACCAGTCCGGTAAATATGCCCCGCCTCCCCTCCTTCCAGGTCTTCTTGAGAAAGGCGGGATTAAAATTGAACCATTTGAAGGAGATGGTGCCGCTTGCATCCCGCACCACCACTTCGAAGAAGCGACGCCCCCCCTTGGTGCTCACCACGTCAGCGGTAATCACCTCGCCGGAAAAGACACTCGTCACTCCGGGGCAAAGCCTTGCAATGGGCACCACTTGGCGGCGGTCCTCGTAACGGTTGGGAAGAAGATAGAGGGCATCCTCCACCGTGGCAATCCCCTTCTTGCCAAGGGTCTCCGCCAGCTTCGGACCGACCCCTTTTATGAACTGAATGGGAGTTTCCAGGTTCTTGCGGTTGATGGACTCATGGAGTCGGCTCTGGACCGCACCAGGAGAAGGAGGGGCATGACGGGACAGGAGGATGCCGCCCGATGTCTTTTCCAGTAAGACCGGATCGCCCGGCTTGATTCCCAGATCCTTCAGAAGGTCGTCGGGTATGGCTAGCTGACCGTTCTCGGCAAGAGTAACAACCGGCATGGCTCCTCGCTGCGGATAGACGAAGGGCGAAGAGGTTTCCCCCTTCGCCCTTGTGGCATAGGTTTACTGGCCGATAGCGTTCAGGTCTTTCAGGACCTCGTTGACATCGAGACCATGGGCGCTGCACCCCTGCTCAAGGGACTCGTTCTGAGCACCCATGCAGCCGATGCAGCCGAGATTGTACTTGCGAAGCACCTTGGCCACTTCGGGGTTGGCCTGGAGGGCTTGGGCGAACGTCATATCCTTGGTGAATTGCTGGCTCATTGCATTTCCTTTCCTTGTTGAACGGTTGGTGACGAAAAATCAGATATATTTGATGTCGATGATCTCGTATTCCTTAACGGACCCCGACGGCACCTTGATTTTGACGCTGTCGTCGAGCTTGTGGCCGATGAGGGCCTTGCCGACCGGCGAGGTGCACGAGATCTTCCCCAGCTTGATGTCGGCCTCCTCTTCGCCGACGATCTTGTAGGTTACCTCTTCCTCGCTGGTGGTGTCGTAGAGGGTGACGGTGGCGCCGAAAACCACCTTGTCGGGCTTCAGGCCGGAAAGATCAACCACGTGGGCACGGGCAAGCTTTCCCTGGAGTTCCTGAATGCGTCCCTCGATGAACGCCTGGCGGTTCTTGGCGGCGTCGTACTCGGCGTTCTCCGAAAGGTCGCCGTGGCTGCGGGCCTCGGCAATATCCTGGATCACGCGGGGCCGCTCCTCGCGGATCAGACGCTTGAGCTCTTCCTGAAGGGAATCGTAACTCTCTTTTGTCATGGGTACTGAATAGGACATCGTACTCACTGCTCCTCTATGAAAATCGCGGGGCAGCCGTTTGGCCGCCCCGTTGGTACATTCCGCCAGATTGAATTCCGGAGAGTAGCCTCCTTCGGCAACTTCTCCGCCTGGCTCAGGCCAGGTATTCCTGCAACGGTTTCACATCAAGTTCGCCGTTGATCATGGCGATGATCCCTTCTGCAGCCGCATTTGCTCCGGCAACGGTGGTGAAATAAGCCACGTTGTGCATGAGAGACTCACGCCGGATAGAGAAGGAATCGGCCACGGCCTGAGCACCCTGGGTGGTGTTGAGCACCATGCAGACCTGCCCACTCTTGATGGCGTCGACGATGTGAGGCCGTCCTTCGAGCACCTTGTTGATCACCTCCACCTCCACACCCTTCTCCTTAAGGTAGGCGGCGGTACCCCGCGTGGCAACCAATCTAAAACCGGCATTATAGAGCTTTTTCGCTGAGTCGACAATATGTTTCTTGTCGGCGTCATGGAGGCTGATGAAAACCTTCCCCGATCGGGGCAGTTTCACGTTGGCGCCGAGTTGCGCCTTGGCGAAGGCGGTGGCGAAATCGGAACCGATCCCCATGACCTCACCGGTAGACTTCATCTCCGGTCCGAGGATCGTGTCAACACCGGGGAACTTCACGAAGGGGAAAACCGCTTCCTTGACCGACATGTGCTTCGGCACGATGTCGCCGGCAACGCCCAGCTCCTTCAGGGACTTGCCGGCCATGATCCGGGCCGCGATCTTGGCCAAGGGGCGCCCCGTGGCCTTGGAGACGAAAGGTGCTGTCCGGGAGGCCCGGGGGTTCACCTCAAGGATGTAGATGGTCCCGTCCTTAATGGCATACTGAACGTTCATGAGCCCCTTGACGTTCAGCTCCAGTGCCATGACGGTGGTCTGGCGCCTGATCTCCTCCACCAGTTCCGGCGAAATTGAATGGGGCGGCAGACAGCAGGCTGAGTCGCCCGAGTGGATGCCGGCCTCCTCGATGTGCTCCATGATTCCGCCGATAACCACCTCGGTCCCGTCACAGAGGGCGTCTACGTCGATCTCGATGGCCTTGTCCAGGAACTTGTCGATGAGGATCGGATGCTCCGGCGACGCCTGGACGGCGGTGGTCATGTAACGGCGCAGATTCTCCACGTCGTAGACGATCTCCATGGCCCTGCCGCCAAGAACATAGGAGGGACGCACCACCACGGGGTAGCCGATCCGGTTGGCCACCTCTTCCGCCTCCTCAAAGGAGCGGGCGGTACCGTTCTCGGGCTGCAGCAGGTTCAGCTTGTGGAGCATCTCTTGGAACCGCTCCCGGTCCTCGGCCCGGTCGATGGCGTCGGGAGAGGTGCCGATAATGGGAACCCCGGCCTTCTCCAGGGCAACAGACAGCTTGAGCGGAGTCTGGCCGCCGAACTGGACGATGACCCCCTGGGGCTTTTCCAGATCGACTATGGAAAGGACGTCCTCGTAGGTGAGGGGCTCGAAGTAGAGGCGGTCGGAGGTGTCGTAGTCGGTGGAGACCGTTTCCGGGTTGCAGTTGACCATGATGGTCTCGTAGCCGTCTTCTCCCAGGGCGAAAACCCCGTGGACGCAGCAGTAGTCGAACTCAATCCCCTGTCCGATCCGGTTGGGACCGCCGCCGAGAATCATGATCTTCTTCCGGTCGGTCACCTCGGCCTCGCACTCCTCCTCGTAGGTGGAGTAGAGGTACGGGGTATAGGCCACGAACTCGGCGGCGCAGGTATCAACCCGCTTGAACACCGGCTTCACGCCGAGAGAAAGGCGCAGTTGACGGATCTCCTCGTCGTTCTTCCCCCAGAAACGACCGAGCATCTTGTCGGAAAAGCCGTACTGCTTGGCCTCGCGGACGATGGCAGCCAGATTTTCCCTGGTTTCCGCCGCCAAATCGACCGTCCGCAGATCCTCTTCTTTCTCGATGATCTGCTTGATATTGTGAAGGAACCAAGGATCTATGGCGGTGAACTGGAAGATCTCGTCGATGCTCATGCCACAGCGGAAAGCATCCCCCAGGTACCAGAGCCGCTCCCAGTTGGGTACCCGGAGCTTGTCCTGAACAAGCTGCTGCTCCTTGGCGCTGAGGGCCCGACGGGTGTCGCCGTTGGTGAAAAGCCGCGATTCGAACCCGGCGGAGCCGATCTCCAGAGAACGGAGGGCCTTCTGGAACGACTCCTTGAAGGTACGGCCGATGGCCATGACTTCACCCACAGACTTCATCTGGGTGGTGAGGGTGCTGTCGGCGGCGGGGAATTTCTCGAAGGTGAAGCGCGGGATCTTGGTCACCACGTAGTCGATGGTCGGCTCGAAGCATGCCGGGGTCTCGCGGGTGATGTCGTTTCTGATCTCGTCCAGGGTGTAGCCCACGGCCAGCTTTGCCGCAATCTTGGCGATGGGAAAGCCGGTGGCCTTGGAGGCCAGGGCCGAGGAACGGGAAACCCGCGGATTCATCTCGATGACTACCAGGCGGCCGTTCCGGGGGTTGATGCCGAACTGGATATTGGAGCCGCCGGTGTCGACCCCGATCTCGCGGATGATCTTGAGGGCCGCGTCGCGAAGGATCTGATACTCCTTGTCGGTGAGGGTCTGGGCCGGGGCCACGGTGATGGAGTCGCCGGTATGGACCCCCATGGGGTCGAAGTTCTCGATGGAACAGATGATCACCACGTTGTCGGCGGTGTCGCGCATCACCTCCAGCTCGTACTCCTTCCAGCCGATGACCGATTCTTCCACGAGAATCTCGTCGGTGGGGGAGGCGTCGATGCCCCCCATGGCCATCTTTTCATACTCTTCCATGTTGTAGGCAATGCCGCCGCCGGTTCCCCCCAGGGTGAAGGAGGGGCGGATAATGGCCGGAAAGCCGACCGTCTTGATCACCTCCATGGCCTCGGTGTAGTTGTGGGCAAGGCCAGAGCGGGGAACCGAAAGGCCGATCTTCTCCATGGCCTCCTTGAAGAGGGTCCGGTCCTCGGCCTTCTTGATGGCCGGAAGCTTGGCCCCGATCAACTCAACCCCGAACTTCTCCAGGGTGCCGTTCTCGGCCACGGCCACAGCGGTGTTCAGGGCAGTCTGGCCGCCGAGCGTGGGGAGAACCGCGTCGGGGCGCTCCTTTTCGATGATCTTGGCCAGTACGTCAGGAGTAACCGGTTCCACATAGGTTCGGTCGGCAAAATCGGGGTCGGTCATGATGGTGGCCGGGTTGCTGTTCAGCAGCACCACCTCAAACCCTTCTTCCTTCAACGCCTTGCACGCCTGGGTGCCGGAGTAGTCGAATTCGCACGCCTGGCCGATGACGATGGGGCCGGCGCCGATGATGAGAATCTTTTTGATGTCGGTACGTTTGGGCATTGCAACTCCTTGCTGATATGTATCGTCGAGAATGTAACTATCCGCGAAATATGAAAAAGACTGCTCCGGCCAGACAACAGGCGGCCCAGAGGTAGTCCAGCTTCAGGGGCTGTCCCATGTAGTAGACCGCAAAGGGGACAAAGACCGCAAGCGTTATGACCTCCTGCATGATCTTGAGCTGCCCAAGACTGAAGGTGCCGTATCCCATGCGGTTGGCCGGCACCTGGATCAGGTACTCGAAAAAGGCTATTCCCCAGCTCACGATCACCGCGATGTACCAGGGGGCGGCCCTCAGGTTCTTCAGGTGCGCATACCAGGCAAAGGTCATGAAGATATTGGAAAGCGCCAGCAAAACAATCGTTCGCATGTCAATCCTGCACCCAGCCGTTCTCCAGACCGGCTTCCTCCAGGGCCTCCACCGCTTCGTCGTACTCCTCGTCAGTGACCTTGCGGTGGATACCCGGCGTCTCGGCAGCCCGGTGAGCCGGGAAAAACTGGTTCATCAAGGCGATGTGGGTCTCGCTACCCAAGTTCGCGGCGATCCAGCGCAGGGTCTCGCCGCTGCTGGCCGCCCCCTCCGGCAGCACCAGGTGACGGATGATGAGACCGCGCACCGCGATCCCCTCGTCGTCCAGCACCAGGTGCCCCACCTGGCGGAGCATCTCGGCAACCGCCCGCCGATTCACCTCCCGGTAGCCGGGGGCCGAGGAGAACCGGACCGCCGGCTCTTCCGCCACGTATTTCATGTCCGGCAGATAGATGTCCACGACACCGTCCAAGAGTTGGAGGGCATCTATCTTCTCGTAGCCGCTGGAGTTCCAGACGATGGGGAGCCGGAACCCGCAGGGGATCGCCAGCCAGAGGGCTGCCAGAATCTGCGGCAGGAAATGGGTCGGAGTGACGAAGTTGATGTTGTGCACCCCGCGTTTCTGAAGCCCGAGCATCCGCTCCGCCAGTTCCAGCGTGGTCAGATCGCTCCCGTTCCCCTGTTGGCTGATGGGGAAGTTCTGGCAGAACCGGCAGTGGAGGCTGCACCAGGAGAGAAAGATCGTCCCCGACCCCTGTGAGCCCGAAATGGGGGGCTCTTCACCGTGGTGGACGTTGGCCGAGGCGATCCGAGGCCGCCACCCTGCCCGGCAGACGCCGGTCTCACCGGTCAGCCGGTTCACCCGGCAGTCGTGGGGACAGAGGTCGCAAGAGCGGAGCCGTGCGTAAGCCTCCCTGACCCGCTTCAGCAATTCGCCTGCTTGATAAAGATCTATGTACCGCATGGTTGTGTAGGAGCGTGATTGATCACGCTCAGGGCGCAACGAATTGCGCCCCTACGATTTATGTTTCTCCATCAGTTCCACGAACCGCCCGAACAGATAGTGGGAGTCATGGGGACCGGGCGATGCCTCCGGGTGGTGCTGGACCGAGAAGATGGGGAGATCCTTGTGCTTCATCCCCTCCACGGTCTGATCGTTCAGGTTCTCGTGGGCCAACTCGCAGGCATGTCCCAGTGACACAATATCCACTGAGAAGCCATGGTTCTGGGCGGTTATTTCAACCTTCCGGGTATCCATATCCATGACCGGCAGGTTGGAGCCGTGGTTGCCGAACTTGAGTTTCATAGTCTTGCCGCCGAGGGCAAGCCCCAGGAGCTGGTGGCCGAGACAGATGCCGAAGATGGGCTTCTTGCCCACGAATTTCCTGATGTTCTCGATGACGGTGGTCATGGGCTCCGGATCGCCGGGACCGTTGCTGAGGAAGATACCGTCAGGGTTCATGGCCAGGGCCTCCTCCGCCGGGAAGGTGGCGGGGACAACAGTCACGTCGCAGCCGGCCGAGACGAGGCAGCGGAGGATGTTGTACTTGATGCCGAAATCGTAGGCCACCACCTTGTACTTCAAGTCTTCCTGTTTCGCAGCGTTATACCCTGCCTCCAGGTCCCAGAGCTTTTCGGTCCAATGGTAGGGCTTATCGCAGGTGACGCCGGAGGCGAGGTCGAGACCGGCCATGCTCGGCACGGCCCGTGCTTTCTTTACGAGGCTCTCGTGGTCGAAATCGACGGTAGAGATGATCCCGTTCTGGGCCCCCTTGTCCCGCAGATGTCTGGTGAGCGCCCGGGTGTCGAGCCCCTGGATCCCCACCACGCCGTTCTCCTTCAGATAGGCGTCTAGGCTCATGGTGGCCCGCCAGTTGGAGTAGCAGTCGTGGTACTCCTTGACGATGAAACCCGAGAGGTAGAGCTGCTTGCTCTCGATATCCTCCGGATTAATGCCGGTGTTGCCCATCTGGGTGTAGGTCATGGTGACCATCTGCCCCCGATAGGAGGGATCGGTCAAAACCTCCTGGTAGCCGGTCATGGCGGTATTGAAGACCACCTCGCCAGTCGCCTCGCCGGTGGCTCCGAACGATTTCCCTTCAAAAATGCGCCCATCAGCGAGCGCTAGGACTGCTTTCATGAACTTACTCCTGTGTGGCAATATTGAATCAACCATCAACGTTTATACACAACCTTTCCGCCGACAATGGTGAACGCCGCGGCCCCCTTCACCTCCCACCCGAGGAAGGGAGAGTTCTTGGATTTGCTGGCGAGCTTGTCGGCATCCACAGTCCACGTAGCCTTCGGATCGATGACGGTGATGTCGGCAACAGAGCCAGGCTTCAGGGTTCCGCGGTCAATCCCGAGGATTTTTGCAGGGTTGCATGCCATTTTATCAACCAGAACCGGAAGGGTCAAAACCCCTTCTTCCACCAACCGGAGTGACAACGTCAGGGACGTTTCCAACCCGACGATGCCGTTCAGGGCCTCGTTGAACTCCAGGTCCTTTTCGTCGATATGGTGGGGAGCATGGTCGGTGGCGATGGCATCGATGGTTCCGTCCTTCAATGCCTCCTTTACCGCTGTCACGTCATCGGCCGTGCGAAGCGGCGGGTTCATCTTGGCATTGGTGTCGTACCCCCGCACCGCATCATCCGTAAGGCTGAAATAGTGCGGCGCGGTTTCGCAGGTGACTTTCACGCCCCGAGCCTTGGCATTGCGGATGATGCGGAGGGACCCCTTGGTGGAAACATGGGCGATGTGGAGCGGAGAATCGGTGAACTCGGCCAGGTAGACGTCGCGGGCGGTTGCCGCGTCTTCGGCGGCCCACGGAATCCCCTTGAGGCCCAACTCAGTGGAGACGAACCCCTCGTTCATGACCCCTGCCCCCACCAGTGACAGGTCCTCGGCATGGGAGATGACCATGATCCCCATTCCCTTGGCATACTCCAGTGCCCGGCGCATGAGCTCCGAGTTCGTCACCGGATGCCCGTCATCGGAAACGGCCACGCAACCCGACTCCTTCAGCTCGCCCATCTCGGAGAGAAGCTCGCCTTTGGACCCCTGGGTGATGGAGCCCACCGGGAAGACGTTGACTGATCCTTCTGCCTTGGCCTTGGCGATAATGTAGCTGGTCACCGCCTTGTTGTCGTTTACCGGCTTGGTGTTGGGCATGCAGGCCACCGAAGTGAACCCGCCGGCCGCTGCCGCCTTTGTGCCGCTGACGATGTCTTCCTTGTACTCGTGGCCCGGGTCCCGAAGGTGAACGTGCATGTCGATGAGTCCCGGCGTTACGATGAGGCCGGAAGCGTCGATGGTTTCGGTTCCGGAGGGTGCCTTCACCCCTTTGCCCAGCTCTTTGACGGCCCCGTTCTCGACGAGTATATCGAGCACTTCATCAATTCCCTGCGACGGGTCGATTACCCGCCCTCCCTGTATCAACAAATTCATGGATCACCTCGCGTCCTGGTGTAGGGACGATCCTTGTGATCGCCCAAATCGGGCGAATGCGAGATTCGCCCCTACAAGCATTGAATCACTCCGTAACCAGCGTTCCCCCGCTCACGTGATAGAGCATCGCCATCCGCACCGCCACGCCGTTTTCCACCTGTTTGAGAACGTGGGAATTGGCGCCGTCCGCCACGTAGGAAGAGAGTTCCACACCGCGGTTGATGGGGCCGGGGTGCATGACCATGGCGTCGGGCTTCGCCCACTTGAGGTTTTCGGGGTTAAGGCCGTAATAGCGGGAATACTCACGGGTATTGGGTATCAGGGTTTTCCCCTGCCGCTCCTGCTGGATGCGGAGCATTATGATTACGTCGGCATCCTGGATCGCTTCCTTCATGGTGGCGCAGACAGTGACGTTGCCGAGCCGCTCCACCCCCGGAGGCATCATGGTGGGAGGCCCCGCCAGAAACACCCGGGATCCCATCATGGTGAAACCTGCGATATCGGAGCGTGCCACCCGGCTATGGGTGATATCGCCGACAATGGCCACCTTGAGTCCGTCAAGCCGGCCGTAGCGGTCCTTGATGGTCAGCATGTCGAGAAGCCCCTGGGAGGGGTGCTCATGGGCGCCGTCACCGGCGTTGATGATGGAGCAGGAGAGCCGTTTGGCCAGGAAGTAGTGGGAGCCGGAAACGGCGTGGCGCATGACGACGATGTCCGGTTTCATCGCTTCCAGGTTTTTTGCGGTATCGAGGAGCGTCTCCCCCTTGGTTGCCGAACTCGTGGATGCGGTAATGTTGACGGTGTCGGCCGACAGCCGCTTTCCCGCGATCTCGAAGGAGGTACGGGTACGGGTCGATGACTCGTAGAACAGATTGATGATGGTCTTGCCGCGCAGGGTCGGCACCTTCTTGATATCGCGGCTGTTGATCTCCCGCATGTTTTCGGCGGTCGAGATCAGCAGTTCAATCTCATCCTTGCTGAGGTCTTTCAGCGCTATGATGTCCTTGTGCTTGAATCCCATCGCTTCCCCCCATCTCGCGTAGGGCTAGGCCCCGTGCCTGCCCTGTCAAAAGTAACCGCCTGGGTTGCCCCCGACGCAAATCACTTTTCCAGAACCACTTCCACCGGCTTGGCATCGGCATCGAACTGGACCGTGATCTTCTCCCTGCGGCTCGTGGGGACGTTGCGCCCGACAAAATCAGCCCTGATGGGGAGTTCCCGGTGTCCCCTGTCGATGAGGACCGCCAGTTGGATGCTGCCGGGCCTGCCATGATCCATGATGGCATCCATGGCGGCGCGGATGGTCCGACCGGTGAAGAGCACATCATCCACGAGAATTACCTTTTTCTTTTCCACGGTGAACGGGATATCGGTCTTCCCCACCGGCAGATGAACGGCGTGCCCTTTGAAATCGTCGCGGTAGAGGGTAATGTCAACCTCGCCCACCGACACTTTCCCTCCTTCGATCTCTTCAAGCCGGGACGACAGCTCCCGGGCCAGGTGGACTCCCCCGGTCCTGATTCCAACGAGAACCAGGTCGGCAACCCCCTTGTTCCGCTCGAGAATCTCATGGGCGATGCGGGTCAGCGCCCGTTTCACGCCAACCCCATCCAGTATGGTCGTCTTCTCTTCAGCCACCTCGTCCCTCCTTTCGCTCACAGGGCCTTGTCGCCGACTCCGCCGGCAGGCACGAAAAGAGCCCTTCCGCACGACGCGAAAAGGCTCAGTAAGACTGTATGGTACGAGTCTGTCATCGGCACCTTTTCTAACCTCACGGGGCTAATTTAAAAGGCAAAGTCTGTTGTTTGTCAGCAAAATTTGGAGAATTTTATCACCCCGTTACGGAGGGTGTCAAGGTCAATTTCAGTGAATCAGGTCACCGATGCTCTTCCAACGGACACGCATATTGTCGCGGTCCCACGACCAATACTTGATGAAGGCAAGTCCCTTAATCTGCTCGCTTTTCACGAATCCCCAGAAGCGGCTGTCGTAGGAGCGGTCCCTGTTGTCACCCATGACGAAGTAGGAGCCGGCCGGCACCGTGACGGGACCGAAGTTGTCCCGCGGATTCTGGGCAGCAGCAATAACTTCGTTCTCCTTGTGAACTTCCTGGGGAATCTTGTAGGGCTTTCCGTTGACATAAACCGTCTTCATAATGACCCTGATTTCATCACCAGGAACACCGATGACGCGCTTGATGAAGTCCTTGCTCGGATCTTCTGGATACTCGAATACAATGACATCACCCCGCTTCGGCTCCCGGATCGGGGCAATTTTCATGTCGGTAAAGGGAATCTTGGTGCCGTAGATGAACTTGCAGACGAGAATATGATCACCGATGGCAAGGGTGTCCTCCATGGATCCGGAGGGGATCTTGAACGCCTGCACCACGAACGTACGGATGATGAGAGCAAGGATAACAGCGATGATGATCGACTCGGCATATTCCCGAACGATATGCTTTTTCTTGACCTGCGGCTCCTCTGCTGCCGGCCTTTCGCCCATGGCGTTGTTCGATCCGTATTGAGAATTTTTGTAGTCCATTGCGGTTCCTTTTCGGTGAATGTTCTATGGGTAAACCCTTACTCTTCCACCTTGAGAATGGCGAGAAATGCCTCCTGGGGCAACTCCACGTTTCCCACGTTCTTCATCCGTTTCTTCCCTTCCTTCTGCTTTTCGAGGAGTTTCCGCTTGCGGGTGATGTCGCCGCCATAACACTTGGCGAGGACATCCTTGCGCAGGGCCTTGACGGTTTCCCGGGCAATGACCTTTGCGCCAATGGCAGCCTGGATAGCTACCTCGAACATCTGGCGGGGGATCAGCTCCTTCATCTTGGAGACGAGGTCACGGCCCCGATAGTATGCCTTGTCCCTGTGAATGATGAGTGAGAGTGCGTCCACCACTTCGCCGTTGATCATAATGTTCATCCGCACGAGCTCGCTCCGGCGATAGTCCAGATGTTCGTAATCAAGGGAGGCATACCCCTTGGTGATGGACTTGAGCCGGTCGTAAAAATCGAGCACCACCTCGTTCAGGGGGAGTTCGTAGATGATCATGACCCGCGTCGGGGTCAGGTACTTGATCTCCCGCTGCACCCCGCGCTTCTCCTCGCACAGGGCAAGAATTCCGCCGACGAACTCATTGGGGGTGTGGATGGAGGCAAGGATGAACGGCTCCTCTACATAGTCGATCTCCTGGGTCGGGGGGAGTTGGTTGGCACTCTCGATGGAGATCATGTCGCCTTTGATCCGGTGGACCCTGTAAACGACCGTTGGCGCGGTGGTGATGAGGTCGAGATTGAACTCCCGCTCCAGCCGCTCCTGGATGATCTCCATGTGGAGAAGCCCCAGAAAGCCGCACCGGAAGCCGAATCCCAGCGCCAGTGATGTCTCCGGCTCGTAGGAGAAGGAGGAATCATTGAGTTTGAGTTTGGCCAACGCATCGCGAAGCTGTTCGTATTGCGAAGTGTCGATGGGGTAGAGCCCCGAGAAGACCATGGGCTTCACTTCCTTGAAACCGCCGAGGGGGGTCGTACAGGGCTTGAGGGTATGGGTGACGGTATCGCCGATCTTGGCGTCGGCAACGTCCTTGATGCCGGCAATGACAAAGCCGACCTCACCGGCCGACAACTGGGGCACCTCCCGCATCACCGGGGCGAAAACACCAACTTTAAGGGCCTCGTAGCTACGTCCGGTGGAGACGAGCTGGATCTTATCACCCTTCTTGAGGATGCCATCGATGAGCCTCGCCAGAATAATGACTCCCTGGTACTGGTCATACCACGAATCAAAGAGCAGAGCCTTGAGCGGCGCGGCCGGGTCTCCCTCCGGGGGAGGGATCTTTTTTACGATCTCTTCCAGGATCTCCCGGGTCCCGATCCCTTCTTTGGCGCTGGCAAGCACCGCATCGTGGGCGTCCAGGCCGATGATCTCCTCGATCTCGTGCTTGACCCGCTCCGGTTCCGCCGCCGGGAGGTCGATTTTGTTCAGAACGGGAAAGACCTCAAGGTTGTTGTCGATGGCCAGATAGACATTGGCGAGGGTCTGGGCCTCAACCCCCTGAGAGGCATCCACCACCAGAAGTCCCCCCTCGCAGGCAGCGAGAGAGCGGGAAACTTCGTAGGTGAAGTCCACATGTCCCGGCGTATCGATCAGGTTCAGCACGTAATCCTTCCCGTCGTCGGCCCGGTAATTCAGGCGGACGGTCTGGGCCTTGATGGTTATCCCGCGCTCCCGCTCCAGATCCATCTTGTCGAGGAACTGATCCTGCCTCTCTCGCTCGGAAAGGGCACCGGTATACTCCAGGAGCCGGTCTGCAAGGGTGGACTTGCCGTGGTCGATATGAGCAATTATTGAAAAATTGCGGATATTTTCGATCTTCATAGACACCTTGTCGTTAAATGAGTGTAACCGTAGAACAATAGCCGAAAGAGGGAGATTTTGTAAAGGGTATTCTCCGGATACATCCAGCATTAATTCTCCGCCACTTCTGCGATTGCCGAGCCCCTGGAGCTGTGATATACAAATGTCAAGATTAGGCGTCATTATTGATTTGGCGATTTGCTGCCACCGGCATAAAGAGCCGGCTCATCCATTACAAGCTAAATACAGTGCGTCGAGAGGAACACCGACCGTGACCCAGACCGGAACGACAGCCGTAACGGATGCCGATCGAATCGTTGAACTCGAACATCTTCTCGTCGAATTGAAGGCGGAACTGGCCGAGAGGAAAAATATCGAACGGGATCTCAAGCGAGCCAAGGTTTCAGCCGAAGCTGCCTGCCACTCAAAAGAAGATCTTCTCGCCCTGGTGAGTCATGAAATCCGCTCTCAAATACAAATGCTGACCGGTGCCGTCGAATTGCTCCGCGAAACCCCCCTCGACAAGAAACAGACTGAATACCTGAATGCCTTCAATCATGCAGGCGAATTTCTTCTTTCTCTTGTCAATGATCTTCTTGACAACTCACGGCTTGACGCAGGACGTATTCACCTTGACCAAATTGAATTTCCGTTTCGGGAACTGCTCGAAAGAACGGCACAACTTATCGCCTGGCAGGCGGGCAGAAAAGGTCTTGAACTGGAATATCACCTGTCACCCGACATTCCTGCCCAACTTGTCGGTGATCCGAAGCGCCTTCAGCAGGTGATCCTCAATCTGGCCGGTAATGCCATCAAGTTTACCGAACAGGGGAAGATCATCATCACCGTTGAACCGGAAGCATCATCGTTGGCTTCCCAGGAAATGCAGCTCATCTTCACCATTCAGGATACGGGGATCGGCATTCCCGGTGACAAGCTCGAAGAAATTTTCGAGCGATACGCCCAGGCATCTCCGGCTACGTTCCGCACCTATGGAGGAACAGGGCTTGGACTAAACATCGCCAAGAGGCTTGTCGGCTTGATGGGGGGCACGATCAGAGTGACGAGCAAGGAGGGAAAGGGAACTTCTTTCGTGTTCAACGCCCGACTGGGAGTTACGCCCCCCCTTCTCTCCTCCGCAGTAGAACGCAGAAAATCAAAGAGTCTGCCGGAACGGAGCCTTCGGATTCTTCTGGCAGAAGACGCCGCGGAAATACGAATGCTTCTCGGCGCCTTTCTCGGAACCACCTCCCATGCCGTCGATATGGCCCATAACGGAGAAGAGGCGTTGAAGAAGTTCACTTCCAGCAACTATGACGTAATTATCATGGACATTCAGATGCCGGTCATGGATGGCCTTTCGGCCACGAGGAAGATCCGGGAATGGGAGCGAACGCATGACCGGACGCCGGTGCCCGTCGTTGCTCTCACGGCCGGTCCTGAACGCAGCGATTATCTCAGGGCACGGGAAGCCGGTTGCACAACGCACCTTGCCAAACCGATCAAAAAGGAACTGCTCCTGAACACGATCAGCGCTGTGGTGCTGCAGTAACCAGAGGGCTCATGCCTTGGCCCGGGCCGGCATTAGCCGGAATCAAGGAATTAACGAGCGTACCTGCGTTGCCTTGCCGTTTGATTCATGCTATACGTCCGGCAGCTCGAACAACCACAATTAAAGGAACCAGCATGCTGACCGGAAAACAGAAACGCTTTCTTCGTGGGATGGGGCACAGCCTCAATCCCGTAATTACAGTTGGCAAAGGAGAAATCTCCACTCCCCTCGTGCGCGAAACCAGCGAAGCACTCGAGCATCACGAACTCATCAAGGTGAAGATTCTCGAAAGCTGCATAATGGACCGTCACGAGGTGGCCGACGAGTTGGCGAAAGCCTGTGGCGCAGAGGTCGCCCAGGTGCTCGGGAGAACTTTCCTGCTTTACCGCAAGGCCGAGGAACCGAAACTGGAGCTTCCCAAGGGGAAGTAACGCATCCATTCCATGACCAGAAAAAAAGCCCGGATTTCTCCGGGCTTTTTTTATCTTATCTCGATCAGGCGCTGACAACTTCAGTTTCAGTCGTCGTGCCCGTGCCCATGACCCTTTTCCTCGCCATGGTGTTTATATTCGCGCTTTTCCCGCTTCCGCTCCTCCTTGTAGCGCTCCTTGTACTCTTTCCCCGGCTTGAAATGTTTGCCCCGATAATGATCATGTTCATGGCTGTATACTCGATACTCGTCATCGCGGTAGTAACGAATCCGCTCCAGTTTGTGTTTGCGGAGTCCGGGGGGGAGGTTTCTGTGATTGACCACGGTCCATGGTCCCCCGTAGCTGGGCGCACGGTACCAGTAATTATCTTGCCAGAGATAGTAACGACCGGAGATGTAAAAAATATCGTAGGGGATATCGACACCAACATAGAAACCGAGACGAGGAGGTGCAATAAAAAGCGGGGGTTCCTCAATCACAACCCGCGGAGCCGGGACCACTACCGCCGGGGGGGCCGGAATCACAACACCAGAGCGGTTTCCGACGTTGATATTCACGTCAAAACCAACGTCGGAAGCAGCAAACGACGGGGACACCGTTGCAAAAAACAAAGGTAGGACCGTAAGAAATTTTTTCATAAAGAATTTCCTTTCTCGATAAGATTACCTTGACCACTATAGCACCCAAGGTGGCTGGACGCAAAAAAGCCGGGGCCGCATCATTCTAAAATGATATTTCGGCAACCCGGCTGTCTGCATGAGACCCTATAGGCTTTCCGCCCCATTCTCGCGAATGGTTGAGTATTATCGTCTATCAATGCATTTTTCTACAGCACTAACCCAATAGCGGCGACAAGTCAAGAATATACCCCTATTCTTCTGTGATAACAGGCCGTTATGTGATCAAACTCTTTCATACGGCTCAAAAAGACGCTTGAATTCATCGAGAGCGAAGCGGTCTGTCATTCCGGCTATATAGTCGCACACGACCCGCTCACGTCCCAGGATCTCCATTTTTTTCTGATATTTGCGCGGTAAAAGCGTCGGGTGCTTCACGTAGGATTCGAAGAGCTGACGCAGATAGCGCTCGGCTTTCACCCGCATCCGCTCAACCCTATAGTGACGGTAGAGGTTTTCAAAAAGAAACCCTTTGAGCTTACGATTTTTTTCAGCCGTGGCAGGGCTAAAGGCCACCACTGGACGGTTAATCCTTCGCAGATCATCCAGAGAAGTGATGCGAAGGCGTTGAACGTTTTCCAGGCTAGTGGTGGTCAGATCCTTGATGAAAACACCGATAAGGGCACTGATGGTCTGAAGCTTACGCCGCTCCGGATCGATATCAGGATAAGCCCTGGCTATTCCCTCGTGAACCTCCCGCCAAAGCTCCACGCCATCGAGTTGGTCAAGGGTTATGAAACCGGATTTGAGCCCGTCGTCGATGTCGTGATTATTGTAGGCAATCTCGTCGGCATAATTGATGATCTGCGCCTCAATGGTCGGCACCACGCCGGGAAGGAACCTGTCGATCACCCCCACCGGCCGGTCATAGGGGGAAGAATGCTTGACGATCCCTTCGAGCACCTCCCATGAAAGATTGAGACCATTGAAACCGGGGTACCTCTCCTCCAGTTGGTCTACCACCCGAAACGACTGAAGGTTATGCTCAAAGCCGCCGAACCCCTCCATAAGGCGATTCAGGACCTCTTCTCCCGTGTGGCCGAAGGGAGTATGTCCCAGGTCATGGGCAAGGGCCAACGCTTCGGTCAATTCCTCGTTCACCCCCAATCGCCGGGCGATAGCCTTCCCTATCTGGGCCACTTCGAGGGAGTGGGTGAGCCGGGTACGATAGTAGTCCCCTTCATGATTGACGAACACCTGGGTCTTGTATTCCAGGCGACGAAATGCCGCGCAGTGGATAATTCTGTCCCGGTCCCGCTCAAAGGCAGGGCGATGATCACGAAATGCTTCCTGATACTTCCTGCCACGGGATTCAGCACTTCGCGCCGCAAAGCCGGCCAGATCGGAGCGCTCCTGGGAACGTCCTTCAACTCCTTCAGTCATATCCCCTCTCCTCCCATTCCGCCCAACTCTAATGTCGCTTCCCGGGGGTGTCAATGGCGAAAAGATATCCATTGACTACAATTGGCGTATCATGCTAAATTTCTAAGCCTTTTTTAAGAATATCAACTTTTTGCCAGGATTACATACTGAACATTATGATAAATGATCTCCTCGAATTGGTTCCTCCGCGAATCCGCAACAAGATCGGGTCACAGTCGCGAATCTGCCTTCTCAATGGCCGCGACTTGTTCTCCGCTCTCAAAAACGAAAATTTGATCCTCATGGCCTGCAACCCACGGATCAAACATGTCATTCCCGGCATCATGAAGGCCGCCGAGGAACTCGATGCCGTGATCGCCTTCGAGCTGACCCGCACCGAAGGGGGACTCAATGGAGGCTACACCGGTCAAACCCCACAGGTATTTTTCGACACGGTAATCGAATGCGCCGAACGGTACAAATTCACAAAACCGTTCATCATCCACGGCGACCACACCACCGTCCAGAACACCTCTCCCGAAGAGCAGGAGCGCGCCCGACTTCTCATTGAGGGACAGGTCAAAGCGGGTTATACCTCCTTCGCCATCGACGCTTCTTTCAATCCTCTGCCGGACAATATTCGAATCACCGCTGAATTGGCGGCAACCGTCGAGAACGAGGGGTACGGCCTTGAGGTGGAACTGGGGGAAGTCAAGCGGGCAGGAGTTGAATCGAACCTGACCACGGTGGAGGAAACTCAAGAATTTTTGTCCTGTCTCGTGAAAAAAGGGATTCATCCCCAACTCCTTGCCATTGACAACGGCTCCAAGCGGGGAAATTACCTGGACGGCGAGATGATCAGAATCGATCTGGACCGGACAAAGGAAATCTACGACGCCGCCGTTCGCCTCGGCCTTGCGGGATTGGTACAGCACGGTATTACCGGAACTCCCCTTAGGCTCGTGGGCAAACTGGCCAACTATGGTATCCGCAAGGGAAACATCGGCACCCTCTGGCAAAACGTGGCCCATGCAGGGCTTCCCCTCGACCTCATGGACGCCATGCGCCACTGGGCACGGGAGAACGGCAAGGACATAAAATTCGCCACAAAAATATTCAAATCCGAGATCGACGCGATACCCGAGGAGAATGCAAAGCAGATTTTTGACATGGCATACCGCGAAGCCAAGGAGTTTCTTCAGGCGTTCCACGCCAAGGGAAGCGCCTCCCGACTGGCCGCCTCCATCGGGAAACCCCGGTGAGAGTCATCGGTGGAACCGCGCGGGGACGCCGCCTTGCCGCCCCGCGGGGCGAACGGGTACGCCCCACTGCGGATCGGGTCAAGGAGGCATTGTTCAGCATTCTCACCTCCCTTCTGGGGAACCTGGAGGGACTGAGAGTTCTCGACGTCTTCGCCGGAACCGGCAATCTCGGCATCGAGGCCCTGAGCCGGGGGTGCAGCGAGGCAATATTCGTCGACAGCCACCGGGAGTCGGCCGCCATTATCCGGCAGAACCTCACCCAACTCAATCTCACAGACAGAGGCAGGGTTATCGTAAAAGACGCTGCTTCAGCACTGCAATGTCTTAACGAAAATATTGCACCGTTCACCATCATTTTCCTCGACCCTCCCTATCGGCAGGGTTTGGCTGAAAAGGTCCTCGGCATTTTGGCCTCAGCACCGTTTGTCACCAGGGAAACAATCATTGTATCTGAATCGGATTCGAGTGAAGTTTTTCCTGAAAGATTCGGTGCATTGCAGCAGTTCGACCGGAGGGTTTACGGCGACACCGCCCTCACTTTTTTCCAGAAAGGGACTTCCTGACGACCATGCCTAGAAAAGTTGCCGTCTATCCCGGCTCCTTCGACCCCATCACCTACGGTCATCTTGACATCATAGACCGGGGGCTGCGAATCTTCGACGAAATCATCGTTGCCGTGGCCCGTAATTCGGCAAAGAACTCCCTCTTTTCCATTGATGAACGGGTCGACATGATCCAGCGTGTGCTGGCGGACAACGTCAGGGCGCGCGTTGACACTTTCGACGGTCTTCTGGTAGATTACGTCCTCTCCCAGAACGCAACGGTCATCATCCGAGGGCTTCGGGCAATATCCGATTTCGAATACGAATTCCAGATCGCCCAGATGAATAGAAGCATCTCCCAGGATGTTGAAACGCTCTTCATGATGACATCGGTTCCCTTCGGATACCTGTCGTCATCCATCGTCAAGGAAGTAAGTTCCCTGAACGGCCCCATCGACGGTCTGGTCCCTCCCCTGGTGCGGGAGGCCCTCAAGGATAAGTTCTCAAAACCAAGATAGACTTGAGCTAGAGCGGACGCTACCCTTCAACGGAAGAAGGCGGGGAATACTCAGGTACTACCTCGCCTTTTTTCATATTCAACCGGCACGAAGAGACGATAACCTAAAGCATCCGCCCGACCTGCCGATGAGTAGTATGTATCTTGAGTTCAGGAATGGCGGAAAACAGGGCTCAAGCCCCAACAAAGGAGTAGGCGATGATCACGAAAACCATGAGAATCGGCGACATCATCCGCACCTATCCCCAATCCCTGAAGATATTTGAGAAATACGGCCTCGATTGCTATGAATGCCAGGTGGCCGATTACGAAGAGCTTGAGCACGGGGCCGGCGTCCACAAGACCGATCTGGAAAAACTTCTTAAAGAACTCAACGAACTCATTCAATCCTGAATCCATGGAAGCACCATGAAAGAAGAGTTCTCCGATTACCAGAAGCATTTCGCTACCGGACTCCGGGTTGAGGTTCGCTTCCCCCGCGGGCAAAATAAACCGTTCCGTGATGGAGCGATCATCACCCTGCAGGAAGAAGATCTCATCACGTTACAGATTTCACGTGATGCTCTTCCTGAAGACGTCAGGGCAGAAACGGGGACTTTTGTCGACATCCGCACGGGGAAGGATGGCAACGCCTACTGCAGTCGTGCCATCATCGTAGCTGAACGGGACGGCTCACAGGTAACCGCCCGGTTGATCGGCAACGTCATCCCCGATGAAATGCGTGAGTACTACCGCATCGAGACCTATGTTCCGGTTCGGTATCAGTTGGACCTCGACGCAACTCCCGAGCAACTGCAGGAACGGTGGCGAGCAAAACGGTATCCGGTACATCAATCCACGGACGATGCCGCCCATTTATCAACCGATAGGGAAACATCTCCTGCCACTGAGCCGTCCAGAGCAGTTCCACTGGCGGCCAATCTGAGCGGCTCGGGCATCAGAATCAGAACGCGGGATAAATTTCAAACAGGCACTCTCCTGTCAATGGAACTCTACCTTCCCCTTGAAGATCTCAAGATTGTGCCAATCATTGCGGAGGTGGTCCATGTGGACACCCTCCGCACCAAGGAAGGGACTCCCCCGCTGTTCAGCACCGCCCTCCATTTCCTCTGCATCGACGAACGGGACCGCGACTCAGTAATCAGGTTTATCTCACTTGAACAACTGGATCGGCTTCGTGACCATCAGGGCGGAACCGTAAGTATCTCTTCCCTTGAGTATGCGGCTTACTCCCGCCGAAAGCGGTTGTTGCGATTAGCAACAGCCGCTTGCATCATACTTCTTTTCGGCGCCATTGCCTTTGCTCTTGTCTATTACAGATTGAACAGCCCAAAGGGAGAGATCGAACAAACCTTTGAGCAGGAGATCCGGAAATACCGCACGCTCTTCCCCTGGCGCTGACCACTCCGGTAATCTTCATTTTGTAGACCATCGGCCCAACCGGTCAGTGTGCAAACAATGTAATCTAACAGCATCCCTTTTCTACACCCCACCACCCCAACCCCATAAGCCGCAACTAATTCAGGCGCCCTCCCACATCGACAAGCTCTTCAATACACATACAATTACGTGTCATTTCAAGACATTGCCATCAACAACATCAGAAACCACAAAACTGGTACGCCTCTTGTATAACCTGTAAGCCACGAGGCACGAGAGTACCCACACACTCGCGCACCCGCTTTCAGGAGGTTCCACGGTGCTCTACAAATCTGTAACGGAATCGTTCAACGAATTCATCATCGACCGCAGCGACGCCACATGCATCCGCTGCAAGGTCTGCGTCCGCCAGTGCGCCTACGAGGTCCACGCCTATGAAGCCAAGGCCGACGCCCTGACCGAGGACAACACCCTCTGCATCGGCTGCCGCCGTTGCTCGGCCCTCTGCCCCACCGGCGCCATCACCATCCGGAGCAACGAAGAGGTGTTCAAGCGGAACGAATCGTGGTCCAACGCCCACATCCGCAACCTTTACGCCCAGGCCGACACGGGGGGGATTCTCCTGGCCGCCATGGGAAACCCGGCCAAGTATCCCATCTACTGGGATCACATGCTGCTGGACGCCTCCCAGGTGACCAACCCTTCCATCGACCCCCTTCGGGAGCCCATGGAGCTGCGGACCTACCTGGGTAAGAAGCCCCATTCCATCGAGGTGGTCCGTGACGAGCAGACCGGCAAGCCCAAGCTCGCCACAAAGCTCACCCCCCAGATCAAGATGGAGTACCCCTTCATCTTCTCCGCCATGAGCTACGGGGCTCTTAACCTCAACGCCCATAAGGCCATGGCCATGGCAGCCAAGGAACTGGGCACCCTCTACAACACCGGCGAGGGTGGACTCCACAGGGATCTCTACCAGTACGGCAGCAACGTCATGGTACAGGTGGCATCGGGACGCTTCGGTGTGAGCGAAGCCTATCTGAACGCCGGCGTTGCCATCGAGATCAAGGTGGGCCAGGGGGCAAAGCCGGGGATCGGCGGCCACCTCCCCGGCGAGAAGGTTAACGATCAGATTTCCGAAACCCGGATGATCCCGGCCGGGGCTGACGCCATATCGCCGGCGCCCCACCACGACATTTACTCCATCGAAGATTTGCGCCAGTTGATCTTCGCCCTCAAGGAAGCCACCAACTACACGAAGCCGGTGTCGGTGAAGATCGCTGCGGTCCACCACGTGGCGGCCATCGCCTCGGGCGTGGCCCGGGCCGGAGCCGACATCATCACCATCGACGGTTTCCGGGGAGGGACCGGCGCGGCGCCCCAAGTGATTCGCGACAACGTCGGCATCCCCATGGAGCTGGCCCTGGCCGCCGTTGACGCACGGCTCCGGGACGAGGGGATCAGGAACCAGGTATCCATCGTGGTGGGGGGTGGGGTTCGCTCATCAGGGGACGCCATCAAGGCCATTGCCCTTGGGGCCGACGCCATCAACATGGGGACCTCGACGCTTCTGGCCCTGGGATGCACCCTCTGTCAGCGCTGCTACACCGGCAAGTGCCCCTGGGGGATCACCACCAACAACCCGTACCTCGCCAAGCGCCTCAACCCCGAACTTGGTGCCGAGCGGTTGGTGAACCTGGTCCACGCCTGGGGCCACGAGATGAAGGAAATCCTGGGCGGCATGGGGCTCAACGCCCTGGAGTCGCTGCGGGGCAACCGTTACAAGCTCCGCGCCCTTGGCCTCACCGAGAAAGACATGAACATCCTGGGCGTCATGCCCGCTGGAGAATAAGGTATGAAGCGCATCTACATGATCGAAGACGTCTGCATCGGCTGCCACCTCTGTGAGGTGGCGTGCATCACCGAGCACTCCCAGTCCAAAAACCCGGTCAAGGCATTTCTCCACGAGGAGTACCGCCCCATTTCCCGCTGCACCGTCGAGGAGTGGGACGGAGGAGTCGTCTCCTTCTCCACCACCTGCCGCCACTGCGACGAGCCCGACTGCCTGCGGGCCTGCATCTCCGGCGCCATCCAGAAAGACGACAAGGGCGTGGTCCGGATCGACACCGAACAGTGCGTCGGCTGCTGGTCCTGCGTCATGGCCTGCCCCTACGGCGCCGTGCAGCGCAACCTCACGAAGAAAAAGGCCAACAAGTGCGACCTCTGCCCGGACCGCACCAGCCCGGCCTGCGTCGATGCCTGCCCCAACCGGGCACTCGTCTACAAGGAGGGGAGCCAGAAATGAACTATGTGATCATTGGAAACTCCGTGGCTGCCGTGGGCGCCATCCGGGGTATCAGGAGCATCGACCAGCAGGGGAACATCACCGTCATCTCGCGGGAGCGCCACGTAGCCTACGGCCGCCCCCTCATCTCCTACCTCCTCGGCGGCCTCATCACGGAAAAGCGGATGGCCTACCTCCCGGAGGACTTCTACGAGAAGAACCGGGTGAACCTCCTCCTCAACGCGGAAGTGGTTGGCGTCGACACCGACAACCGGAAAGTGACCATCGCCGGCGGCGATGTGATCGTCTACGACAAGCTCCTCGTTGCGACGGGAGGCGACCCTTTCGTTCCTCCCATCGAGGGAATGGCCGGCAAGGACCGGATCTTCACCTTCACCACCTGGGACGACGCGGCGAAACTCAAGGGGATTGCCGACGATATCGAGAAGGTAGTGGTCATCGGCGGCGGCCTCATCGGCCTCAAGGCTGCAGAAGGACTCCATCTTATCGATAAAAAAATCACCATCGTGGAACTGGCCGACCGGATCCTCTCCGCCGCCTTTGACCGCCCCGCCGGGCGGGTAGTGGCCAAAAAGATGAAGGCCAACGGCATCGACGTCATCACCGAGGACACGGTGGTGCGGATCGAGGGTGATGGCGCCGCCATCACCGGCGTCACCCTGAAGTCGGGCGACTTTATCCCCTGCGACACGGTTGTCGTCGCCATCGGGGTGCGCCCCGCAGCCGGATTCCTCAAGGGAAGCGGCGTGGAGGTGAACCGGGGCATCGTGGTGGACGACCTGATGGAGACCAACGTGAAGGGGGTCTTCGCCGCTGGCGACGTGGCCGAGGCAAAGGACTTCTTCTCCGGCGTCAAGAACCCGATGCCCATCTGGCCCGACGCCTACATCCAGGGGGACATCGCCGGGGTAACCATGGCGGGCGGTTCAAAGGGGTACCAAGGCGGCATTGCCATGAACTCCATCGAACTCTTCAAGGTATCCACCATCTCCATGGGGATCACGAACCCGGTGGAGCCCAAGGAATACGAGATCCTCACCTATCAGGATCTGGAGAACTACCAGTACCGAAAGATCGTCCTCAAGGACGGTATCCTGGCTGGCGCCGTCCTCGTGGGGGCCGTGGACCGGGCCGGCATCTTTGCCGGTCTTATCCGCGACCGGATCGAGGTAAGCTCTTTCAAGGACCACCTCCTCACCCCCGACTTCGGCTTCGTCAATCTCCCCCGGGAGATTCGCTCCACCCTCTTCGCCCCCGTCGGCAAAGTGACGGGAGCTTACGAACAGGCCAGGGCCGTCGGGCATTGACCCGGCACCGTTTCGCGACGACCAGATCGAGGTTTTGACATGACCAGAGAATTGAAACCGACCCACTACTTCCAGAAAGACATCTCCAACTGCGGCCTGACCGGCTTCATCTCCACCGCCGGCAACCTGGTCGAGGGGAGTGTCATCATCAAGTCCATCGCCCTCATGCACGACCGGGGAAACGGCCTCGGCGGTGGCTTCGCAGCTTACGGCATCTATCCTGAGTTCAAGGATTTCTACGCCTTCCACCTCATGTACGAGAGTGGAATGGCGCAACAGCTCACCGAGGAATATCTGGAGCAGCACTTCTACATCGAACATCACGAAGAGATCCCCACCCGTCGTACCCCGGCCATCGCCAATCCGCCGGCCTTCAAACGTTACTTCGTGAAGCCCCTCCAGACAGCCGAGTACAACGAGGCTATCGAGTTTCAGAACATGACCGACGAGGACGTCATCGTCCGACACGTCATGGGGATCAATAACGGTATCGAAGGAGCCTTCGTGGTCTCCTCCGGCAAAAACATGGGGGCCTTCAAGGGGGTCGGCTATCCTGAGGAGATCGCCAACTTCTTCCGACTCGAAGAATACAAGGGATACATCTGGACCGCCCACAACCGCTTTCCGACCAATACCCCGGGCTGGTGGGGTGGCGCTCACCCCTTTACGCTGCTGGACTGGTCCATTGTCCATAACGGCGAGATCTCGTCCTACGGCATCAACAAGCGGTACCTGGAAATGTACGGCTACCTCTGCACCATGCTGACCGACACCGAGGTCGTGGCCTACACCCTCGACCTCCTGATCCGCAAGCACGGTCTCACCCCGGAGTTGGCGAGCCTAGCCATGGCCTCCCCCTTCTGGGACATCATCGACGCCCTTCCCGAAGACGAGCGACAGCTTCTCACCGCCATCCGCCAGTGTTACGGCAGCGCCTTGCTCAACGGCCCCTTCGCCATCCTCTTTGCCAGCAATGAAGGGCTTATCGGCCTCAATGACCGGGTGAAGCTCCGTCCCCTGGTCTGTGCCACCAAGGACGATTTTGTCTACATGGCCTCCGAGGAGGCGGCAATCCGCGAGATTTGCCCCAAACCCGACAAGGTCTGGGCACCCCGCGGCGGAGAGCCGGTCATCGCCAAGATGCAGCCGGGAGTAATCTGACATCCGGGACCAGGGACCGGGGAGCGGGGACCTGTTACCCCCGTCACCCCAGCCTGGCCCCTTTGAGAGAGGTTCCTATGACAAAAATTGACGCTCAAGGTCTCTACTACCGGGACCTGAACCTGAAAATCCGTGAGGCAGTGGCCGCAGGGGCCGCGGAGATCGTCCTCGACAACGTGAACGGCCAGTACTTCATCGGCGACGGCATCAACAGGCCGGTCACCATTGCCATCAACGGCGTTCCAGGCAACGACCTGGCTGCGTTCATGAACGGCGCCACTATCGTCGTGAACGACAACGCTCAGGACAACATCGGCAACACCATGAATGCGGGCAAGGTCATCGTCCACGGCCACGCCGGTGACGTGCTCGGGTACGGCATGCGCGGTGGGCGGGTCCACATTCGCAAGGACGTGGGATACCGGGTCGGCATCCACATGAAGTCCTACGAGTCCAACAAGCCGGTTCTGATCGCCGGCGGCAAGGCTGGTGACTTCTTCGGCGAGTACATGGCTGGGGGGGTACTCATCCTTCTCGACCTGTTCAGCGACGAGCCGGAGAAACCGAAGCACGGCTTTCGCTTCGGCACCGGCATGCACGGCGGCACCATCTTTGTGCGGGGGGGCGTGGACGAAACGAAACTCTCACGAGAGGTCGGTGTGTTCGAGCTTACCGATGAGGATCGGCTTGAGCTGGAAGGGTATTTGAAGGAATACTGCAACGATTTCGGCATCGACTACGCAGACGTGGCCAAGGAAGAGTTCGTGAAGGTTCTTCCCCTAAGCCGACGCCCCTACGGCAACCTTTACTGCCCCATGCCCCGCTGAGGCACGGAGTGTAAATTTCCTGTAAAATTCACAAAAGGAAGGCGATTGGCCTTCCTTTTGCTTTATCAATGGCATACGTTCCGGTAATTGACCCATTCGGCAGCCACTGCAGGCCGCAAGGGACCGAAACGGTTGACACACAAAACCCGTTTTTGGTACGAATAGGACTCCGTTTTCCCGCAGCACTCGAATAAAGGCAGGTAAAAATCAATGGATTTCAAGATGTTAAACAGAAGAAACTTTCTAAAGGCCACCCTTACAGGAGCACTTACGCTCATGGGGGTGGGATCGGCATTCGGACGTTTCGTGTCAACACCGGAACTCTTGCCCCCTGGACAGCTTTCCCTCTTCAACACTCATACCCGTGAACGAATTGCCCTGGCCTTCCGGGATGCAGCCGGAAATTACGATCTCGACTCCCTCAACACCCTCAACTGGATTCTCCGGTGCCACTACACCAATGAAGTGACCGAGATGGACGTCAACACCCTTGAGTTCCTCAATCTCGTCGACAAGAAGTTTGGCGGCAACAACGAGATACACATCATCTCGGCCTACCGTTCGCCCCTCTACAATAACCTGCTGCGGGAGAACGGCCACGGAGTTGCCCAGCATAGCCTCCACCTTGCCGGCAGGGCCATCGACATCTCCATTCCCGGCAAGAGCATCGCCAGCATTCGGGAGGCTGCCGTCGACCTCCACATGGGCGGTGTCGGTTTCTACCCCAACTCGGGATTTGTTCACATCGACTCAGGCGCTTTCAGAACCTGGTGAGTGGTATGGCGCCCCGCCATACCGTCAACGGCCTCCATTGCCCACGGCCGGATCAAGCTCGTAGTTGACGCTGAATCCCCCCTCGCGCCGCACTATCTCCCGAAAGAAGCCCGATGCTTCTTCCAGCAGATAATCCCTGAGATGCTTCCGTTTTTTCGGCGGCATCAGCAATGTCGGCTCACCCTTGATTCCTGCCAGGCGACCCGCCTCCTCAACGGCATCCTCAAGGGTCCCGAGCCGGTCAACGAGTTTGAGCGACACAGCCTGCTCGCCGGTATACACCCGCCCGTCCGCGAGACGCCTGACCTCTTCGACCGGGAGTTTCCGCGCCTCGGCGACGGCCTTCACAAACTGGGTGTGAAGATTGTCGATTACTCCCTGAAGCAGCGCCCTGTCCTCATCGGTCAAGGCACGTACCGGTGAGCCTGCGTCCTTGAACTTACCGCTCTTGAGGGTAAAGGCCTTCATCCCCACCTTGTCCATCAAACCCTCGACATTGGCAAGTTTCATCAAAACGCCGATACTCCCGGTTATGGTGCCGGGATTGGCATAGATGACCGCGGCGGGGATGGCAATATGGTACCCTCCGGATGCGGCCACGCTCCCCATGGAAACCACGACCTTCTTGGTCTTGGCGAGCTTCTTCACCGCTTCATAAATCTCCTGGGACGGACCGATGACCCCGCCGGGGGACTCAATCCGCAGGACGACCGCTTTCACATTGGTCTTTTTCCGCATTTCGCTGAGTTGTTTGACGATTTCCTCGGATTCCAGGATAGGTCCCTTGACCTCCACATACCCGACCCCTTCGCCGGAACTCACCATGGGTCCATCGCCCAAAATCAGCCGCGCAATCTGGATCGAAAGGGTGAAAAGAAGGGCAAGGGCAGCCACGATGATCACGCCGATCACTACATGGTTTTTCTTCATGGGATTCTCCGCAGGGACTGAGCGTCAGTATGGTCCCCCTCATCCGGATGCGGAAACTTCATCGGCAACCGTTTACAGACATGAATGGAGGACAATATTCTTTTGACTGTGAGGGGGGGGTGTTTGTTACAATAAAAAAATGAAAATTGCGATTTTTTCAGATACCCACGGCAATCATACCCTTCTCGCCCGCGCCTTTGACCTGGCTGGCGACGTGGACCACATCTTTCACCTGGGCGACGACACCGATGATGCCATTTTTCTGGAGTTGTTGTGCGGCAAAACCGTCATCAAGGTTCTCGGTAACTGCGATTTCTCGACAGACTCTCCCCGGGAATCCTTATTGTCGCTTGAAGGAATGAAGTTTCTCCTCACCCACGGCGACCGTTACGGCGTGAAGGGAGGCTTGGACAAGCTTACCACGAGGGCTGCCGAAGAGAAGGCCGATGCAGTATTCTATGGCCATACTCACGTCCCCACCGTCACCACGATCGATGGAATACTCTACGTTAACCCCGGTTGCCTCAAAAGGGGATTCAGCAAACCGAGCTTCGCTCTTCTTTCACTTGAAAACGGCACCCTCTCCGCAAGCATTGTGCCTGTGACGCCGCTCCAGGACTGACTCAGCATAGTGCTCAACAGCCACAACCGCAGTTGTGACATACCTTCCGGTTATGGTCCTCTGGAGGAACAGTCTCCGGCGCAAAGGCGATTCTCATCACGGCACGTCGGATGTCGTCCATAATGTCGAGATTCTGGCTTTGCCCGATTATGTGCCCGATGCAGACGCTACCGAAGCCATCAGCGGGTGAGGAAATTCTTACCGCATTTAACAGGTCGGCATAGCTGTTGATGTCTATGGTAAAGGCTTCGTTGCGGGATCTCTTCAGTACGACCCCGGCACGGGAGAGGTCTCCCTCCAGCTTGCCGAAGAAACGTTCCGCCTCAACACCGTCGAGATCCACTTTCCAGTTGTCTCTCATGTGATTCTGACGGTAAAACACAACCGTAATCTCTTTTGCTCCCATCGGCAGATCCTCCTGCACGGAATTATCCTTATCTCCCCGCCGCCTTGCGCTGAAGTGAACTGAATACCATGTCGAGCACGGCCTTCTGCCGTGCTTCGTACTTGTTCATCACTGCGAGACAGGTCCCCAGGGGGAAATGCTCATGGAGAAAATCCGCGTCACGGCTGGAAAGTACGATTATCCTGCTCTTGTCCATCCCTACTTCACATGCGTACTTGACGACCTTATCCCCGTCGAGCACCGGCATTTCATAGTCAACCAGAAGCAGATCAACATCACCCTTGCTAATTATCGGAAGGGCTCGGACCGGACTCGTGCAGATCTGCACCTTGAGTACTGGATAATGCTGATTAATATATCGTTTGAGAAATTGCGAAAACGCCTTATCGTCATCAACGATCAGAATCTTTCCCATCAATACCTCTATCGGCACACCAACCCATTATCACGCTGAATCACTTGATCACCTTCGTGGCAAGACTCAATACACGGAACGGAACCTGAAGGTCAAGGGATTTCGCGCTTTCCAGATTGATTACAAGATCGACTTTGCGGGGCGTAAGAATCGGAAGATCTCCCGGTTTCATCCCCGAAAGAATCTTGGCCACGTGGTTGGCAGCCAGTTGTCCCTGTTCCGTGGGGCTCACCTCCAGGGATACCAAGGCCCCCTTCCCTGCCGCATCAGGTGCGAGAGAAATGACCGGAACCTTAGCTCTCATGGCCTTGTGCATTACCTTATCCATCCCACGGTTCACAACGGAACTCTCGGAGACAAAGAGGCAATCGGATTTTGACAGCACATGGGTTAATGCCGCGTCGAGACCGGAAGCAACCGGCACGTTCGCCTCTAACACCGCAAATCCTTGCTGGGCGGCCAGTCGCTTGATCTCCTGCATCTGGACATAAGAACCGCGCTCCCTGCTGTTATAAAGAATACCAAGGGTCTTAACGGGACGTATGGCCATCATAGCCTTAATGAGTGTGGTCATGGGCACCTTGGAGCTGACGCCGCACAGATTTCCTCCTGCTTTCGTCATGCTTCGCGAAATGCCCGTTTCCACCGGTCCGTACACGTCCACGAACACGATCGGCATCCTGAGGACTTCCTGTGTGGCCGATATTGTGGCAGGCGCACCGAACGTGACAAGGATATCAGGGTCAAGGGCGCTGAATTTTCTGACACTGTTGGCCCAGGAGATGGGGTCCGGGTTCGGAGTCTGGGTCACAAATTCCACCTCACCTTCTCCGTATCCCTTGGCGGCAAGTCCCTTGACGAAGGCACGGTAGGCCTCCTTGTACCGCGGCATGTCGCTGGTAAGGACAGCCGCCACGAACTTTCTCGCCGCGGACGCAGGTGTAGCGCAGACTGCAAAAATCAACACCGGCAGAATATATATGAGTCGTTTCAGTATCAAGGTGCGTTGCCACATAAAAATATTACCACGAAGTCTTTAGTAGGGCGGTAACCTCATGAACCGCTCCGTCACCTTCGGAAGACAACCGATTGTCGTATGCACGGTAAGTATAATCCAACGAACAGCCAAAATGCTTCATTAGCCGGTAGTCAGCGCGGGCCGACAGGGAATGTTCCACGGTCTTTATCCGCGAAAGCTCACTGATTCCGTCGGTAGGAGTACCGTCCGAGGTAGTCCTGCCAGGCTTGAACGTCGAGCGGGAATGGACCAGCTGATACGCAAGGGAGAGATCGAGTTGCTCGGAGGCATGGTATGCGGCGTTTACGGAATAGATTTCGCCCTGGGAGACATATTCGGTTGCGGCATTCATACCATTGAAAACGGTGGCAAAGAGGACTGCCTGTTCAGCCCTGGTCCGCAAGTATCCGAAATTGCCGCTTACCGTGAACCGGTCGATGGGGCTTACCCAGAAGCCGACGGACGCATGCACGAAATTCCGGTCGCGAGGAAGAACGTAGGTCTCGGGGCTATCGAGGAGTTCAGGGTGAGTGGTCCGGGAGATGCGATCGTTCCATTCCCGGGCAATGCGATAGTTTGCCGACGCGCCCCATCGGCTGGAATTCGTGTAGGTGGCGAGAAGTCTCCCTTCATGTTTCTGTTCGGGGTCGGAATCGTAGAGGGGATTGTTGGTGGTGGTGTACTCGTAAAGGCCCCTGAGCCGAAATCCCTTGATGGGGCGGAACAGTACCGTCAGGATTCCCTTATGGGTATCGGAATCCTCGGGAAGATTCCACATCGTCTTGGGATCTGTCGTTCCGGTGTTGCTGCGGTGCTGAAAGATACCCTGATATTCGCCATTGACGCTCATGAGCATATTGGGCCGGATGGTCAGGTTTGCCGAAATGGTGTCCTTTCGCGTATCAATACCCTGGCGGAGTGTTACCGTCTGGGTCGACAGAGAGGGAATAAACAGCGTTGACGGTGTATCGCGATCGATAGTGAGATGTCGGTATTTGATGGCAGTCGTGAACCACGCGCAGGGAGAGTAAGTGAAATCGCCCGCTGCATTCTGGATTGTGTCCTTGACATTAGCAGCTCCGACAACCGACGTCAGCGAAGAAAGGTTCTCCCTCCTGCCATGCGTATAGGAGGCTGCGCCGGTAATCCCCCCTGCTGGTGACGTGTAAAGCTTTACGGTGTGGGAATAGTAGCGGCTTTCCGGGTCTTCGTTGTGCTCGGAAGGGCCTGTCAGCGCTTTGTATTCATGGATAGGCGTTGACTCCCCGTTGTCAAACTCCCTGAAGAGGAAGGAATAGACGACGTTGACCGGCCCCAGATGGGCGTCGAAGCCAGCCGTCCCTTCGGAGGACACCTGCTTAACACTGCGTGACCTGAAGTAGAGTTTTGACCCGGGAACAATAGGAGGCTCAGTCGGGATAAGGATATTGTGATAGTAATCTTCAAATGAAAAATCAGCATAGCGGCGCTGCTGCGTACCTTCCCGGTCAATGAGCCAGTGGCTCAGATTCAAATGGATAGGGTAATCGTGGAGTTTGTAGCGAAACTGGATAGAGTCCCGCCGGGTGGAGACGCCGTAACGTGCAGCACGATCAGGATCATCGAAAATACCCAAATCGCTCGTCACGTGATCCAGGTTATGGAAGAGCGATTCGGTCCGCGCGGTCAGCCGGTAGTACCCGCCGTAATCGGCCATGAGGTTGGCGAAGTAGTCCTCGGTATTGAGAAAGGCGCCGTCCACATCGAGCTTCAGGTCCTTGCCAAGATGCGTCAAGCGCGCTCCACCCGCAAGGCTCGAATGAAGATAGTCGTACTCAGCAGCCCTGACGCCGCTGTCGCGGGTGCCAACAAAGCGATAGCCGGCTGAAGCCTCCGCAATGCGATGGGTCTCGATCTCCATGTTCTGGAGGGGTTGCTCGGGGGGGGGCTCGGGGGGGGGCTCGGGGGGTTCCTCGAAAGTTTGCTCTTCGGTCACACCTTCGACGGCGGGTGGCTGACCAGTGGTTCCGCTGTCAGAAACGGCCTCGTCGCTTCCCGCCGCAACGGCCGTCGCAGCCCAAAGACACACCACCATCATCACGAATTTTGCTATGTATCCCCGCCTTATCACAATACAAACTCCTTACGGTTGCCTGGATTCCGCCTACCGGAGGAAGTTGCCCCTATTATTATTGGCCCCCGCCGGTATGTCGGTCCCATGGATCTGTGAGTGACAGTCGGTGCAGCGGTTGTTGAACAGACGCTTGTCTACAGGATCATTCGGCATCAGCGTAACCACATGCCCCCCGTGGCACTGGAGGCAGAGAAACGGCATGGCGGCATTGAGGAGATGGTTGTTGACCGAACCGTGTGGTGAGTGGCAGGTGGCGCAATTCTCGGTCACATCGCCGTGCTCGAAGGCGAAGGGCCCCTGCTTCTCCATGTGGCAACGGGTACAGAGCTCCTTGGGGGTGCTTCCCTTGAGGAGATGGGGTTGCACGGAGCCATGGGGATCATGGCAGTCAGTGCAGGCAATCTTCTTCTCCCTGATCGGATGGTGGGAAAAGAGGCTGTTCTCGGCTTTGATCTCCGTATGGCAGCCATAACAGAGCTCTGCGGTCTCCTCCCTGGTCACCTTCTGGCGAGGGCTTCGGTGTAGTTTGTGGCAGTCAAAGCAGCCAACGTCGTTCAGGGCATGAACGCTTCCGGTCCAGTGGGCCAGGGTCGGCGACGAGGCGGCCGCGTGGCATTTGAGGCAGATGAGTGACTGGGCTGGTGTCGGGAGATTGTGGATGTCAAGGAACGTGCTTGTGTCGCACTTCACCTTTTTTTCGTCATTTTCTTCCACGTTATCGCCGAGTTTTTCTATGGCAAGACTCCCAGGGCCATGGCACGACTCGCAGTTGACGAGCGGAAGGCCGGTCTCCGGCTTTATCTGCTCGCCGTGCAGACTGTGCCTGAAATCATCGGCAATCTTCTCGTGCTTGTGGCATTTGGAGACGCAGTTGTCGGTTCCCACATACTCGGCGTCGAGGCGCCCCACGATCATCCGCTCGTATTCGCGGACCGGCAGCAGGGGACGGTCCTGCTTGAGCTCAGCGCAGGATGAGAGCAGAAGGGCGCCCGTCGTCACGACGGCAGCAGTGAAAATACCGCTAATTGTGTTGAGCATATTCATGGATTCCTGCCCTGACCGGGTACGCCGGAAACCAGCAAAGCGGCGCTCACCCCTTGATCCCTTTGGTAGTCGTATAGATGAATCCCTTGATTATAGGGTTTTCGCTCGCCTTTATCTCGGCAGGAGTCCCGGCTCCAACGATGGTTCCCCCGTGCATCATGGCGATCCGGTCGGCAACATAGAGGGCGAAATTGAGATCGTGAGTCACGATGACCGTGGTGTTTTTCGTCGTTTCCTTGAGTCTGATAATCGTATTTGCCAACTCATCGGTGGTAACCGGATCCAACTCTGCAGTGGGCTCGTCATAGAGAATCAGGTCTGGATTCATGGCCAGGGACCGCGCAATGGCGACCCGCTTTTTCATACCCCCCGAAAGCTCTGAGGTTTTGAGCTCTTCGGTCCCTTCAAGCCCCACCATGGCCAGTTTCTCGCGGATTATCTCCCCGATCCGCTGTTCCTTGCAAACGCGTTTCTCCCGCAGCCACAGTCCCACGTTCTCTCCCACGGTAAGGGAGTTGAACAGGGCCGATGACTGAAAGACCATGCTGTAACGGTAATTGGCGGTCGTTTCCTCGCCATTGGCGGCAAATATGGGGTGCCCATCGATATAAATCTCGCCGTTGTCGGGGCGCACAAGTTTGACGATGTGCCGAAGCAGAACGCTCTTGCCGGTTCCCGATGGACCGATGATGGCGAATGTTTCGCCGGAACGAATCTCCAGGTTCACATCCCTGAGCACATGTTTGTCGCCAAAATGTTTGTTGAGATTCTCGATCCTGATCGATACTCCGCGGGTATCGCTCAGGTCAATCCGGGAATTCGCCTGTTCGCCATGGAAGATGGAACCGGCAAGGCCGTGCATGAGCTTCTGGAAAAGCCCACCTTCCTCCTTTGGCTCCATCAATGACTTCAAAAACACATCTATCCTCCCGTAAAACGTTTAGCTGCCCACATCTGAGCGCCAGAAACAGGGGTACCCACCTCGGCATACGCCGGTCAAATCCCTGTCAGAAGAGATACTTCCGAGAGTTCGTGAAGTAATGCTTGTGCCGGTAGATATACTGGGTCAGGAGCAGAATCGCCAGGGCGCTCGCGATGTTGTTGACCATGAGCGCCTCCTGGTCGATCCGTTCTCCGATGACCCGCTCCAGTTCTGCCGGCGTGATAAAGGTCAGGTTAACGATTGTGTTGATTACCTCGAACAGGTTGTAGCAGATAAGCAGGTACCAGGTCATGTTTTGCCGTTTCATGAGCCCGAGAAAGAGATAGAGGCAGACAAGGCTGTCGACAAAGATAAGTGCCTTGGCAACCGTCCCGAGGTAAATCCTGCCGAGAAACGGAAACGGACTGCCATACGTGGACACTGTCACGACAAAAAAGAAGAGATAGAGCCCGGTAAGGAGCACCAGCCCCAATGGTCGTCGCTCGTCATGCTCATCCGTCATTTCGCTACCTTCCATACCGAATATCCGCACGCATCAGTGTTATTTCCTCCGCATGTCGCTGATGGCAACACAGGTAAAGATCGTTGCCATCACCAGGCCAATGAAAATCCAGTCTGCAATGCTGAAGCCGAACATGGACACCCCTAACTACGCAGCAGCGATCGTGGCAAGGAGAGCTCGGGCCTCCTCGTGAGCCGGATCCATCACAAGGGCCTGGCGAAATTCCGCCTCGGCGTACTTCGGCATGTCGAGGGCCGTGAATCCCTTACCGATGACGCAGTGAATCTCAGGGATGGGAAACTCCTCGCTAAATACCGGATCCATCAGGATATCCTGAAGAATGGCAATAGACTCTTCGTACTCTCCGGTCTGGTTACATGCAAAGGCCGCTCCGATTGCTTCCAGATAATCAACAGGGGGAATCAGGGGAACATTCCCGGCGCTAATCCGTTCAATGCGCTCCCGCAGCCGCTCCGCTTCCGGCTCGTCAGTTGTCGTGGCCTTTCGCCAGAAACCGACCGCCTCGTCGTACTTGCCGAGAAGGTAGTACGCCTCTCCCAGGTAACGATTGATGTTGCGGTCGTCCGGTGCGAGGGTATGGGCCCGGTTGAGGAAGTGCTCGGCCCGATAGATGCTGACGGTGGAAAGATGGAGGGCCGAAAGCCGCATCCCCCGATCAAGAAAGACCCTGCCGATCTCAAGGGGGAGAGCCGGATTTTGCGGCTCCAGAAGGGCAAGAACCTTCAGGCAGGCGATCTTGCGGTCGAGATAGGGAACTTCCACGTCCTTGCTGTCGATCATGATGGCATTGCTGGCCAACTCGGCCAGGTAGTGGGGATAGGCGTCCCTGAGGAGTGCCGCATATTTGTCGCAGAGGATGCAGTCGGGATTGCTCCGAAGGGCCTGGTAAACCCCACGGCCAACCTCATCGTAGGATGGCTCTCCGTCCAGCCTGGCAAAGTCATCCTCCAGCAGCGGCACCGGCATGCCGCCGTAATGTATCCGCTCCTTCTCGTCCTTGAAAACCAGAACGGCATCATCGGGTGGGTAATAGTAGCGAATTCCCTTGATGGGGGTGAGGTCTTTCGTTTGCGCGTGCATGTCAGGGGTGTCCTCCTTCATTGTTTCTGTCGGGAAAGGTGTCGATTCCAGCATGTTCTCCAACCGTCTTGTAGATCCGCACCTCGTCCCAGGGTTCGTCCATGATCCCGTCGTGGATGGCCCAACTCCTCCCCCGCACCGTACGCTCAGCACCTGGCATCCGAAACGGGTTAGAACCGTCGAGCCGCCCGAAAAGGATTCCGCCCCGGCGGAACTCCTGGTCTATTTCCAGCATGAGCCGCTTTCCGGTTATGTAGTCGAAACCGTACTTTTCATAGCGGATGGCATTGTCGTAGGTCAGGGGCTCCGCCACTATCATCTCCATTCCGAGGGAATCCACGAACCGCTCGAAGATGGGGAAGAACTCCCCGAAAAGGTGTAGTCCCCGCCTCGTCTGGTTCGGGAAGAGACCCGCCTCCATGGCCCTGAGTTCCTCGGGAATATTGCGGCCCAGGGTCGTAAAGCAGTTGTCTCGCCCCGCTGCGTCCTTGTCCACGTAATAGCGGGGCGTTTCAGGATCGGCGATGATGCAGAATGAAAGCTCCATCTGGCCGTAGTGGGTGTCTGCCAGTTCCAGAAAAAAGGCTGTGTCTGTGTCTGCCGGGTGCGCCTTGACCTCGATCCGCGCAATCCCTATCCCCTCCGGGGCGATGACCTTGATGCGCCTCAGGCCGTCGGCGCCGCAGAGGGTTTGCGGCGAGATGCCAAGGTACGCAAAGAGCCGCGGAGGAAGTATGCCGACGTAGAATCGCTCACGCTCCACCTGAGATAGGAAATTGATCTCCCGAAGGGAGTGGAGCACCCGTCCGGCAGCGTCAACGAGTGCACTATTCCCCGGCAGCCGCGGCATAATTTCCGATAATCACGGGAAAGACCGTTTCCCGAATGGCAGCGATACTCCTCTCCACCGCGTCGAGGGCCCGGTTCCGGTCATCCTCCTCTGCCCAGTGCATGGCGTCAAGAAGCATCCGGTTCGGATGTCCCATGGGCGCGATCATATCCACGAATTGGGCCGGCAGCTTCGGCGGCAGTTCCACGCCGTTCATGATCCCCCAGGCAAGGGTCCATCCCCGGGCAACGTTGATCATGTTATATCCGCCGCCACCCACTGCCACCCACGGAATTTTCAGCGCCTTCAGCTTGCGCAGGATATAGGTGTAGCTGTGGGTGGTTATTTCGAGGCGCGTGAGGGGGTCGGTGCGAAACGTGTCAACGCCGAGTTGGGTTACCAGAACATCGGGGTTGTAGGCGGCGATCAGGGGATAGGCCACTTCGTCAAAGGCCTTCATGAACAGAGCGTCGTCGGTGTGGGCCACGAGGGGAACATTCACCGAGTATCCCCTCCCCTGCCCCCTACCGATCTCGTCCTCGAAGCCGGTGCCGGGGAAAAAATAGATGCCGCTCTCGTGGATAGAGACGGTCAGGACCTGGTCGGTATCGTAAAAGGCCTCCTGAACCCCGTCGCCGTGGTGGGCGTCGATGTCCAGGTACGCAACCCGCAATCCCTTCGCAACAAGCGTGTTAATGGCGATAACTGCGTCATTCAGATACGAGAAACCCGATGCC